>CAKZZO010000136.1 GCA_937885175.1 uncultured Treponema sp. | reverse complement strand
ATTTCATTTGTCCAGCCGATATGCAAGCACGATATCTATAATGCGTTTGCCCTGGTGTTGACAAACGGCGGTCTAGAGTTATATACTTTATATAAGTAATATATAGCACGATTTGTCGCTAAATTAGAAGGAGTAAATGTATGACTATTACTAAGAATCAGAATGGCACAACGCTTACGATTGGTGTTGAAGGTCGTTTAGATACAGTAACGGCTCCCGAATTGGAAAAAGAAATCGCAGCGGTTGCAGACGGTGTAAATGAATTGACAGTTGATTTTGCAAAGCTTGATTATATTTCTTCAGCAGGTTTGCGCGTACTGCTCTCTGCCCATAAAAACTTTGCAAAAAAGGGTGGCATGACTATTACAAACGTAAATGAAACAGTTATGGACATCTTTGATGTTACGGGTTTCAAGGATATCCTGAACATCAGATAGCATTGCTTTTTAAGAGGCATAAAAAAGCGGCCGACTTGCATTAAGCAATCGACCGCTTTTTCTTTTTAGAACCGATTCTTCAGTTAGACTGCTTTTTAGTTTGATTCTGCCGCGCCGGGAAGCCCAATGTCCTTGCGGTACTGCATACCGTCAAAATGTACGGATTTAAGCGCAGTGTATGCCTTGTCCCATGCATCGTCAAAAGTGTCGCCATGGGCACTGCAGGCAAGAACGCGTCCGCCACTGGTGACCAGCGTACCGGGATTGTTACCACGGCGGTTTGCAATGGCACCAGCAATAAAGATTTTTGCACCAGTAGCAATAAGGGCACTGTCATTAATGGTGATTTCCATGCCTTTTTTGTAGGAGCCGGGATAGCCGCCGCTTACGGCAACAGGTGCCACCTGAAAACCTTTTTCCCAGGTAAGGGTAAAGTCTGCAAGTTTTTGTTCTGCAATGGCACAGCAGAGGGCGGCAAAATCGCTTTTCATCAGTGGAAGTACTGCCTGTGTTTCTGGGTCACCAAGGCGCACGTTGTATTCCAAAGCCTTGGGGCCATCCTTGGTGAGCATGAGGCCAAAGAAAATAAATCCCCGATAATCCATGCCTTCGGCAATCATGCCTTTGAGCGTAGGCTGCAGGATATTTTTGTCAAAGCGTGCCATGGTTTCTTCTGAAACATCGCTGAGGGGGCAGACTGCTCCCATGCCGCCAGTGTTCGGACCAAGGGCTCCGTCCAGCAGGCGTTTGTGGTCACGGGCGGGCAGAAAGGGCACAATGCTTGCCTTGCCTGACTTTGCACTTTCCGGAGTTACGCTTACGGCAGCCAGCACGGAAATCTCTACGCCCTGCAAATATTCTTCGATGACGAGTTTTTTTCCTGCATCCCCCACCTTGCCGTCTTCCATCAAGTCATGGACAGCCTGAAGTGCTTCTTCCAGTGTCTTTGCAACGACAACGCCTTTGCCCGCCGCAAGTCCATCTGCCTTGATGACAATGGGTGCGCCTTTTTTCTGTACGTAGGCGAGGGCTGCATTTTTGTCGGTAAAGGTTTCGCTCTCAGCGCAAGCAACGCCGTATTTGTTCATAAATACTTTTGCCACGTCTTTGCTGGCTTCCAGTGCCGCACCCTGTGCTTTTGGGCCAACAGTGGGAATGCCTGCCTTCCACAGTGCGTCTGCAATGCCGTCAGCCAGGGGGTCTTCAGGACCGATTACAGCAAGGTCAACTTTTTCTTCCTGAGCGATTTTTACAAATGCATCCTTAAATGAGAGGGATTTGGTGTCTTCCCCTTCGGAAGGATTTACATTTCGGCACTTTTCTTCAAAGGCAGTTCCACCGTTTCCGGGAACACAGATAACTTCTTGTACAGCTGAACTTTTTGCGAGCGTATAAGCAATGGCGTGCTCGCGTCCGCCTGAACCTGCAACGATAATTTTCATGCTTCTATTGTACAGAAAAGTTCATGCGAAATCAACTTTGCGGCCATGATTGCAAACACAATTTTCTGTGCCTGAAAAGTGCGGGATGGTTTGTAGATGTCCAGACAGATGAGCACCTTGCATTTTTCATCTTCACTTTTGCAGAGAATTTCCAGCGTGGAGGCAACGTTGTCTTCCAGATACATATGAAAGCGTTTTTTGTCCATGGTGTCCAAATTGTTTACGTTGTCCAAATGCAAAAAGTCATAGGCGTTCATGTATTTGAGGTAGTCTTCGGCCGAGTCATTCAGATGCTTTAGACGGATGTCTACTTCATCTTTGCCGATGATATAAGACGTTGCAAATTTCTTGGTTTTACTGTTCCACTGGTACACGCAGATTTTATGCACGGTGATGTATTCCATGAGCATGTAGAGGGCTTTTTCTATATAATTGGGTTCCTTGTGGATGATGGCCTTCATAATGTTCATTTCTGAAAGGGCACCTTCCATGTAATACTTTCCCGAAGCCGTGCTGCGCTCACTTTCTTCCTGTTCCACAAGCAGTTTGCCGTGAATTTCAGGCTTGTAGATGATGTAGCAGTTTCTTCCCCGTTTTTTTGCGATATAGAGACATTTGTCAGCCAGCCTAAAGAGGTCATCGTAGTTTTCTGCATTGCATGGCGTGCGGGCAATACCGATGGAGCAGGTTACTACTTGATCCGGGTCACAGGCCTGAATGCTCCATTGAATTCCCATTTTGATGTTGCGGGCCACATTGCGCACTTCTTCTTCGTCTGTTTTGTCCAAAACGCAGAGAAATTCATCGCCACCGATTCTTCCTGCCACGCCCTGTTCGCCCACGGAATCCTGAATTACTTTTGCCACGGTTACCAGCACTTTGTCACCGTATGCATGACCAAAATTGTCGTTGAACTCCTTGAATTTGTCCACGTCAATAATGAAGAGAGAGACTGGTTGCTTTGCAATGTCAATTTTTTTGATGGCAAGGTCAGTTATTGCCTGCTTGTTGTAGAGGCTGGTAAGACCGTCACGCTTTTCGCTGTAGGAATTGTCGGAAAGAGCCGTATTCCGCTGTGTTACCAAGCCGATTATCGAATAATTTTTACGGGCATCTGACCGCATGGTGGTTACCAGAAGGTGATTGTCGTCTGTCAAAAGCAGGCGGTATTTTTTGTCAGTAATCCCCTGTTCAATGTCAGTAAAGAGCGTACTCAGTTGGTATTTTGAGCCGTCAATTTCGGTGTTGATGTCAAAAAAGTCTATAAAATTGATGATGAAATCTTGTTTGTTGCCCTCGTAGAGGTCTTTCATGTCCTTTGTGCTGGTGAGGGCGTATTTGGAGCCGTTGTACCTGATGAAATAGGAATTGAATTTGGAAAGCAGGGCAGAATACTCACGGTTTTTGAGCATGGTCTTGTCCATCACGTCCTGTGCATAGGGAAGTTCCTGGAGGTTGACGGTGTATACATCGCCTTGTTTTTTTGTCACATGCAGGATACATGCAATCTTGTTCTTTCCGACTTTAAGGTTGATGACAGTGTAATGATTTCGGTTTTTGGAAGAAAAATTTTGCAAAAAGTGTTTTAAATTGTCCGCATCGGCAGCATCAATAACATCAGCAAGGCTTACATCGGTATTGGTAATGTTAAAGAGCATTGAAAAACTGCGATTCGCCCAGGAGATGTGCAGGTCTTTGTTGAGAGAAAATTCTACGTCGCTAATCCGTCTTTTTTGTGTTCTTGCCATTGTAAATTTCGCCTTTCTATAAGTATATCATACTTTTGTCAAAAAGGAAGAATTTCATTGAAAATTAAATGAAAAATTATAATTTTTGTTTTTCCATATGGTTTTTTATACGAAATACCGATAATATAAAAGGAGTATTGTTTTTTTGTGGGGAAAGGTAGTATGAAAACAATCGGAATAAAACTGGCAGACGGTTCATTTTATCCCATCTTGGAAGAAGGGGAGGCGAAGTCACGGGCACTTGATGTGACCACCGTAAAGGACAATCAGACCAAAGTACAGATTGACCTCTATCGCTCAGAGACTGATTCCATGACAGATGCAGAATACGTGGACACGCTGGAAGTGACCAATTTAAAGCCGCATCCCAATGGCGAGCCAGACTTGCACCTTTCTGTCAGCCTTGACGAGAACAATGAACTCAAGGCAGAGGTTATTGACGCTGAGACTGGTGAAAAGAGCGAAGTGCAGGTACAACTGGTTTCCCGCACCCTTGCAGAACGCGAGTCTTCCGATGTAGATTTTTCCCTTCCTAAAGCAGGTGCCCTTGCCGCAGGTCTTGCCGCTGCAGGAACTGCCGCAGCCGTAGCCGCTACCCAATCGGACGAAGAAGACAAAACTGACGAATTTATTACCGATGATTTTTCATTTGATGACTTTACTGATGAGCAGTTTGCCACAAAGGAAGAACAGAAGGCTGCGGAAGCCACAGAACAGGCAGAAAAAGAAATAGATGCCTCCGCAAATGATGCAAACGTAGCGGCAACTACATCGCTGGACGACATCACTTTGGATTTGCCGCCGCTGGATGATTTTGATTCATTCGGCACGGAAAGTTCGGCGGCGGAAAAAACGCTTGCGGAAGATGCGGCAGTAAGGGAAAGCACAGAAGATGATATGTTCGCAGGTGACGACATGTTTGATATGCCTGCTGAAGGCTCTCCAGAGTCGGCAGACGACTTTACGATGGAAACATCTTCAGACACGGACACTGCCATCACCGACAAGTCATTGGACGACATTTCTCTGGACTTGCCGGACTTTGACGACAACACGGCGACAGCCACTGCCAGTGCAAGTGCAAGTGAAGCGCCGCTCTCAGACGATGACTTCAGCATGGATTTGCCTGATTATGATGACACTGAATTTGACTTGGACACAAAGGACACCGCAGATACGACTGCATCCGACACAGCCCTAAACGAAGAAGATTTTTCTCTGCCTGATTTTGACGAAAGCCCTGCCGACACTTCGTCTGACACCGATACGGCATCCGATGCAGATACAACGGGCATCAGCGGACTTTTTGACGACCCCATTTTTGACAATGACGACTTTACTGCAAAAGATACGGCAACCGCTGCTACCGCCACTACCGCTGCCACCAGTTCTGCCATGGATTTTTCTGATTTGTATGATGATGAGACGCTGGCAGGTGAACATTCAACTCCCTATGACAACGATGAGGCAGAAGAAGTCAAGCGAAAGACCCGCGTACCAGTAATTATCTGCGTAATATGCGCAATCATCTGTATTATTGCCACTTTGCTGGTTCTTTTTGTCATTCCCTCAAAGTACAATCTGATTAAGTCTCGCAATACAAAGCATACAGACAGCGAATGGGTAGAACCCAAGACAGAAGTGCCACTGGACGTAAAACCTGTGGAAGCAGTTCCTGTCCAGCCTGCGCAGATAGAAAAAGAGCCGGAGCCTATTCCAGTGGAAGCGCCGGAGCCGGAAGTACCTTCTGTAGTAGAAACCACTGACGCACAGGAAGATAAGATTGTCGTTGCTCCCAAGCCTGACATTGTTCCCGTGCCTGCGGAAAAACCCAAGGTAAAGAAAGATGTCCGCTATCGTATTAAGTGGGGAGACACGCTCTGGGATATTTCTGATTCATACTATAAGAATCCATGGAAGTACCCAAAGATTGCCCGGTATAACGGCATTAAGAATCCCGACCTTATCATTTCTGGAACCGACATTCTGATTCCTGAAGAATAAGGCTTGTCAGGTGGCTGATACCCGGTGAAAAAAAACACGATATTTTTACTGATACTTCCTCTTGTCTGCTTTTTCTGCTCATGCAGTCCTTCCTCACCCCAGCGGCAGTTTAAAAAAGAATCTTCTTACTACATGGGACTGTATGCGGCGGATAAAAACAATGAAAAAGAAGCAATCCGTCTTTTTAAGGATGGGCTTCGTAAGGGAAACGAAGAAACCCGCCGCCGTTCTGCCGAAGCCCTTACTCGTTTGGGAAACATGCGGGAACGGGTAGCGGCAAGCGAATATCTGGTTTCTCAGTGGAGTGACGACAATGCCCTGCTTGTTGCCTGCACTGAACTGGACAAGGACAATGAGTTTTCCACCGTCATTCTCTACACGGAAAAACTTGACATTCTTACGGCTCCCAATGATTTGGTAAGCCTGCGCATGAATGCCATGCTCAGAAAAAATGACAGCCGTTTTGAAGATGATTTGTACACTTGGATGCTGAATCGTCCTCTTTCTTCCGCCCATCTGGAAATTTACGAACGATATCTGAATTCCCTTGCGGAATCAAAAGTACGTGAAAATGATGCAGGGGAAATCTCAGAAACGGTACAGCTTGGTTTTTCAGAAAACAGCCCCATCAGACCCATCAGTCTGGATGACCCGGAAGATGAACCCGTACTGACTGCCCGCCAGCAGCTCATGGATTACAGGGCTTCCGTGCAACGTCGCCGCTACTACGCCGCCTACACACAGATTAAAAAAATAGTTGGTGTCTGCAAGGAAAATGATATGGATCTGCCCCCCATGATTGTTTCTGACATGGGAAAATCGGCTTTGTATGGCACTACCGATTATTATTCTGCGGCCATTCAGTTTGACCGCCTGAGTCGCGAACTTGATGGAGAAGCCCAGTTCTTTGCCTATTTTTACGCGGGTCGCCTGTACGATAAGACAGGACGCTACCCAAAACTTGCAATCAGTCGCTTTAGAAGTGCCATGGAGGCTACGTCTGTGGATGCCCGCTTTGACAATGCCCTCTGGTACATGCTGACAACCCAACTCCGCATTTCTACCGATGACATTATTGCATCGCTTAAAACCTATTGCCAGATGATGCATGATAAATCCTACTTTGACGATTTTTTTGAATCGCTTTCCGTACTCCTGCTTTCTCACCAGCAGTGGCAGGACTTTTACAAGGTGTGGCAGATTATTGAAGGCAAATCGTCAGAAGAAACATTCTGCAAGTACGCATACATTGCAGGCCGCCTTTTGGAAGACGGACTTATCCGCAATGATTCGGGAGTGCAGACTCGTGAGGCTCTGGCAGCCTTTACCCGTGTGCTCAGTGGCGGGGCAGATTTGTACTATAAAGTGCTTGCACTGGAACGGCTGAATGTAACCGATAAGGAATACATTGAATCCACACTCTGTGCGCCAGTAGGGGAGCGGACAATTGACGTAAATCCGGATGCAGAGCGGCTTTTGGCAGGATATGCGGCTTTTGGCTTTCCGCAGAAAATTTATGATGAGTGGATTATTCATCGGAGCGGCATCGGCATAGAATCTTCCATGCAGGCAAGCCAGTTCTTGAATGAGTGCGGTTCCTTTAACAAAAAATTCAGCGTGCAGAGCCTGCGGATTGCCAGCCGCGCCAAAAACAATGCCACCGAAAAAATCCCTCATCATTTGCTTGAACTGACCTTTCCTCGTTTTTTTAGCGAGCAGATTAGGAGCGCGGCAGAGGAAAATGATTTGCCTGAGTATCTCCTGTATGCCCTGGTACGCAGTGAAAGTTTTTTTGATGCGGATATTTCAAGCAATGCAGGGGCTCAGGGACTTACCCAATTGATGGAGAGCACGGCTGCTGACATTGCACGGAAACTGCGGATAACGGACTACAATATTCTTGACCCCGCCATCAATACGCGTCTAGGTGCATTCTATCTGAAAGAACTGATTGAGCGAAATGACAGCGCAACCATGCTGGCTCTTTTTGCCTATAATGCGGGTCTTACCAATGTACGGGAATGGGTGCGCATTGCCAGAAGAGACTGGCATGAAACGGGCAAACTTCCCCACCGCATTACGGGCATAAGCATGGACTTGTTTTTGGAAACATTGCCGTATGACGAAACCCGTGGCTATGGCAGAAAAATTGTGTCGGCGGCCGCCTTGTATGGCTATCTTTATTACAATAAAAATCCCGCCGACGTAGTACGGGAATTGATGGACTGAGCCATTGCTACCACTGAACTGTCCATCTTTTTTCTTCAGTAAGCGTTAGGACTTCTCCCAGACTGACCTGAATATCGGTCTTTTTTTTGCCGTCAGGCGAGGAAAGGGTAATGAAAAGGCTTCCCCTGGTGATTTCTTCTGCAAATTTCTGTCCATAGACTGACGAAAGCAGTTCTTCGTATTGGGAAGGTGTCATGGTGTCGTCATTGAGAGACGGAATCATCATTAAGTCAAAGTAGGCCTGAGATTCTTCATCCAGCATGGCGTAAAGCGACTGAAATTGTTTTGGTCCGAGGGCAAGGGAAAGTGAGTTTTTGGTGCGAAAGAGCATGTCGGCTTTTGCCAGGGCACTTTTAGAAATGCCGACAATGTTTCCCTTGCTGGTGACGGTGCTGGCATTTGGATTTGTGGCGGTGACATGTGTGAGCCCTGCCGATTCCATAAGAGCCGCAACATTTTCCTTGCTGAAAAGGGGTGCGTCTGCTGCATCTTGCGCATCGTTTGTGCCAGAAACTGACTGCATCATGGATTTGAATGTTTTTTCCAGTAGGGGAGAAAAGCCTGTCTTAAAGGTAAGGGTCGCTTCGTCTGCTCCGTTTGCCTGAATTGCAAGTGAAGGACTACAGGCAGAGCAGAGCAGCAGTATAAAAACAAGGGCAAGGCAAGAACATCCCTGATGACGTAATAAAGTCTTCATACTTTTAAAGCACATTGGAGAGGGGTAAGGTTACACGAATACCCGTGGAAAAAACAAGCCCGGCAACAAGACTGTTTTTGAGGGAGAGGGCTGCGCCATTTGTGTCGTTAAATACGCTGTAATGA
This sequence comes from uncultured Treponema sp., assembly GCA_937885175.1. Lineage (GTDB taxonomy): Bacteria > Spirochaetota > Spirochaetia > Treponematales > Treponemataceae > Treponema_D. Next base: position 16,069 of record CAKZZO010000136.1, on the reverse strand, counting down.
ATATCCTGCTGCAGCGAAAGTTTGGTTTTGCCCGCAGTGATTGAGGGTGTTTGCCAGCACATGCCGATGATGCCGGGAAAAATCGACTGGTCAATCGTAACGTCATCATCTCCCGGAAGTACAGGCGTAGCTACAGAGAATACCGGTCCCACAAAGATTCTGAAATATTCGCCAATGGTCAGGCTTGCAAGGAGGGGCAGCTGTAGAGTACCCGTGCCGGCATCGTAACGAATCATGGTGCCGATACCAGGGCGAATGGTCTTGCTGTCGTACATGACATGCAGCATGGAACTGACTCCCCTGGCATTCATGCGGAAACTGGAAGCCGTGTAGAAATTCCAGTCAAAATTGAGGCTTGCGTCAACAATCAGGCTTTTGAGAAAAGCGTTAAATCCGCCGCCTTTTGAACTAGTCCCATCCGCTTGCGCTCCAGTGCTTGCGGAAGTTGTGCTGGAAATTTTGTCAGAATCCGAGGAGGCCTTGCCTGTTGAACTGCTTTCGCTGCTGTCGGCGGCTCCTGCTGCGGACGGTAAAAATCTTCCTGTCTGATAGTAATGATTTTTCCAATAGTTTTCTTTGAGCGAAGAAAGAATGACCCCCTTGTTTGGGCCATCGCTTGCTGCGTTGATGAACTGACCGTTTCCTGCGTAAATGCCCACATGAGAAACTGAGCCGTCGCCCGTCGTCTTAAAGAAAACCAAATCTCCGATTTCCCGCTTGGAGTCATCAATAATCGTGCAGTAGGAGTACATGGCCTTAGTCTGGCGCGGCAACTGTACGCCGATTGATTCTCTGGAGCAGGCAAAAATTAAGCCAGAACAGTCAAATGCATCCGGTCCTGTGGCTCCGCGCACATAAGCCTTGCCGATATATCGCTTGGAGTATTCCACAAAAGTCTTTCGCATGACAGCCGCTTCTTCTGCACTTACGGCAGTACTTTGTGCGCATACCTGTGGAACTAAAATCACCAGAAAAAAGAGGATAATCAAAAAAATCGGCGTTTTCTTCATATTTCTATTATCGGAGTGCAGTGCGTTTACATTCAGAATAATTTTTTGTAAAATGTGCATATAGTACAAGTATGATTCAACATTTGATTTTTGATTTGGACAGAACCGTTTATCCCGCAGACACAAAGATGAGCGAAGATATTTCCTATCGCATTAAACGCTTTGCATCTGAGTTTTGGGGACTTGATTTTGAAGAAGGTGCACGTCAGCGGGCAGAGGCGGTAAAAGAATACGGTACTACATTGGACTGGCTGGTGACTGCGGGAGGATTTGCCGACATTGAAGCCTATTTTGCAGCCATTCATCCGGCAGATGAGTGTGTGGGTCTCTACAAAACACCAGCCCTGCGCCCCCTTTTACAAAGTCTGCCGCAAAAGAAAATGATTCTTACCAATTCGCCCTATGAACATGCTGACCGGGTTTTACAATTTCTGGAAGTCCGCGATTTGTTTGATTCCATCTGCGATATTCGCATCAACAATCTTAAGGGAAAGCCCGCCGCAAGCGCATTCCACAAGGCACTGGAAATGTGTGGCGGTACTATAGAAAACAGCATTTTTCTGGACGATGCCGAAGGCTACACCGATGGCTGGACGCGTCTTGGCGGCACCGCCGTTCTTGTCTGTCCTGAAGGCAAGCGGCTGAACACTCCCAATCTTCCGGGCAAAACCTACTGGATAAAAGACATTTACGCGCTGCCCGCCCTCTTGGAAAAGATTAACGCCGGTCAGTAAAGCCCGCCATCGTTTTTTCAGACCAATTGACGAAGTGCCGCCCTTTGCGATAAAATAGCAGTCACTTGGGGGCGTAGCTCATCTGGTAGAGCATTTGGTTCGCAATCAAAGGGTGGTCGGTTCGAGTCCGATCGTCTCCAAAGGAAGGTTTCTGTATAAGCGGAAGCCTTTTTTTGTTTTAAATAGAAATATCGGACTCGAACCGACCTCCGAAGTGAGCGCGGAAAAAATACAAGCAGGTGGGGAGTGCAATTTACTTTTTCAGTAATCTGCACTACACTGGGCGCATGAACTTTTTGGAACTGAATGACGTTACTTTTGCATATCCGCCGGTAGAAGGCGACCTTGATGAAAATGGCAAGCAGATTGTGCCGCCCATGCTGTGGGAAGGCTTTTCTGCCACTTTGCCCAGCGGCTTTGTTCATCTGGTTGGTCCCAATGGCTGTGGTAAGTCAACTTTCTTGCTTTTGGCGAGCGGACGCATTTCGCCCCTTGCCGGTACCGTAACTTTATTGGAAAAAAATCCCCATGCCCTTTCAGAAGAAGACCGCAATCTGCTTGCATCTTTTATCTACCAGAACATGGAGTTTGAGACTGACGAAAAAGTGGATACCCTTTTAAAACAAGTCTATGCTAATGGCGCGCTCAAAGGCTCTGCCCCCGCAATTCGTTCTGACGGCGGGCACAAAGATTTGCTTTCGGAAGTGATTGCCCTTTTTGAACTTGCTGGCGTTTTAAATCATTCCCTTACTGGTCTGAGCAAGGGAGAAATTCAGCGCGTTCTTTTGGCCTTTAGCATTTTGTATGGCAGCAAGTCACTTTTTATGGATGAGCCTATGTTTGCCATGGAATTGCCTCAGAAGGAAAAAAGCCTTGCCTATTTGCGGGATTTTGTCAAAAAAACAGGCACGACAATCTACCTTTCCATGCATGATTTGGATTTGACCAGAAAATATGCCGAACAAGTGCTTTTAATCTATCCTAATCACGACATGGACTTGGGTACTCCTGAAGAAGTGCTCACTAAAGAAGATTTGGAAAAGGCATATGGAGTGCCTGCAAGTATGCTCCGTGATGGAGAGGAATACACCCGCAAGCACCTAAAAGAAGTAAGCGATTTGCTTGGCACAAAGCCTTCAAATTAGAAAGGCGTTTCGTCAGGGTTGCGTGCCAATCTTATTTCCAAGCCTTCCAACTCGGCGATTGCCTTGCAGTCGGCTTCTTCCAGTTCAAAGTCAAAGACGCGGGTGTTTTCTGCAATGCGCTCAGGGGTAACGCTCTTGGGAAGCGGCAGATAGCCCCTTTGCAAACTCCAGCGAATACAGATTTGCGCAATAGAGCGATTGTATTTCTGCGCCAGTTCACGCATAAAGGGATTTGAAAAAATACCGCCGGTTCCCAGAGGACTGTAGGCTTCCAAAATCATGTTTGATCGGCGGCTGAAGTCTACCAGGGCATCCTGCGTCTGACCGGGGCAGAGTTTAATCTGGTTTACCATTGGAGCGATTTTTGCCGTCTTAGACAGTTCCGTAAGGTGGCGGCCGTAAAAGTTGCTCACACCGATTGCCCTAAACTGACCTGCTTCGTAGGCTTCTTCTATTGCTTTCCAGCTTTCAGCATTTTTTTCTGCCCAGCAGTCACGGAATTTAAGCGGGTTTGGCCAGTGAATCAGGTAGAGGTCAACGTAGGAAAGTCCCAAAAGTTGCAGCGATTTTTTGATTGCCGCTTTTGCTTCCTCGTAGCCGTGGTCATCATTCCAGAGTTTTGTGGTGATGAAGATTTCTTCGCGGCGTACATTGTGCTCCTTGCAGAAATCCTTGATGGCAGCACCCACACTTTTTTCGTTTCCATAGGCAGTTGCCGTGTCGATGTGACGGTAGCCGCATTCCAGTGCGGTTTTAACGGCATTGTAGGCTTCGTCCCCGTCCTCAGATTGCCACGTGCCGAATCCAATACAGGGAATCTGCACGCCATTGGTCAGGGTGAATGAATCAGTAAGTGAAGTAAACTGCATACGCTTTCTCCTTTGGGGACGGCACTGGGTGCATCCACTTTTTTTATTTTTTTGACCTTTTTTCCTTTACGGAAATGTCCTTGTATGAGTAGATGATGAATTTTCCCTTGGCACCGATTGGCTGACTGCCCAAATCTGCCTTTTCCAGCTTACCGTTCAACTGTAGATAGTGCCCCTGCATGTCCAGCAGGTCTTTGAGCGTAAAATCTGCTTCTGGGGCAGTTTCCATGGCAAGCACCTGTCCTTTGTCAGTCTTGAATCCCGGCACGGCAAAGGGGGCGTTTCCGTAGTAGTTGATGTGACCTTTTACCGAGGCCATCCTGTTTGTACCCATTGACGTAAACAGAAGGGCAAATCCAAAAATCGTCACTAGTGCAAAAATCCTTTTCTTCATGCCGGTCTCCTATTCAATAATCAGATAGGTTTTGAGGGTGGAGGCCGACCTATCGTTAAAGGTGAGCGTAATACTCGTTGCACCTGTAGCAATCGTACCGATTTTGTTCAGTTCCATGCCGTAGGGACGGACACCGTACGTAAGCAAATTGTTATAGGCTAGAAGCGTCGGGCCGGTCAGTGCATTTTTATTACTGTCGGTTACGCTTATGTATGAACTGAGATTCCACAAGTCTACTGGCCTAAGGGGAAAAGCGTAGGCGGGGCTTGAGCAATAGAGACTGTCAGTGCTTGCAAGCGAAGTGCTTTTCATAAGTCCGTTCGTGCCGCTGATGCTGTTGGGTATAACGCAGTCATAGGCAAATTCCCTGAGCAGCGTCTCCATTGTCTCTGACGTATTGTTTGCCCAGTTTACAGCGTTTACTATCGTCGCATAGTCATCTATGGATGTCTTACTGCCCGACCCAGAAACCGCTGGATTTATTTCCATGTAATGCATCAGTTTCGCACCCCCGTACTTGCGGGCAAGCCAGGCACCAAAGGTGTAGTTTACCGCATAAGAAATCGAAACGGCACTCGATGACGACTGGTTGTATTCAATGCCAGAAAGATAATATCCGGCATTGAAATTGGGAAGTCGCCAGGCAAATGGCGTGTTGTCATTGGTAAAGTCCGCATAGTTTGCCTTTGTATACTCTTTAATGAAATCTTCGCCAACCATTGCCATCATCTCATAATAGGCAGAACCTGACGTAACCAATATGTTGCGGCTTTCCATCAGTGCCATGGTCTGCAGACCGAAGGTGATAAGGTGCTGGTACTCATGGGTGATGATAGTGCGGAGATTGGCTGGTGCGCTGACACAAGTGGCGGCATTAATATAAAGATATTTGCCTTCATTTGAATGGCCGTAAGACCAAGAGTCATTATACCCCAATGCCCGTATGTCAGTTGTATCGGGAAAATAGTCTTTTGGAGCAAAGTAGCCCAAAGTTGAGCCTTCGTCTTTTCCCGTCCGACTATTGTATGTGTTTCCTACATCCATGACGACCAGATTGACTTTCCCGCCTGTATCATCAAGGTAGGTGATGGGTTTTGTGGTAAAATCGCCGGCGGCAGAATCATAATATATGATTTTATCGGATTCAGCACCCCATAGTTTTGTCTCCAGATTATGAATGGCATCAAAGTATGTTGCCATTTCTTCTGCCATGGCTGAGGTTATTTTTTTTCCGCTGGCTTCTCCCGTAGTATAGCAGTCGTTATCAACCCAAACATTGCAATAGGTGCCTTTTGCCCTCAGCGTCGTGCTTTTTTCTTTAAAGTCTTTTGCACTGCTCCAGTTATCTGTCTGCTCCATCCAGATGTCTTTTTTTGTAACGTCTACGTCCAATTCAAGTTGAGAATTACTGCGGTCTATAATTGTCGTAGCAGAGGAAGCAGCCCGGGCTGAGGAGTCAAGCGTGGGAAAAGAAAAATCCTGATGGACAAAGCCACAGTAATGAGGAGCGTCCTGAATTGCAGCATCCTGTGCTTCCGCCGCACGGCTGGAGGTGTAGAGCGTGATGTTTGAAGATACGTTTTCTATATAGCAGGTGTAGTCTTTTGTGATAAGCGTGCCAGTAGGGTTTGTCTTTGCAAGATAGATGGTTTTTCCGCCAAGAAGGTTGCCGCTTACGGTAAGTCTTTTTGTGCTTGGGGCAACAGTGATTACGCTTCCGCTCCGATAGGTAGCGGTTACCTCCGTTTCCGTTGCCGTCGATGTATCATACGAGCCGCTATCGGAGTCACTGGAACTGCTATTGCTAAGTGCATCCCAAATATCAGCACATCCGCTTAGTGTTAAAAGAGTTCCTGCAACAAGTGCATAGCAAATAATCCGCTTCATAAAAACCTCGCAAAATAGAGTGTAATTATTAGGTCAAATGTCGAGTTTCATGTTTTTAGCTTAAACAAGGTCATTCTGAACGCTAAAAGCGTGAAGAATCTATCTTGCATACCCTAAAATGGCGGGATTCTTCGGAACTTCATTTCTCAGAATGACTTTTTTGCCAAAACTTGAAATTGAACCTATTATACCCTATAAACAATGATTTTTAAATGAGATAACAGCAAATTATTGAAATTTTAGAAAAATACAGGTAGATTTTATGCGTGAACATCTGCCTTTTTACTGAAAGTGAAATTTCTCAGCCGCTGGCAAAGCATGACGAGCGCAGGGAGCATATTGTAAAGGTGCTGCACAAGGGCGTGGGTGACACTTTTGACGCGGGCATTATCGGCGGAAAGGCGGGGCGGGCGACCATTACAAAGATTGTGCCAAAAGGTGGGGAAGGCGAGGGAGATTTGTATTTTAATTTTCTGCCCCAGTCCGACGGAAAAGCCCTGTACCCGCTTACCATGATAATCGGTTTTCCCCGCCCCATTCAGTTGCGCCGCCTCCTGCGTGACGTGGCAGGGCTGGGAGTTTGCACCGTGCATCTTACAGGAACAGAACTGGGCGACAAATCCTATCTCAAAAGTACTATGGTGGAAACAGGAGCGGCCTATCAGATGCTTTTGGACGGAACGGAGCAGGCGGCTAGTACCCATGTTCCTGAACTGCACATGCACGCCACCCTCATGGAATGTCTGGAGGCAGTGCAGAAAGAAAATGGTGCCCAAAATAAAGTCATGCAGATAGCCTTGGATAACATTCGTCCCGCAATGAGCCTGCATGATTTTCTTTACGGTAGTCATGCTACTGAACAGGAGGAAGCCGCCGTCTGCAGACCTGTTGTCGCGGCAATCGGCAGTGAGCGCGGCTGGACGGACAGGGAGCGGAATCTTTTGGAGCAGAGCGGATATACCCGTTGCGGCATGGGATTACGCGTCCTGCGTACGGAGACAGCCGCAACGGTGGCAGGAGCGATTATTCTGGATGCGATGGGTAATCTGCGGTAGGGATTGGAGCACCGCTCTGACTGCGGCAGGCAGAAGCGTTGCCTTTAGGCAATGGAGCGCGGTTAGCGCGGAAGTGCGCAAAGCCCGGCGGCAACTTGTTGCCGAACCGCCCGAAAACCTCTTTGAAAAGTGTCCGCTATCTGCTATACTAGCCCCATGGACAACGAACAGATTAAGGAAATGCTCCTGAAGATAGAAAACACGGAGCTGGATTTTACGGTAGTGATGACGGGAAAAGAAAGTACCCGCGTAAACGGTCTCTACAAGCCGGAAAGCCGTGAAATCCTTTTGCACAATAAGAATTTTAAGACGGATAACCAGCTGATTTATACCGCAATTCACGAATATACTCATCATCTGATTAACGAACAGAAAATCGCGGAGAGTGCGGGCGTTCCCTTTAAGGCGGGGCGGGTTCACAATGCGGAATTCTGGGGACGCTTCCATGAACTCTTGCAGAAGGCTGAGGAACTGGGCATCTACACGCTGAATCTGGATGACTATCCCGAACTGAAAGAACTGACTGAAAAAATCCGCCGGGATTATCTGGAAGTGGATGGGAAACTCATGCAGGAATTTGGCAGGCTGCTTTCCCAAGCCCATGCCCTCTGTGAAAAAGAAAATATCCGCTATGAGGACTACCTTGACCGCGTGCTCTGTCTGCCCCGCGCTTCCGCCCGTGACATTACCCGTGTGGGCATGGTGCCAGTCAATCCTGCATTGGGCTTTGACAACATGAAAAAAGTTGCCGCCCTTAAAAAGCCGGATGAGCGTCAGTCTGCCGAACAGCAGATTCTTGCGGGAAAAGCCCCCGACACGGTGCGCGAACTGATGAGGAAAAAAGCGAGCAAGGATGACCCCCGCACCAAACTGGAAAAAGAAAAGAACCGTCTGGAAAAAACAATAGAAGCCTTGCAGCAACGCTTGCAACTGGTAGAGGAAAGTCTTGAAAGTCTCTAGGACGCTTTTGGGGCTGGCTGTATGTTTGAGTGCAGGTGCCCTTCTTTTTGCACAGTCAAGTTCCGCAGTAAGCGTTTCGCCGCTGAGCATGCCTTCGGTGTCTGCACCCACCATGCCTACGGTTACGGCTCCATCTATTGGAAATGATTATTATGTTCCCGGCTCATCATCATTTTATCATGGCTCCTACCCCGGCATCCGTAACGGACTGGCAAACAGGATGCGGCAGACGGTGACGGCAAATGCTGACACCAGTGGGCAGGGGCTGGCTGAGGCAAGTACGGCTCTACCCGCCCATGCTTCTGGAAGGACGGAAAAAAATGCCTTTGCGGGGCTTACGGCTTCTGACTTGTCTTCGCTGGACAGCATGGGACTTTTGGGAAAATATTCCGGTCTCCTTGCCAATGGAAAGGGGCTTGCAAGGGCAAACGCACTGGCGGCGGCTAAATCAGATACGTCGGCGGATTCCATTTTGCTCCAGCAGATTCTGGGTAAGCTGACGGAAATGAAGACTCAGTACGGCACGGAAAATACCCAGGCTTCTGCCACATCATTTACTCAGGCAGGCAAGTCCGGGTCAAAAATCCTGCGCTTTACGGTGAACGGCTATGACGTGCTTTCTACCTGCCGCGATGTGTATTTTTCCACACAGGAGTCTGACGGTTCATTTTTGCTGACTGGAGACCGCAAGTACATGACTGACGGCGAAAACCGCAGCGAAACTTTTTACTTGCTCTTTCGGGCCAAAGGTTCTGCGGAAGGCATTACACACTACACGGTAACGCCAGAAGTAACGCAGGATGCGTCAAATGCCTATTCTTTCTTGTATCAGCTTGCCCAGAAAAAGGGTCTTACGGCACAGCGCACGGGCAATTTTATTTCCATGCGGGTAAAAGAACCTGACTGGAACATGGACATGCTGCTTTCCATGCAGTAGGCGGTGGGCAATGAGTGTTTTGCATGACGGGCTTGTGCAGTTGGGGCTGGATAAAGTGCAACTGGAAGAAAAAATGGATGTCTATATCCGCACCTTGCAGGAATACAACGCCAAATTTGACCTTATCAATACCGATGCATACGACCAGATTGCCATTCGCCACATTTTTGACAGTCTGAGTGGAGCCAAAGAAATTTCCCGCCTGATAGAAAAACGCATTGCGGCTTCTGCTGACAAGGCTGCTGCCCAAGCGGAATTTGTGCTTGCAGACATTGGAAGCGGTGCGGGGCTTCCGGGCATTCCTCTGGCGGCTGCTTTTCCTGAGCGTAAATTTGTGCTTGTGGAGCGCATGACCAAGCGGGTTGCTTTTTTGCGGCATTGCGCCCAAGTCCTGCAACTGTCTAATGTAACTGTGGAAGAAAATCAGGCGGAGCGGCTGGAGCAGAAGCGTTTTGACATTGCCGTTTTTCGCGCCTTTCGTCCGCTGGAAAAGAAAATGACCAAGGTGCTGCTTCGCATTCTTAAAGACGGTGGCTATCTTGCAGCCTACAAGGCCAGACGGAAAAAGATTGAAGAAGAAATGCAGTCGCTTCCTCAGGTGCCCGCCTATAGCGTACTTCCGCTTGCCGTGCCTTTTTTGACGGAACACGCGGGAAATGAAGAGGAGCGGGAACGAAATCTGGTGATTGTCAGCAAAAACTAGTTTACGTCAATCCTTTTGAGGATTTTGACCAGCCCTTCCTTTTCTACCAGGTCAATGGGACGGCCTTCTGAATATCGTTTTGCGTCTTCGGTATAGGAGCCTGCGGTAAAGCATACGCCACGGTCAGCCTTTGAGTCAGATACCTTGCCGTGAAAATCTCGTACCAGCAATTCTCCCGTGGAGCCGCTGCTTCGGTAAAAGCGGAATACTTCGGTGTCTTCCCATTTGGGAGTCTCCACCGAGAGCATGATTTCCACAGAGTCCGGCTTTACGGAGATGTCGTTTATCTTGACGAATGAATGCTTGTAATAGGATTCCACCACTTTGCGGCAGAGGGCAACAAAGTCACTGGTGGGCGACATCAGATAAATCTGGAGATTCTTGTTTTGATTCAGTTCGCCATACCGCTGCATGAGCTGGGGAACATCCTTGTAGGTTTGGTTGACCAGTTGGATTTCCCGCAAGGCCTTGATGCCGTTTGAAATGGCATTCTGCTCAAAATAGACTGTTGCCATGTTGTAGAGGATTTCAAGGCGGATATCATCAGGTGTGTTCTGGTGTTTCAGGCCAATCTGAAAATCCTGCAGGGCTTTGTCCGCTTGCTGGGTGTGGGCATGATAGATGCCAGAGGCCAGACAGGAGCGTGCGCCAAATTCAGGATCTGGACGCAGGTGCATAAAGACTCTGATAGCCTTGTCACCGTAGCCACATTCTTTCATGGCATCTGCCATGGAGTAGAGCACTTCCTTATTGTCGGGGGTTTCGTCCAGTGCGTGCTTGAGGTGGGGAAGACTTTCCTTAAAGTGATTGCTCTTGTAGAGTGAAAGACCGAGTTTTGCGTTGATGTTTGTTGCTTCCGGCTTGATGACCAGTGCCTTCTTAAAGCAGGGGATTGCCTTGTCGTATTCTTCCTTGGAGTAACATGCCTGACCGAGATAGTAGTTTACCTCAAAATCATTGGGACGGAGGTTGTAGGCAAAGGTGAGCCCCTTGAATGCTTCTTCAAGCTTATTCAGTTTGAGGGCACAGATACCCTGTCGTAAGCCCGCCAGATAGCCGTCAATTTCTTTTCGTGCGGGGGCAACATTCATCTGGGTTTCATAGATTTCGTAGGCTTTTTCCCAGTTGTGCTCAGAATAGTAGAGGTCTCCTAGTGGAATCAAACCCTCAGGGCTATGAGGATCCTGCGCCAGTTTTCGGCTGGCTTCCTTGACGATTTGAGACCGGGATTTTTGTTTTCTTTTTGTGCCGCCCTTTTTCCTTGTTGCAATCGAAAGAACGAGCGCAATAATTCCAAAGACAAGGGCTGCGGCTATGAGCAGTTCCATCTCTTTCTATTATCGGCAGAGTGTATAGAAAAGTTGACTATCTGCGGTTATTTCCTGCATTCGTCAACAAATTCGTGAATTCTGTCCAGTGCGACCTTTATTTTGTCGATTGCCGTGGCATAGCAACAGCGGATATGGCCTTCGCCTCCTGCACCAAAAACGCTTCCGGGAACGACCGCCACATTGTGCTTTTGGAAAAGCTGGGTGGCAAATTCTTCGCTGGTCAGTCCTGTAGAAGTAATCTTCGGGAACATGTAGAATGCGCCGGTTGGTTCTGGTACGGGTAAACCCATGTCGGTAAATGCCTTGTACATGAGGTTGCGGCGCTGCTGGTAGGAGACGCGCATTTTTTCTACCTCTGTCCATCCGTTTCGCAGCCCTTCCGCCGCCGCATACTGACTGAAAATAGGCGCGCAGATGGTGTTGTAGCCGTGGAGTTTTACGATTTGTCCCAGCAATTCAGAAGGGGCGGCGATGTAGCCGATGCGCCAGCCGGTCATGGCAAAAGACTTGGAAAATCCATTCAGGATAATTGCGTAGTCTTTCATGTCGGGAAAAGAAGCGATGGAGGTATGTTTTGCGCCGTCGTAGGCAAGCTCACAGTAAATTTCATCGCTGATACACCAGATTTGCTTTTCAACGAGAATCCTTGCGATTTTTTCCAGTTCGCTTGCAGGAATCATAGTGCCGGTGGGGTTGTTGGGGGAACAAATCATCACGGCTTTTGTCTTTGGCGTGATTGCCTTTTGAATCTGTTCTGCCGTGGGGTAGAAGCCGTTTACGCTGGTGTCGATTTCCACTACTTTTGCCCCAGTCAGAAGGGCAAGCGGCGTGTAGTTTACATAGCAGGGCTGCACCACAATAATTTCGTCGCCCGGATTGAGGATGGCGCGGAGTACGGCATCAACGCCTTCGCTTGCACCTACGGTAACGAGGATTTCGTTTTTTGGGTTGTAGTAGAGATTGTAGCGTTCCATGTACTTGGCGATTTCTTCACGCAGTTCAATCAGACCCCAGTTTGACGTATATGATGTGTGACCTTTTTCCAAATGATAGTAGGCTTCTTCACGAATAACCCAGGGCGTGGGAAAATCCGGCTCGCCGACTGACAGTGAAATTACGTCATCATGGCCGATGAGCATTTCAAAAAACTTACGGATTCCGCTAGGCGGTGTGGCCATCATCGCGGTACTGAATTTATCTTCTCTTGTGTTCATTTTTTTTAAGCCATCACTCCTTCGCGGCGGTCACTTTCGTCTTCAACGTAGAGCACGTCGTTTTCCTTGTAGGTTTTGAGCAAAAAGTGCGTCTTGGTGGAGCGAACGCCTTCGAGGGTGGAAAGTTTGCGGGCAACAAAAAAAGCCACTTCCTGCAGGCTGTCTCCTTCGATGACAACTTTAAGGTCATAGCCGCCGCTCATCAGATAGAGCGATTTTACCTGGGGATAGCGGTAGATGCGGTCAGCAAGACCGTCAAAACCGTGTTCACGTTCGGGGGTCACTTGGATTTCTATTTCGGCACGAACTTTTTCCTTGGCGGCTCCATCTTTTTCCGGATTGATTACCGCTTTATAGCCCAAAATAATGCCTTCTGCTTCCAGCTGCTTGATAATTGCCTGTACTTCTGCCGGCGTTTTTTTTGTCATGGCGGCAATGTCATCAATAGGAAGCCGAGCGTTCTCTCTCAGCAAGTCAAGGATTTCCTCTTTGTCGTTCATATGCACCTCATCTTCATTCTAGTTGATTATCCGCTTTTTGTGAAGTATACTGGAGGTAAGGCAACTTATAATGTCACCAACGGAAGAAGAAACTCGCAGGCATATTCACCGAGTGCAGCATCTCATGTATAAACTGACCCGTATATTGCAGGATCGATGTGAACGGCATGACCGCTCAAAACTGGAGGAGCCGGAAAAGTCTGGTTTTGAAGCAATGGATGCAGAACCCTTCTATCCCTATGGCTCACCTGAATATTTTGACAAACTGGAACGCTACCGCCCGATTCTGGAACACCACTATAAGCACAATTCTCATCACCCGGAGCACTACGCAGGATTTATTGGTGAGATGGATTTGATTGACATGCTGGAAATGCTCTGTGACTGGGCTTCCCGCCGTGACGGTCTTTCTGTGGATGAGGCGATTACCCTGGTTGAGCAGCAGAACGAGCGTTTTCAAATGCCGTCGATTCTTTCCAGCATTTTGCTGAACACGCTCAAGCGTTATCTTGCCACCGAATTTTATGATGCGTCAAAGTCTGCAAGACCGAATGCCGTGCAGATAGAAAACATTGCGACGGGTACGCTGAGACCAAGCGGAAAGGCCGAACTTTCCAAGCCTTCGGCACCTTCCCAGAATTCATTTTCAAAACAGGGTGCTTCTGCCACACATGCTGCCACGGTCAAGGAGCCTGTGCAAAGAGCCGCAGAACCTGAATCGGCCGCAGACGATGTGTTTGGCGGTCTCTTTAGCAAGAGCAGCATAGATTTAAGCGCCCTCAAGGAATTTGGCGTATAGACTTATGATTCCCGCCGCAATTGCAAGACCTTTTTGACGAGGAGCGGCACTTCATACAGCATCATTACAGTCCAGCCGATACCGCATGCATAGGCAACACCCGCAATGCCGAAGTGGGGGGCAAGCAGGAGCGAAAAGCCCGCGCGGGCAATCATTTGCGCAGAAGTGGCAAAGACGGTGATGCGCATGTTGCCGCAGCCACGGAAGAAGCCCTGAATGCCATTGGTAAGGGCGGGCATGATGTAGAGGCAAGCCATAATCAGAAGATATTGTCGCCCCAGACGCAGTACTTCCGCTTCGCCATCGCCCGCAAAAAGCCACATAAGCGGATTTCTGAAAAGAATGACGGAAAGCCCGATGAGTATGCCGTAGAGGACTTCAATCATCAAGCCTTTTCGCAGGCAGAGCCGCATACGGGCGGTGTTTTTTGCACCGTGGTTCTGGGCGGTAAAGGTGGTCATGGCCTGTCCGATGCTCTGTTCCGGCTGGTAGCAGAAGTCGTCGATTTTGGTGCCCGCATTGAAGGTGGCGATTGCGTCTACGCCTAAGGGATTGACTGCGCTCTGAACGAGGAGTTTTCCCACATAGAGAACGGTTTGCTGGGTGGCGGTGGCCAGACTGTAACTGATGGTTCTTCCCACCAGTGCGGGCTCCACCTTACATTCCCGGGGCTTTACGGCAATCAAAGGTTCCCGCAGATAGACGTAGCCTATGCAGAGCAGGCAGGAAATGGCCTGAGATGCTATGGTTGCTACAGCCGCCCCAGTCATGCCCAGATGCAGCAGGGCTACCAGAATAAAGTCCAGAATGCCGTTTAAGACTGCGCTGATTGCCACGCAGACAATCGGGGTCTTTGAGTCTCCCACGGCACGCAGGGTGGCGGCAAACATATTATAGAAAAAGGTGAACAAAAGTCCACAGAAGACAATGCGGAGGTAGTGGGCGGAGGGAGCAAGCAGTTCTTCTGGTGAGCGCACAAGACGCAGTAGGGGTACGGCAAAAATGAAGCAGAGCGTGCTTACAAAAAGCGTAAAGATAAAGCCGATGGCGATGGTGGTGCTGATTTCCGCCTTGAGACGGTCAAACTGCTTGGCACCATAAAATTCGCTGATGAGTACGCCCGCTCCCCAACTGATTCCCACGATAAAGAAAATCATAATGTTCATAATGGGATTTGCGATTCCGGCGGCGGCAAGGCTGACTTTTCCTGCAAAACGGCCAAGAATGATGGAGTCCACCGCATTGTAGGTGAGTTGAAAAAAGTTTCCGAGAATCAGCGGTATGGCAAAGCCTATCAGATGTCCGACAGGAGAACCTTGAGTCATGTCTTTCATGCTTATCTTCCTGCGCGACGTTTTCCCTGCTCAATAAAATTCATATGCGCCTTGTCTTTGCGGGTCAGACGCTTGAAACCGAGACTGTCTTCAGCGGCCGGGCGTTTTTTTGCGGAAGTGCGGGCAGAGGCCACGAACTGTTCCCATGCTGCTGGTTCAGGCACTTCAAAATGCAGAGCCTTATTGGTAAAGGGATGGACAAAGGCCAGCGTGCGGGCATGGAGGGCAAGCCTTCCAAAAGGGTTGGTGGTGGCACGGTAGTTTTCGTCTCCTGCCAGGGGGTAGCCTTTGCTTGCCAGGTGAGCGCGAATCTGGTTTTTCTTTCCCGTATCAAGTGAAAGTTCAAAGAGGGTATGTGTTTTTCCCCGGACAAGGGTCTTGTAATTGGTGCGGGCGGGAACTGTCTCCACTTCTTCATCCTCGCGGGGAACATAGCCTATGTGGTGGGCATTAAAGGCAAGCGGTGCGTCAATCAGTCCGCTTTTTGAAAGATATGCATGGGGATTGGCGGGATTTTCTGCCACGGCGCGGTAGAGCCGCTCTGAAACCAGCGTGTGCCACTTGTCCATGATTTTTTTCTGGGCAAGTTCTCCTAGTGCAAACATCATCACACCGCTGGTGTCGCGGTCAAGCCGATGGACGGCAAGGGGTCTGTGCTTGGCGTTGAAAGAACCGTTTTTGCGCATCAGGTCTTCCAGAATCTGCTGTGCTGTTTTTGCATGGCTTCCGTCAAAAGGAACGCTAAGCAGACCGCTGGGCTTGTTTACCACCACGAGGTAGTCGTCTTGATATAGAATTTCGAGTTTGAGCATGGTTTTTCCTTGTGAAAATCAATAGTGTGGCGGACGCCGACTGGGAATATCCATGTTTTCAGCAAGTTCTTCGTAACGGCCGGCGAGGATTTTGTTTTCTTCGCGGAGAATTTCTATTTGCTTGGCGTTGGCAACGGCTTCTTCCTGCAGTTTGTTGATAAAATCTTCCATGTAGGCTACTTTTGTTTCCAACGCGACAAATCGTTCTTCGGTGTTCATGTGATGTAGTATAATTTCTTTTGTTTTACAGTGCAAGCGGAGGGGCGTTGGTCGCCAGGGCAAACGCATTATAATCTATTCACAAGTAAGACAAAAAGGGCACAGGTAAAGGAGTCTCAGCAAAAACGAAAAATGAGTCCGCTTACGGAAAAGCGCGTCTGGTTCG
>CAKZZO010000135.1 GCA_937885175.1 uncultured Treponema sp. | reverse complement strand
GCCTTGCAAAAGAAGTGTGGAACGAAGATGCGCCTGGCACAAGCGAAAAAGACCGCTACCAGAAAAGTATTTTCTTTCCGATTGGAGAGATGAATCCTTACGGAAAATATTTTACAGGGCAGAGTTATCTTGCACCGGTTTCAAAAGAGCAGATTCCAGTTTTCAACGTAACCTTTGAGCCTGGCTGCCGCAACAACTGGCACATCCACAATGCAGCGTCAGGCGGCGGACAAATGCTCATCTGCGTGGGAGGCCGTGGCTGGTATCAGGAAGAAGGAAAAGCCGCCGTCAGCCTTACTCCCGGAAGCGTTGTGAACATTTCTGCCGGAGTAAAGCATTGGCACGGAGCGAGTGCGGATTCTTGGTTTAGTCATCTTGCGCTGGAGATTCCTGGAAAAGAATGCAGTACGACTTGGTGTGAGCCTGTAAACGATGAGGAATACAATAAATTAACGCAAAAAAACTTTACGGAGGAAACTTTATGAAAAAACTAATTCTTACACTTTTACTCGGAGCTTTTGTTATGGCAGGAGCATTTGCTGCCCCTTCGACAGGCTCAGGAACCATTGCGTTCGTTTACTTTAGCGCGACTGGAACAACAGAGCGCATGGCAAAAAATGCCGCAAAAGAAATGGGGGCGGACATTTTTGAAATCCAGCCGGTTCACAAGTACACCAGCGCAGACTTGAACTGGCACGACAAAAAATCGCTTTCCACAATTGAATGCAATGACCCCAAAAGCCGCCCTGCAATCAAAGCGGTGGTTTCTGAAAGAGGTGCATTTGACATTTCCGCCTATGACACAGTTGTTGTCTGCTATCCAATCTGGTGGGCCTACGCTCCAAAAATCGTTTACACTTTTGTAGAAAGCCAGAACTGGTCAGGCAAAAGACTTATCACTCTTTGTACCAGTGGCGGAAGCGGTCTTGGCAGAAGCGGAAGCGACCTTACCAAGTTTGCAAAGGGTGCGGACTTTAAGGGCGGAAAAGACTTTACCCACGGTTCAGGCGCGGACATTAAGAAGTATATTGAAGGCTTTTTAAAATAGGAAATCACATGAATAAAATTAGAATGCCTGTGGACATTGCAATGACACTTCTTTCCATCATCCTCATGGGCGGAAACTATCTTTTCCCTCTAGACATTGTTCACGAAATATTAGGCGTGGCATTATTTGTTCTGTGGGGCATTCACATCGCGCTAAACCGACGCTGGTATGCATCGCTCGCACCGGGCAAGTTAATAACTTCTGCTAACGCAAACGACCGAAGGGCGTACGGCGCAATCTTTAAGGGAAAATACAATCCCTACCGCGTCATGCAAACTGTCATCAATTGCGGCATTTTAATTTGTACAATCTTCTTGATGACAAGCGGAATCATTCTTTCTAATCACGTTTTCACTTTTTTGAACATTCAGAGAGGACTTGGCTTTGCCCGAATCGCACATCTTCTTGCCAGCCACTGGTATTATCTTTTTATGTCTCTTCACATCGGCTTGCATATTGGAATGATTGCAAACAAAATATGTCATCCTAAAACTGTTTCAGGCTCTCCTTCTGAAGAGATGTCAAAACAAGTTTGTCATGACAAACTGCGGAAAATTCTCCCACGTATTCTTCTTGCCCTCGCCTGTGCTTACGGCATTTACTCCTTTATAGCCCGAAGAGTCTGGAAGTATTTAATTTTAAAACAGCAGTTTTTCTTTTTTGATTTAGAACGCGGCTACATTCTTTTTGCGATTGACTACATTTCAATTATCATTTTGTTTGCTACACTCTCGCACCTTTTTGCAAAAAGGCTTAAAAAGAATAAACTGTAATTCTAAGGTATTTTTATGATTAGTGAAAATCAAACTTTTAAAATAGGAATAAATTCAATATAACGGAGGAACAAATGGAAGTCGAAAAAGGATATGTTTACAGTCTGATGGACAAAGGCGGTCCTACAGATTGCAGGGAGCCTTATTTTAAGGAAGCAAGTGAAGAAATGATTCGTGCGCGGACTCTATGCGCAAAGGCGAACGCAAAAATGCCTGATGACCCAAGTTATGTAAAAGAGCTTGAAGAACTGTTCGGGCGACAGCTTGACGGAATAAGAATCCTCACGCCGTTTATCTGCGATTTTGGAAACCGCGTGAAGTTCGGGAAGAACGTGTTCATCAACCATTCGGCGATTTTGTCTGCTTCTGGCGGGATTGAGTTCGAGGACGGCGTATCGATTGCGCCGGGCGTGCGAATTGCAACAATCAACCACGACTTTAACGAGCGGCATTCAAAATACACCTACGGCAAGGTGCTGATTAAAAAGAACGCGTGGCTTGGAATGAATGTGACGGTTTGCCCTGGCGTTACAATCGGTGAATATGCAGTGGTTGCGGCTGGAGCAGTCGTAACGAAAGACGTTCCCGATTATGCTGT
>CAKZZO010000134.1 GCA_937885175.1 uncultured Treponema sp. | reverse complement strand
TCTCACAAGAAAGGCTGTTTTTTCTAAAAAAACAGCCCTAAGTTGTATTTTTTTTTAGAATTAGTATTGACAACTTGGGGCCTTATATGGGTTACGCGTAAGATTGAGGGGTGTCCTGAAGTCTACGAATACTTTGAGCAGCTCGCTGCTGACATTAAAAAGGGAAAAAAGCCTGCCTATCAGTTGATTGACTGCCTGAATTGTGGAAAAGGCTTTGCGGTTGTCGCCCAGGAAATCAGAAAACTTGCCGAGGATTCCAGCAAGCAGACCCGCGCGGCGCGGTGGCAGAGCAGAACAACGGCGGCGAAATGCTCTTGCAGTCAATCGGCCATATGCGTGATGCCCAGCAGGCTGTAGCGGAGGCAACTGAACGGCTTCGCATTGGTACTGCCGAAATCAAGACGGCAATCGCCACACTGGAAGTCTAGACTGTCCGCTGGAATGTCCTTTTTTTTTGAGAAAAGACTAGAAAAAAATTAGAGAAACCGTCATACTGTATGCTGACGGTAGTTGTATGACGGTTTCTAAAATTAATCACATCTTTGGTATCATTGGGAGACTGCAAGTTACGCATCGTCTTCCCATTCTTCTTGTTTTTGTTCTTGTAACGGCACTCTGTTGCTCGGGGCTTGCCAGATTCAAAATGGTAAACGGAAGTGATGGCTGGTACGGTGACGCAGACAAAATCAAAATTGACAAAAAACGGTATGAAGAGATTTTCGGAAACAGCCACAACCTTGGCGTTCTGCTCGTGACTGATGATGTTTTTTCCGAGGAAAGTCTGCACCTTATCCAGACTTTGGGCGACCGCATGATGGAAATTCCTTATGCGAAACACCTTACTTCGCTCATTGAGGTTGACATTCCAGTGGGGACTGCCGATGGCTTTAATGTGGTAAAGCCCTATGAAAAGGGAATTCCCTCTGATCCTGTGGAATTGCAGGCAAGACGCGATTTTATCATGCGGGGGAGCGAAAAAACGAATTCGCTGATTAATTCGCTTGTGAGTGATGACGGCAGGGAAACCTGGATTTTGCTTTCCCTTGAACCCTACGAAGGCGATGTTGATGAAGAAGTGATGAAAGTCGGCTATGCACTGAATGACTTGTTGCAAAGCCCGGAATTTCAGTCGGACTCCTACAAACTCTATGGAACAGGACAGCCCTATTCTGACGCCCAGGAAGAAATCTACGAATACCCCGATTACCTGCTGAGGATTGCCTTGGGCTTTGTTGTCATGCTCATATTCCTGATTATCTTTGTCCGCACGCCGCTGGGAGTGATAGTTCCGGCACTTGCCACGGTGGGAGCAATAGCCTCGGTACTGGGAGGCATGGCATATTTTGGCGTAAAGGCTGATGCCGCCTTGATAACCCTCCCCATCCTTTTGGGCATGGCGCTTTCGGTAGGTTATTCCATCCATTACATAAACATGTTTAAGCTCTATTTTCGCCGCACGGGAAAGCGGGTGGAATCTGTGGAAAAAACAGTAGAGGAATGTGGCTGGTCGGTGTTTTTTACGGTGATTACCACGGTGGCCTCCCTTGTCAGTTTTGTCCTTGTGGACATGAAGCCAGTGGCCTGGATGGGAAAGACTGCCTCCCTTGTGGTGCTTGCGGTCTACCTGTATGTTACAATTTTGATTCCTGTCTTCTTGTCCTTCGGAAAAAATCGTGCTCCTGATACAACAAAAGAGAAGGGGGCGACAAAAGTTGACATGGCTTTTTCCCGCTGGGCTGGGCTCGTACAAGGCTATCGCTGGGTTATTGTCGCCCTTTCAGCCCTTGCTTTTGCCATATGCATTCCCTTTGTGCTCAAAGTGAGCGTCAAGATAGACATGCTTTCCATCAAGGGAGACCGGATGCCCCATTCAATTGAACGCCGTTTGCTTACAAAACAAAAACTGGGCAACGAGTACAGTTATTCGGTGATGATTTCCTATGAAGAGGAAGATGCCTTTAAGAGGCCAGACGTAATGAATTCGCTCATTGCCTTTGAAGACTATGTGGGAACGCTCTCGCTCACCAAGATTTCTGGCGGAAAGCCCCGCGTATCTTCTATTGTTGACATACTTAAGGAAATGAACCGTGCCCTTAATGAAGGACAGGAGCAGTACTATACCGTTCCCCAAGATGACTACGTGCTTGCACAGCTTTTGGAACTTTCTTCTATTGAGATGTCAAAGGATTTTTCTGAAAACATGGACAACGATTTCCGCACGGCATCGCTAAACATCGACATGGCCTATTACGACACTGAGGAAGCCACGGAAAACGTTGCCCTCATCAATCAGAAACTGGCGGAACTCTTTCCCGATGCCCGCTGCTGTATTCTGGGCGACATGATTGAATATGCTGAGATGAGCAGCCGCATGGTGAGGGGAGAGTTAAAATCCTTTGGCTTTTCCTTTATCGTCATTGCCCTGCTTCTCATAATCGCCTTCGCAAGCCTGCGCACGGGGCTGATTGCCATGATTCCCAACATCGCTCCAGTCATTCTGGTGGCGGCGACAATGGGTCTCCTTTCCTTTCCGCTGAATTTTGAGACGATGATGGTAATGCCGCTTATTCTAGGTATTGCCGTGGATGACACGATTCATCTGACCACACACTTAAAATATGGGCTTGAAGTGTACGGCAGCTATAAAAGCGCAATGGAAGCGTCCTTCCGCGAAATCGGAAAATCCATGTTTATGACTACTGTCATTCTGTGCTCGATTCTTGCAGTATATCTGTTCAGCCCCTTACATTTTCTCTTTGTCATTGGCTTATTGTCAGTGCTGGGACTGGCCGGTGCATTGCTCGCTGATTACACTATAACTCCAGCCCTGCTTTACCTTGTAAAGCCCTTTGGAAAAGAAAACCAAAAAAAGGAAACAGTCTAGCTTTAGGAGGCATATATGAAATTAACACACTTGGTTTTGGGAACAGTCTTGTTTGCTGCTGGCTCACTTGTATTTGCACAGACAGCAGAGGAAATTGCAAAAAAGAATCATGATTTGCCAGACGGAAAGACGAACACCGCTACTGCAGTTTTGACGCTCATTGATAAAAATGGAAAGACCCGCACAAGGGAAGTTGCCGAGTACGGCATGAAGGAGGGAACGACAAAGAAAAAAGTCATGGTCTTCCGCAGCCCCAAGGATGTTGCAGGCGTGAGTTACCTGAACTTTGAGTATCCCGATAATCCTGATGGCAGTGCCAGGGACAGTGACAGTTGGCTCTATCTTCCGGCGATGAAAAAAGTACGCCGTGTTTCAGGCTCCAGCAAGGACGATGACTTTCAGGGCACGGATTTTACCTACGATGACATAGGTGACAGGAGTCTGGGGAAGGATACCTTTGCCCTGCTTGGTGAAGAACCTGTAGGTGAGGTTCCCTGCTGGATTGTCGAGTATACGGCCAAGGATAAAAATGCAAAAATTTCCCGCCGCGTCCTCTGGATTGGAAAAGACAATTACGTCCTCTACAAGGGCGAATACTATGACAAGGCAAACAAGCTCAAGAAGACCCTTGCCTGTGAAGGCATCAGGCAGATAAAGGGGTACTGGGTCATTGATAAGATGACTATGACCAATGTCCAGAGCAAGCACAGTACGGTTTACGAAACAAAAGACCATCAGTTTGATATACCGATTGACGCAAACTACTTTACGGTAAGTGCCCTTGAACGGGAGCTTTTAAAATGATGAACGCCCTCAGATTACGGAAAGGCTTTTTTGCCACGCTGCTTTTCTGCCTTGCCGCTGCGTCCTTGTGGGCACAGGATATTTCGTATTCGGGAAAACTGTCTGCGCTTTCGGGGCTGGGACTTCCCAATACCCATGACAACAAGGGCGAGTTTTTGACTGGCTCGCTCATGTTTGATAATGTGTTCAAGGCATATCTTGAAGAAAGCATGTTTGTCTTTAACGCCATACTCATCGGTGACAGTCTTGGAAGCCAATCAACAAACGGACTGTCTGCCTTTGTCAGTGACGATGGACATTTTTCGCTTAAACTCAAGGAAGCATACTTTGACTACAACGGTGGATTTATTGCACTTCGGGTAGGCAGGCAGATTTCGGCTTGGGGAAAGGCAGACGGCATTCAGATTGCGGATGTGCTTTGCCCCCAGGATGAATCTACGGTGATTGCATCAACTTACAAGGAGAGTCGGCAGGGCATTGACGCAGTTAGGCTTTCATTCATAGGAGAAAGCATTCAGGCGGATGCCTACTGGATTCCGATTTTTACGCCCAGCACATTGCCCCTTGCCAGCCATAATCCGCTCCGCAAGCTTGTCTTCCCTGAGCGGCTGGAAAATGTTACGCTTGATACTCCTTCCCGCTATGATGATTTTGACCTTCCCAAAAAGAAAATTGCAAACAGTGAGTACGCGCTGAGGGTAGGCTTGTACCGCCCTGCATTTGACCTGTCATTCTATGGCTTTTATGGCTGGGATGACATGCCCTTTCATTCGTATACAGGCACATCTAGTGTCAAGGTTGGCGGAACCTATGAGCGCATGGCTATGGTCGGTGCTGATGCAGCCCTTCCTGTCGGGAATTTTGTCTTTCGCCTTGAGGGAGCATGGTTCCCGAATCGGCATACGCAGACGAGCGCAGACTGGCAGCTTGCCCAACAGCAGGATGGAAAAACGGCAAGTTCGTCAGAAAAACGCCATCAGTTGCTGGGGCTTGTAGGATTTGACTGGGACCCAGCCGGCGGATGGACGATTACTGCACAATATATTGCGGATTATGTCGCCGGCAGCACAAGTGAACTTGACCGAAAATCCTATCAGCATCAGGCAAGCCTGTCGGTTGAGAAGAAACTGCTGAACGAAACGCTGACGCTTTCAGGGCAGGCTTTCATGGATTTACGCACGCTTTCTACCAATTCGGAACTTTCCGCGGAGTACAGCCTGACCGATGCCATAAAACTTTCCCTGATTGGCAATCTCTTTCTGGAGGGACCAAAGGAAGAAGGCAAGTACGGCAGTTTGCATGACCTGAGTTGCGTGACCCTCAAGGGAACGATTTCCTTCTAGCAGAGCAGACGAGCGCATACAAAAGCGTTTGCCTTGCAGACAAAAAGGGTGTGAGTGGAGGAATTGCATTGAGCCGCGAAAAATATTTTGCCTTTCTTGCAGTCGCGCCCATTTTGTACGAGGGGAGAAAATCGGCTCGTCTCGGATTCGTGCGGCGGTGCGTGACGGCGATTTTTCTGCGGTTTTTACGATGATGCGCTATCCGTTCGCGCTTGATGGTGCGGGTTTTGACTGGAAGCGTGAGGGTCAGTGCCTTACGGCAAAAAAAACGGGCATTCAAGTGCTCCCCAAAGATGGCTCATATGAGGTGTGTGTAGTCCTTGCTCCCTGCGGCGGAAAAGCGGAAGAAAATCTGGTGCAGACAACGTGCGCGATAGAGGCGGGAACGCTTAGGATTCTTGACGCAAAAAACGTGACCGCCTCCGTTATCAAAGAAATTCGCTTCTAAGATTATTTTTTCATCCCGAATTATTACCGATTTATCCGAAATGGCACTTTGCCGTCTTGCGTGTTAAAAAGTCCGCTCCTATAATGACACGATGATGAGCAGATTCTGTCCGCACAGGAATATATCTCGTTTTATGCTTGCTCTGAACGCGTTTTTTTTCGTGCTGAGCCTTGCCGTGCTGTCGTCTTGCGAGGCATTGGCAGACCAAGAGACCACCGCCACCGAATGGTATGTGAGCCTTCCTAGTGGCGATGGCGAGTCGTCTGATTCGGACTGGACGCAATACGATGTGGTAAAGTATACCGTTACGCTGACCCAGAACGAAGTGACGGTGCTGCAAAAAGATGGCTACCCCGGCGAGCGGATTACACTGAATCAGCTTGCGCCCGGCAAATACACGGTTTCCGTAAACGGCTTTAACGAAGAGGAAGAGGTGATTGCTACGGGAACGGGCGAGGCGAGTTTGATAGCCGGACAAATGGCCGATGTGACCATTACGCTCACCATGCTCCAAAATCGGCACGTATACACCCTCAGTTACAACGTGAATTCTAAAGATTCAAGCATTCAAGGCGTTATCCCCGCGAGCAAAACGTATCGCTATCGTGCCGAAGTGCCCGTGAATTTTCCCGCGCTCACCAGAACAGGCTATTATTTTGACGGCTGGAACACGGCTTCTGACGGCTCGGGCACCGCTTACCGCGCGGACGACGCTACAACGCTTACCATCGGCACGGCAGACCTTACGTTGTACGCGCAGTGGGTCGCCTACACGTATACGGTTACGTTTGATAAAGTCGCGCCGCTTGCCACTGGCGAGATGGAAGCGATGACGTTCACCTATGACTGGGCGCAAAATTTAACGCCCTGCGCATTTTTGCGGACGGGCTATGTGTTTGTAGGCTGGTCGCTGGTGAATAATATTGAAGGAAATGAGAGGTCGCTTCCTTCTGTTGATTTTATAGACAAGGAATTAGTCAGCAATATGACCGCAGTGCAGAACGCGACGGTCACGCTGTACGCAAAATGGATGGCCCGTTCCGATGTTCTCTACACGGTGGAGCATTACAAACAGAACCTTGCGGATGATGCATACACGCTTGTAGGCGGCGACACGGAGACTAAAACAGGTATCGCCCGTATGCCCACCGAAGCGGCTTCTAAAACATATACGGGCTTTACCGCGCAATCTTTTGACCAAGAGACAATCAGCCCCGACGGCGATACGGTAATAAAAATCTACTATGACCGCAATTTGTACACGGTTTCCTATGTTTCTGGAGGCGATGTGGCGGGCTCTTCGGTGTCAAATCTTCCTGAGACAAAAAAATATCGCTATCAGACGGAGGTTTATATCCCAGACACGCCTCCGACCCGTACCAATTATACGTTCTACGGCTATAAGTGCAGCGATGACAATGCCATAAAGACTACGGGCGACCGTCTTATCGCAGAAATTGACCACGACATCACGCTTACGGCGCAGTGGGGACAAATCGGCGGCATAGACATCGCTATTGACCGTTTGGGAGACCTTGACGTTACGGCTGTCATAAGCGGAAACACGGTCATCTTTACGGCAGAAAGCGGCTTTACCGACTACACGTGGTGGTACGAAGAGACGAATTTGTTGGAGCACTTTTTCACCTGGGCGACCATAACGGGCGAGAAGGACGAGATTCTTACGCTTGACACAAGCTCATGGGTGCCCGGCATATACGAGATTTTGCTTACGGCGAAAGATTCCGTGGGCAATATTCATGCGACAAGCGCACAGGCGATGAAACAGTAGGGGGCAGAGATGAAGCATATGCTGAAAAAGACAACATTGCTCGCTGTCGCAGGTCTCTTCCTTGCCGCGTTGCTTGTTGCCTCATGTGATACACTTGATTCTGATGACGATGCCATCACAGTGCCCCCGTCGGGAGAGCCGTGCCTTTTACTTTCTGTCTCAAGCACGGCCTCACGCACGGCACTACCCCAAGTGGTGGCGGCAAGCGAATTTGACTCATTTACGCTTACGGGAACGGGCACGGACGCAAACAGCAACGTGCTCACGCTCGATTCGCTAACGTACACAAAAAATGGAGCGGCTTCTGCCTACGATGTGATGCAAAAAGCGCGGATTCCGATTACAAAAGGAACGTGGACTTTTACGCTCACGGCGATAAAAGGCGGCGCAAGTTACGGCGGAACGCTCTCTGGCGTGACGATTTCTGAGGGCACAAACTCACTTTCCTTTACGCTTTCGCTCACGTCATTTGATTTGGAAAACGGCAGGGGCGATATTCAAGTGACGGTCTCCTATCCCGCGGATACTGTGGCAAAGGTAACGGCAGGACTTTACACGACAGGACGGGTGCTTGTCTCCGGGTATGAGGACGAAGCGGTATCTAGCGACGGAAAAGCGGTGTTTGCAAAAGCGAATGTTCCCGCGGGCACTTATATGGTGGTGTTCCAGTTTTATGCAGAAAACGATGTGCCACTGTATGTGTTCAGAGAATATGCGCAGGTGGCAGACTCGCTTACGAGCATTTCAAACCGCACTATTTCCAACATGGAGACTCCGTATTCGATTACCTACCATATGAATGACGGCTCTTTTGCGCCCGGTTCAAACGCGCCCGCCACATATGCTTCAAACGCACCCGCCACATATGCTCGGCGAAGCGGCGATATTACGCTCCCTGTGCTGGTGCGCACGGGCTATCACTTTGGCGGCTGGTACACGGACGCGGATTTTACGCAGCCTTTGAACGTGATTGCCTCGGGAAGCGCGGGAAATCTTGTTGTGTGGGCAAAATGGATTCCTGTCACGTACATCATTCGGTTTGAGAAAAATGCGGACTCAGGTGTTTCGGGCATGACGCAAGATTTGGTCGCCACCTACGACAAGAGTGACGCGCTTACGACAAATGGCTATGTCCGCGAAGGCTATGCGTTTGTCAAATGGACGGAAAAAGAAGACGGAACGGGTGCGACCTATGCCAATGCGGAAAGCAGCGTGTGGAATCTTGCGACCGAGCAAGACGATGTGGTGACGCTCTATGCCGAATGGAAAGTGTCAGACGCAAAGTATACGATACGCCATTTCTTACAAAATATAGAAAATGATAGTTACACTGAGGACACATCGGCGAGGCAGCTGAATGTGGGCGGCGTGACGGACGAGCTTACGACGGCAACCCCATTGACGACTTATCAGGGCTTTACGCCGCAACTTCCTGTCCAGCAGAAAAAAGTCGCTTCTGATGACAGCACGGTGGTGGATGTCTATTACGACCGCAACTCGTACACGCTTTCTTATGAGCAGAACGCATATGTGCTTTCTGGAGACAAAGATACAAGCGTTTCGGCTCTTCCCAATGCCGAAAGCCGCCGCTACCAATTGGAAAAAGCGGTGTCTGCAACGCTTCCGACGCGCACGGGCTATGAGTTTGCAAAATGGAACACGCAAAAAAACGGCGGCGGCACCGATTATGCCCCTGCCTCTTCGCTTACCATGGCAGAAGCAGCCGATATCACCCTTTACGCGCAGTGGACGGCGAACACCTACACGGTCACGTTCAACGGAAATCATGGCGCGACGGAATCAGGTGCGGAGACAACGAGCCAGACGATGACTTACGACACCTATGCCCTTCTGAATGAAAATACTTTTACCCGCGCAGGCTATGCCTTTGACGGCTGGACGCAATACGCGGACGGCACTGGCTCTTCATGGGAAAATCATGAGAATGTGGTCAATCTGACGGCGACAAACGGCGGCGCAGTGACGATGTTCGCCAAATGGAAAGAGGCTGACACGACCTACACGGTGGAGCATTATCAGCAGAACGCAAGCGGAGTAGGCTACGCGCTTGTTTCCACCGACACCGAGAGCAAAGGCGGAAAGACCGGCGAACTGACTGACGCAAAAACGCGCACATACATAGGCTTTACACCGCGCTCATTCTCACAAGAGG
Organism: uncultured Treponema sp.; assembly: GCA_937885175.1. Classification (GTDB taxonomy): domain Bacteria; phylum Spirochaetota; class Spirochaetia; order Treponematales; family Treponemataceae; genus Treponema_D. The sequence continues at coordinate 43,680 of CAKZZO010000134.1, read as the reverse complement.
CGATTCAGTCTGACGGCAGCACGGTTATCAAGATTTATTATGACCGCTCGCCATACACGCTTTCTTTTGACGCGACGACAGGTACGGGAACGATGGGAAGCCAGACTTTTTATTACGGTATCTCACAGGCACTGAACGCGAATCAATTTACGCGCACCGGCTATTCATTTGAAGGCTGGGCGACGGAGAGTACGGGGCTTTTTGTCTATCTTAACGAAGCCACCTACACAATTGACCACGCGGACGCGACCTTATATGCCACATGGTCGCCAAACACATACACCGTCACGTTGAGCGCAAACGATGCGACCGAAGCGGGAACGGAAAGCGTAACCGCCACTTATGACAGTGCGATGCCCGCTATAGCAAAACTCCCCGCGCGTGAGGGGTACACGTTTGCGGGTTTCTACACAGAATCAAACGGAAGCGGCACGCAGTATTACACGGCTGCGGGCGAGAGTATGCGCACATGGGATATTGCGTCAGATACGACGCTTTATGCGCATTGGGTTGTGGCGGGAACGCGTTATACGGTCAGACATTACCTACAGAACACAGACCTAGCCACTTATACGCTGTCCGATGAATACACGCAGGCGGGTACGACTGGCGAGGCGACTGCGGCGGCTGCAAAGACGAGTTATGCGGGCTTTGTGATTCCTTCGGTCACGCAGGAGACAATTGCCGCGGACGGAAGCACGGTGGTGGAAATAAAATATCACCGAAATACATATACCCTCTCATTCGACAAGCATGACGGTACGGGAACGATGGAAAGCCAGACTTTGTATTATGGCGTGTCCACGGCAATCAAGCCGAACGAATTTACGCGCACAGGCTATAGTTTTGCGGGCTGGGCTACGAGCAGCACGGGAGAAAAATCCTACAACAACGCTGCCTCCTATACGATTGGCTCAGACAATGCGACCTTGTATGCGCTCTGGTCGCCAAACACATACGCCGTCACGCTGAGCGCAAACGACGCGACCGAAGCGGGAACGGCGACCGTGACCGCCACGTATGATAGCAACATGCCAAGTATCGCAAAACTCCCCGCGCGTGAGGGCTACACATTTGCGGGATTTTTCACCGAGGCGGGTGGAAACGGCACACAGTACTACACGGCTGCGGGGGAGAGCGCACGTACTTGGAATCTCGCCGCAAACACCACGCTCTATGCGCATTGGACGGCGCAAATAAACACGGCGTACAAAGTGGAGCACTATCAGCAGAACACTTCGGGCGACTCAAGTGCAGACTACACGCTGTATGAGACCGACACAAAAACGGGTACGACAGGCGCATCTACCGCCGCCACCGCACACACGTACACGGGCTTTAACGCGCCGACGATTACGCAAAGCACTATTTCCGCAGACGGAAGCACGGTGGTCAGACTGTACTATACGCGAAAGACCTTTACCGTCACCTACACGGCGGGAAGCGGCATTTCTAGCGGCGTGACGGGCATTCCTGCGGCAGAAACCTATCGCTATGGAAAAGCTGTTCTTGTGGCGACTGCAACACCGACACGGAGCGGCTATGCGTTTAACGGCTGGAATCTCGGCGCGGACACGACGACTATCTACCGGGGCGGCGACACGGTTTCAACCGGCATTACAGCGAATCTTACGCTTTCTGCAAACTGGTCAAAATCGGGCGCGATTTCTCTTGATGTGGGAAATCCTGACCTTGTGAGCGCAAGCAAAGATACGAGCGGAAAAGTCATCACGCTTACGCTGAATGGTGCTGCGGCACTTGACGCAACGCTTACGCTGATTGATGGCACGGCTGCCACGGGAAAGACTGGCGTTTCCGTCAGTGCGAACAAACTTATCTGCGACACCACGACATGGGCGGCAGGTTCATACCAAGTGATACTCGCAGCCATGGTGAACAGCGTTTTGCAGACAGCAAATGCGACAATTATAGTGGAATAAAAAAAGGAACGGGAATATGAAACATACTATTTTGAAACAGATTTTGATACCTATCGTCATCATTTTGGTGCTGCTTACGGCACTCATTGTGGGCACGGTGGTCAAAGTGTTCAGCTCATCGTACCGCGTGGAAATCAATCAGCGGAACACCAATACGGCATCCTACATTGCCGAAGCGGTCGGGCTGTTTTTGGACGGGGCGTACAACGTAAGCGATGAATTTACGCGGAATCCCGACGTGATGAGCATGGAAACTGACTTGCAGACACCCGTGCTTGCCTCCGTCGTGGCGCGAAATCCGTATCTGGAGCTGATTTACATTCAGGACATGGAAGGCGTGCAGACTGGGCGTTCTTCCGGCACATTGGGAAATCGGCGCGACCGCTGGTGGTTTAAGCAGATGCTCGCTTCTCCCGACCCATTCATCTCAAAATCATACTATTCTGTGGCGACAAATATGCCGTGCGCCTCCATTTTTCTTCCGCAAAAAGACGAATCGGGAGAGACCGTGGGCATTGTGGGCGTGGATTTGAAACTTGACTACCTTTTGAACCTCGTGGACACTTATACCGACGAGCAGTCCTCACGCTATTCGTTCATTATTGACGGCGAAGGCGTTGTAGTGGCGCATCCAGACAGGCGTTTTATTGAGGAACTGTACAATTATAAGACGATGACGCACACTGTTTCCGAAAAAAATATGGACGGCTCGGTAAAAAAAGATGTGGCGGGGCAGGTGCTGACAAGCGAAGAGCGGTTTGAAGAAGACGCGGATTTTATGAACGCGATTACCGCCCTGCTTTCAGGAAAATCGGGCACGGCACAGGCAGTGGTGGACGGCTCAGACTCGTTTATCGCGTATACGCCGGTCGCGCTCAAAGGAAAGTCAGACTCTTGGGGCGTTATCACCGTGCAGCACACAAGCGACGCCTTTAAACTGCGAAACCGCATTCTGCTTTTTACGGAACTTATCGGAGGCATAGCCCTTATCGTGGCGATTTTGGTCATGGTGCTGGTGGTGCGATCAATTACGCATCCGATTCGCGGCATGGTGCCCGTGATTCAGCAGCTTGCGGAAGGCGACTTTAGCGCGAAAATCGCACGCAATCAGTCTTGTGCGGAAATCAGCGAGGTTATGGAAAGCCTTTCAGTCTTTTCTGACACGATGAAAGAGAGCCTTACGGTGCTTAAGCAGTCAAAAGACGCGCTGCTTTCGGCGGGGACACGGCTTAAAAACGGCACGGATGAAACATCGCTTGCAATCGGGCAGATTTCGGGAAGTATCAGCGGTCTAGAAGAGAATATTGCCACGCAGAACACGAGCGTGGAGCAGACAGCGCAGACAGTGCGGGGCATTACCGACACCGTGCAGTCGCTGGAAGGCTTGGTGAGCGCGCAGACACAGGTGGTGCAGACCGCTTCGCGCTCGGTGGAGCAGATGATTGGCAATATCGGCGCGGTGAATGCGTCGGTGGATAAGATGGTGCAGTCGTTTGGTGCGCTTGCCCGCGACGCAGAAAGCGGAGCGCAGACACAGGCAGCCCTGCAAGAACAGATTGCGGAGATTGAAACGCAGTCAAAACTCTTGAATGACGCGAACACGGTTATCGCCGATATTGCAAGCCAGACCAACCTGCTTGCCATGAACGCGGCGATTGAGGCGGCTCACGCGGGCGAGGCGGGAAAAGGCTTTGCGGTCGTCGCCGATGAAATTAGAAAACTGTCGGAAACATCTACGTCGCAGTCCAGGACGATTGGCGACCAGTTGAAGCACATTCAGGAGACGATAAACACCGTGGTGACGCAAACCCAGCGCGGCGTGCAGGACTATACGCACCTTGCGCAAGAAGTGCGCGTGACTGACGATTTGGTAAAGCAGATAAAGAGCGCGATGACCGAGCAGCAGGAAGGCTCTGCGCAGATTACGGACGCGCTGCACAACATGAACGACAGCACGATGCAGGTGCAACAGGCTTCCTTGCAGGTGGCGGCAGGAAGCAAAGCGATTATGGACGAGATTGTTTCCCTGCAAAAAGAAACGGCTTCCATGCGGCAGAGTATGAGCGACATGACAAGCGGCGCGGGAAAAATCGAAGAGACAGGTGCGGCTCTTTCCGATATTGCCTCCGTTATGGAACGCGCGATTACGGAAATCGGCACACAAGTTGATCAGTTTGAGGTGTAAAGCGGGCACATGAAGCGATTCCGTTGGCTTTTTGCAGCGTTCTTTCCTCTTTTGTGCGCGGGTTGCGCTGACTCCGCGGAGGATGCTGCGCCCATTACCAATGAAATTGTCGTACAGATAGGGGAAACGTCTGCGGAAGCGAGCGACGCTGAAAAAACAGACGCGACGACCGCTGAAAAATCTGCGCTTGCGCGTCTTTCGTTCCGGCTATATGACGAGGAAGGCATTCCCTACACGGACACATCATCCGCTTCTGCCTCTTTTCGCACAGCGCTTCCTGTCTTGACCGCCTCAGATTTCACCTCGTTCACGCTGTACGGGAGTACCGATGGCGGCTTTGCGTGGCAGAATCTCTGGGCTTCAAGCGGCACGGCTACAGACGCGCTCGCCGAATTCACCTCTGCGGAGATTGCCGTTACCGAAGGCTTCTGGAATTTCAGGCTGATAGCCCAAAAGGGCGGGGCAAAGTATTCAGGCTCGGTAGGGCGCACGGAAATCGTCTCGGGCGCGGAAAACGCGCTCTCGTTCACGCTCTCACTCTACGCGCTCGGCTCTGACGCGGAAAACAGCACGGGCGGGGTAAAAATCTCCGTGGCGTACCCATCAAGTGGCGTTTCGGCCGTGACGGCGGGGCTGTACAGTCTTTCTGGCTCTGCGGTGAGCGGCTTTGCGGAAGAAAATCTTTCCCCGACAGGCGGCATCGCCACCTACGAGAAAAGCGGCATCCCTGCGGGAACGTATGCGGTGGTGTTCAGATTCTATGCTGACAGCGAAAAAACGGTGCTTTTAGGCGAATGGCGAGAATATGCGGGAATCGCAAGCGGGGTAACAAGCGTCTCCGCTGACATGGAAAAGAACACGATTTCTGCGCTCGATAAGACATACACCATCACCTATGACTGGAACGGCGGCGGACTTGCGACAGGAGCTACGGCACAGGCGACTTACACGCGCCACAACGGCGTAACGCTCCCGACACGGGCTCAGGTGAAAAAAGACGGCTGGATTTTTTACGGCTGGTATGCAGACGGCGACTACGACTCGTGCAAATATCTTTTTGCCGCGGATAAGCTGGTGACGGAGATTCCCGCGGACAGTACGGAAAACCGCACGTTCCACGCGCAGTGGATTCCCTCATGGGTGTACGTGAGCGGGGAGGGAAGCGACACGGACGGGAACGGCTTGGAGCAGCATCCGTTTGCAACGCTCGCAAAGGCTGTGGAGCGCATAAACTCCGTGGCGGCGGACTACGGCGAGTCTCATTTGGACTGGACGGCATATATCTCCGGCACGGTGACGGGAACGACCTCCATCAGCACGGTCTCTGCAAAGAGCCTTGTTATAGAAAAAGAAGCGGACGCAACGAGCGCGGTCTTGGACGGCGGCGCGGTAAGCCGTGTGCTCACCATTACCAACACCATTCCCGTTACCATAAAAAATGTGACGATAACAAACGGAATCGGCATAAGCGGCGGGATTATGAAAATAGGGGCGGGCGTGCTCACGCTTGACGGCTGTACAATCTCTGACAATAATGTGAGCCAGAACGGTGCGCTAGGCGTTTCTGCGGGAACGGTCACGCTCGTCAATATCACCGTAAGCGGAAACAAATCTTCTTCATATACCAACGGCGGCGTGTTCATCTCCGGCGGCATCGTCACCATGAAAAGCGGCACCATCACTGGAAACGAATCCCCCAGTTCTGCGGGCGGCGTGTACCTTGGCGCGGCAACATTCATCTTGGAAGGCGGCACCATCACGGGGAACACTGGCAAGGGAGCGAACGGCATTGGCGGCGGCGTGTATGTGGCAAACGGTGGCACGTTCACCATGACGGGCGGAGAAATTTCCAGCAACACCGCTGGTACAAATGGTGGCGGTGTGTATGTGGCAAGCGGCGGCTCGTTCACTATGAGCGGCACGGCGGTTATCAGCGGAAACACGGCAACCACGAGCGGGGGCGGCGTGTACAACACGGGCTCGTTCACTATGAGCGGCGGCGAAATCAGCGCGAACACGGCTTCTGACGGCTATGCGGGCGGCGGCGTGTATACGAGCGGCACGTTCACCATGACGGGAAGCGCAATCATACAGGGTAACCAGACAAGCGGAGCGTCCACGCGCGGTGGCGGCATACTGATTGGCGGCGGCACGACAAAACTAGGCGGCGGCACACTCAGCGGAAACACGGCGGTTGGCTCCGGTGGCGCAATCTGCGTAAAGGGCGGCACACTGTATGTGTACGGAAGCACGGTCATAGGCGACACCACCAAAACCATCGCCGCAACGGAATCCTCGTATTCCAACAAATCGGGCGCAAGCGGCGGCGCAATCTGGTCGGCAGAAGGCACGGCGGTGTACTTTGGCTACAGCGACGCAGACACAAAGTCCACATGGACGGGCGGCATCTCCTACAACTATGCCGCCACAGCCACGGCAGAACTTGGCGGCGGCGCAATTTCCGTGGGCGGCTCGCTCAGCATGGCAAGTGGCACCATCTCTTACAACGGCGCAAAGACCAACGGCGGCGGCGTGCTCTTAAACGGCACCGTTTTCACACTTTCTGGCGGCACCATTACAGGCAATACGGCGACCAACGGCGGCGGCGTGTCTGTGAAAGCGGGAACGCTCGCCATGGCAGAGGGCACGGTTATCAGCGGGAACAGGGCGACCAGTTACGGTGGCGGCGTGTACACCACGGGCGCAGTTACAATGGCAGGCGGCAAAGTTACGGCAAACACTGCAAATACCGATGGCGGCGGCGTGGCTGTTGTGGGCGGCTCATGCAGCATGAGCGGCGGAGAAATCAGTTTGAACACGGCTTCTGGCGCGGGCGGCGTGTATGTGAGCGGTACGTTTACCATGAGCGGAACTACCGCTATCAGCGACAATACTTCTACCGGAACTTCTGCGGGCGGTGTGTTCCTTAATGGCGGTACAACACTCTTTACCATGGATGGCGGAAAAATCACGGGGAATAAAAATACCAGTGCTGGAAGCGCGGGCGGCATCGGACTGAGCGGCGCAACATTCACCATGAACGATGGCGAAATCAGCGGGAATGAGTCGGTCTCGTATGGTGGCGCGTTCTATGATTGGGCGGGAACAATCAACATCAAGAACGGCACGATTAAGAACAACACGGCGGCAGACGGCGGCGCAGTGTACATCAACGGTGCGGGCGCAATCAACCTGAGCGGTGGCACGATTACGGGCAACACGGCGACAGGAAAAGGCGGCGCGATTTATGTGAATATCTCTGGCGACCCCACGCTTACCATGAGCGAATCTGCCTGCGTTACGCATGACAACGATATATATCTCGCAAATGGAAGGACAATCACCATCTCCGGCGCACTGAGCGGAACGCTCCCCGTGGCGACCATCACGCCGAGCAGCTACACGGACGGAAAACAGGTTCTTACGGGCGACTATGCCACGGGCGACAACTACAAGAAATTCGCCGTCACACCAAATGCGGCAAATCCGGCGCAGGACTGGTGCGTAAACAGCGCGGGGCAACTGGAACTGATAACGGCATGGGTGGCGGCAATAAACGGCATCTACTACACGACGATTGGGGACGTAAACACCGCCGTTCAGCAGATGAGCGGAAGCGGAAACAAAATCCTGTTCGGACCGTCAGCGCAGAACGCGCACTTGGGAAATACATGGAATGTCGGGGCGAATTTTGGGTATTATGTCAGAACAAATTCCGCTATTACGGGTATTGATATCATTGACCTTTCAAAAGCGACGGGTATAACGAGCATCTGGCGGGCGGCATTCTGCTCTTTGTCACACATATATGCCATTATCCTGCCACCGAATCTCGCAATGATATCGGATGTCGATGTCTTTAACGGAACGCAGGGGCTTTCTGAACTGGTCATCCCCGCAAGTGTCACAAAGATTGGCGCACAGGTATTTGGCACATCAAAATATGTTCCGCGCGTCATTTTTGAAAATACGGCGGGCTGGAAGACGGCGACAAGCGGCACACCCATCGATGTGACTAACCCCGACACGAACGCGACCAATTTGCAGAACGAAAGCAGTGCATGGCGAAGCGAAGGAATCGTACGGGGGGATGATTGGGTCGCCGGTGTAAACAATTTGTATTACTACAGCACCGAAGAAGCCTTGTCCGCCATTAAAAATGCGACTGGCACGGCGGAAATCAAAATCGGGGCAGGGGCGACAAATGATGACTTTAAAGGCGACTATGCCGGTAGCACGCTGCATTGGTATAATTTGTCAGAAGGAATCATTGGGACGAGCGCAGATGCCTTACGAATTGATATGAGCGAGGCGACATCGATGACGGCAATTTTGGGCTATGCGTTTATCGGCTGCAGCAAAATAACGAGCCTGATTCTTCCTCCAAACATCACGTCATTGGGAAGGCAGTCGTTTCAAGGGTGCGGGGGCATTACGACGCTGACTATTCCAGACGGCGTTACGTTCCTTGACTGGGCAACGCTCTGCGACTGTTCCGCACTTACTGCAATAACGATACCCGCATCGGTTACGACAATCGCAGACCTCGCGTTCTGGAATGCTGGCGTAACGTCCATTACCTTTGCGGTCACCAGTGGCTGGCAGACCCGAACAAACGGCACGGCTTGCGATGTGTCCAACCCCGCGACCAATGCGGCAAACTTGAAATCAAATACCCACGCATGGGGCACCGAAGGCATCAAGCGATAGCGGCATGGGGAGTGGTGGGGCTTTTGTGCGTACTATTATCCGCTTGACAATTTGCGGGAGTGTGGTATAGTAACTATAAAGGAAGTGCACCACGGTAGCGTGGTTGAACCTCCGTTGCAAACTTTATATAAGCCTACAGACGAAGTGGAATTCAGTGTAGGCTTTCTTTTTTATCTACTTGCTTTCTGAATCTTTTTTGGCGAGAGCCTTGCATACAGCAAAGACAAACGATGCAACCGTAACAATTGCTGTCACAACCGCACAAAGAAGCATAATGCTTTCGTGTCCTGTCATAAGCAGGCCTCCTCATTCTAGTGAATTCGGAGGTTCAGCCTACCACCACCGTGGTGCTATTTGTAATATACTATATTTTTGTACTTTTTGACAAGAAGTATTTTTATGATATATAAAACTGCTTGTGTCCGCCACCCGCGTACACGGCACACTGGCAGGCTTCCCTCATACATACTAATTCCCCGCCCCAAATCCCCATTTTTTCATCCCGAATAATTAGCGATTCATCGCAAAATCGTTTTCGCGCCTACAAAAATGTGCCCTTTTAGACGATAATATGCAGAAGGAGAGTGAAGATTATCGGAATATCGTATGCTAAAGAAAAAATTGCCGAAAGACGATAAAGTTCGTCGTCCTATCGGGCGCACACTCATATTCATCATTTCTCTGCTCATACTCGCTTCGCTCGGCAGTGTCACGTTCATCGTATCGTACTTTGTCACCAAAGACATCAAAATCAACGCTATGGAAAACAATCTCGCCATCAACAGCCGCACGGCAAGCAGTTGCGAGACCAGCATTAAGACGGCGGTGGGCGCGGCAGATTTGTTCCTAGACCTCGCAAAAAGCCATGGGGAGATAGAAGATGAGGCATTTTTAGCCGCCGAGCAGAAATTTTTTACCCACAACAGCGACATTTTTGCCGTATATGCGAACGGAAGCAGTTTTATAAACCAGCCGCTTCGCCAAAAACGCGAAATTACCCAGAACGTGCTCGACGCATGGGCAATCTACATCACGCCGAGCCTCGCAAAAGCGCAAAGCGGCTCTTTTCTGCTGGAAAATGCCTCGCCGTTTTTCGGCTTCCCGCTCATGGCGATTATGTACGGGCGTACTGACGGAGCCGTCTGCATTCTCTACGACACCGAACGCTTAGGCGAAAGTTTTTCGGGCGGAAGCGTAAACCAGTCGCTGTTCGTAAACGACGCGGGCGACATTCTCATTCATACTGATTCCACGCAAATGCTCATTCTCACCAATGAGTCCGAAAACCCGGTCTTTCAGGCGATGCAGACAAGCGGGCAGTCTAACGCGCAGATTACGTACCGCATTAAATATCGAAAGGGAGAAGAGCAGCCCGCCGTTAGCGAAGCTGATTCTGAGGGTCAAACTGATTCAGAGGGGGAAAGTGATGGCGGCTCAGGCACAGCCTTCGCCGAGAGTCGCTCAAAACCTGTCTCACAGGTTTTGCCGGCTGCGCCGTCGCTCCCTACCCCCTTAAAATCCCCCAAAGATGTTTTGGAAGCGGGTCGCATTCTTTCCCGCCAGTTTTTGTTCCCCAAGGTGCAGTTTGTCGTCAAAAAGGTGACAGACTTTGTGCTTCCGTACCAGCAGCTGGCGATGCAAAAAATCACCACGTACTTAAACAACCGCGGCGAAGAATACATCGGCGCGTACAAAAAACTCTCGTTCGGAAACGGCGGCGTTATCACGGTGGTAAAAACTGCCGTCATTTTGGAAGGCATTCGCTCCACCACGCGCCGGAACATCTACATCACCATAGCGATTCTGGCGATTGCCATGCTCATCGTCTACTATTTTTCCAAGACGCTTTCCGTGCCGCTCCGCACGCTCACCGAAGTGGCAAACGAAATCAACAGCGGAAATTTCAACACGGAATTGTTCAGCGCGTTAAACACTCGCGGCAAAAATGAAATCGCTGTCCTCGCGCGGAGCACCCAGAACGAGCGCGAAATTTTGAACATGGTCTCGCGCCTCACAAACCAGGGCGTTACCAAGGCCGTCATCACCAAAAAAATTGACTTTGAGCCGCACTTAAAAGATATCACCATCTTTTTCAGCGACATCCGCGGCTTTACGGCGATTTCTGACGGCTTTAAGAATCACTTTGGCGAAAAGTCCGCGGCAGAAATCATCAACTTTTTGAACGACTACATGACGCGCATGGTGGGTTGTATCACGCGCACAGGCGGTGTAGTGGACAAATTTGAAGGAGACGCAATCATGGCGGCATGGGGTGTGCTCCGAAACGAAACGTTGGAGTGGGAGCAGCTTCCCGCCACCTCCACCGAACGTGCGCGAAAGCAGGCGGAGCACGCGGCAAACGTCAAGGCAGACGCGCTTTCTGCCATCACTTCCTGCGTCGCCATGCGCTATTCGCTCATGAAATACAACAAAGACGCAGAGGCGTTCAGCCGCGAGCATGAGAATGACGAAGTGGCAAAATACAAGCCGTACATCAGAATCGGCTCGGGCTTAAACTCAGGTCGCGCCACGGTGGGCTTTATGGGAAGTTACGACAAGCTGGAGTTCACCTCAATCGGAGACGCGGTAAACTTTGCGAGTCGTACCGAAGCGTCAAACAAGCCGTGCGGCACAGACATTCTGATTACGGAAGACACGCTCAATCTTTTAAAGCGCGACTACGTGCGCTGCAAAGAGAATAATTTTACTATTTCTGCTGAAAACGAACAGAATGAAATCGTCGTGGAGCAGATTCCCGTCGAATTTGAAGTGAAAGGAAAGGGCAAACAGCATTTTTATGGCGTGGTGAATATGCCGCATTTTGACATCACGGAATTTTTCTCTAGCTTTGAAAAAGATTTTGTGCTTGACGAGGACTGTGAAAAAGCCGTGGGCGTGAAAGGTCCAAAGACCCTCACGGAAATGCGCTTATTATTGAATATTCCAGAACCAAACTTTGGGCAGGTGAATTTGGATGCGGAAGAGAATAAGATTCAAGTCGCTGCTCACTGATATTTTCTTTACCGCGCTCTGCCTGTGGACGGCGTACTATTTTTTGCGCTTGTTCTGGTCTGACTTGAACGCCTACACCAAGCGGAGCGACAAAAAGCCGGTGGCGACGGTCTCTTTTAAACGGAATGTGGCTCAGCGGAAATTTGACGACCGCGTCGTGTGGGAGCGTATCGACCAGAACGCGGAAGTGTACGACGGCGACACCATTTCCACCGCGGAAGAGGCGGAAGCCACCTTGTATTTTTCTGACGGCACTCAGCTAGACCTTTTCCCCAACACCATGGTGCGCCTTGCGCTCGGACAAGACGGCGGCGTAAATTTGAGCGTGAGCGGCGGCGACATTCAGGTGGACACCGAACAGAGCGACGGCACGGCGCAGCACTCTATCGCGCTCGGCGACGGCTCCAAAGTGGACTTGCAGAAGGGAAGCGTGGTGTCCATGGCGACTGACGGCAAAAAAAACGGCGCGAGCAGCATTGAAGTGAAAAATGGCAACGTGCAGGTAAAGAGCGCAAGCGGCGAAGAAAAAACGCTTGCGAAAGGCACTTCTGTCGCTGTGGCAGAAGACGGCACTATGGTGAAAAAGGCGCTTACCGTACTTTCGCCGCAAAAGGAACTTAAACTATTCGCCCTTTCCGATGACACGCAGACAAGAACCGTGCGCGTTGCATGGCAGACGGACGGAGATGGGGGAACAGTAACCGTGCAGACTTCCCGCACCAAAGATTTTTCTTCGGTGCTTTCAGAAAAACAGGTGAGCGACGCGGAAAACACAACGCTTTTGGTAAGCGAAAGCCCGCTTTATTGGCGTGTGCTTGGCGAAGACCGCGCTGTGGCGGGAAGCGGCAGAATCAGCGTGGAACGGCTTTCTTCTGTGCGTCTTGATGCTCCCGCAAATGAGACGACTTTCCGCTACAAAACCGAGCGGCCAAATGTAAATCTGCGCTGGACGGAAGTGCCCTATGCCTCGCAGTACCGCTTAGTCATTTCATCGAGCGTAGACATGGCTTCTCCCGTGTTTGAGGATACGCTTTCTACGCCGTTTGCCACGTTTATTCCAAAAGAAAACGGCGCGTATTTCTGGAAGGTCACGCCGGTGCTTTCCCGGGCGGACATTTCTTTGCCGTTAGAAAGCGCCGTTGGTCAGTTTTCGCTTGAGCAGACTGTGGAAGTGGTGGACGTGGGCGTAGTCGCACCACCAGCAGAGCCCGTTGTAGAAGAGCCGCCGCCACCACCTCCGCCCGTGGAATTGGATATACCGCGTTTGATTTCCCCTGCGAATAAGCTCGTGATAGGAAACGCATACCTAAAGAATAACCGCTCCATTTTCTTCTCATGGCACGATGTGGACGAGGCGGAACACTATGCGTTTACGCTCTCAAAAGTGGAGGGAAAGCGGCGAAAGGTCATTTTGTCGAGCAAAAATATCGTAAATTCCAATTATATGCTCTCTGACCTTTCCGTGCTGAGCGAGGGCACGTTTGAATGGGCGGTCACCGCGCTTCCTCCCTCCAAGAGCGAATCGTTGCTTGCGTCAGAAACGGCGGTCAGCACCTTCTCCATACGATTTACCGCGCCCAAGGCGATTGATGCGGCCGCGGCGGAGGGCGTGTATGGAAACTAGGCGAAACCTTGTTATTTTTGCGCTCTGTTTGCTCTGTGCTGTCCATGCCTTTTCCCAAGATATCCGTTTTATTCAGCGGCTCTCCTGGAAGGCGGACGACGCGGCGTTGGAATATCGCGTGGAAGTGCAGAACACCGCGACGGGTAAAACGCTCACCGAGACGACCAAACAGAATTTTGCGGAATTTTCGCTTGCAGAAGGCTCATGGCGGTACCGGGTGAGCGTGTACAACCTGTTGGGGCAACGTGCATCCACCAGCCGTTGGGTGAGTTTTACGGTGCGCTCATCCCCGCTTCCCAAAGGCGATGGCGACGAAGTGACGCAAAACCTTTCGTGGGAGGCGACCGCCGGCGCGCGCTCATACCGCGTGGAGCTGCAAAACAAAGATTCCAAAGAGACAGGCATTTTTGTCACCGCCAAAAATCAGGCGGCACTTTCGCTAGAGCCGGGCGTATACCGCTACCGTGCCACCGCCTACAACGCCTCTGGTCGTCAGCTTGCGCGGGGCGATTGGAACGAAATCACCGTCTTTACGACGAACAAGCCGCAAATCAGCGCGGTGGAAGAAGTGCTCAAAACCGATGACGGAAAAATCGCCTTGAACGTGGACATCTCAAATATCGCCGAAGGCAGCACGGTGGAATTGGTGCGCGAGACGGAGGAGGGCACTTTTGGCGAGAGCCGCAAGAGCGTCAAAGGAAAATCGGGCGATGAGACGGAAAGCGCGAACGCGGTGTATTTTGACAAAGTGGCTTCGGGAAAGTGGCGGCTAAAAGTCACCAATCCCAGCGGGCTTACCACCGAGAGCGAGCCGTTTGAGGTGCAGGGAAACGATGAGCCGCCCGCAACGGAATCCGAAGAGGCTGACCCTTACAAAGACTTGCGCCCCTACCATGCCATTACGATTGCGGCGGGCGTAGGCGTGCTTTTCAATCCGTACGACGGCAATTTTTCAGAGAACAACACCGCCACGTATTTTGGACAGCATGTCATTCCGTCGCTTACGGCATACGCGCAGTTTTTGCCGTTCAGAAACGGGAGAGACCATTGGGGCTTTGCCGTCGCATTTTTAGGCACCAGCCTGTTTTATCGGAGCGACCCGTACAATCAGAACACGCTCTTTGGCACGCTTAGCCTTAAAGGTGTGTACCAGCGCGCGCTTGTCTCCGACAAATTGTATCTCGCGTTCAAGGCGGGCGGCGGCGTGTGCCTTACAAAAAGCGACATAGATTACAAAACTGAATCCGGCATGAACATCGACATTGCCTATCTGCACCGTTTTTCCGCGCGTGCTGCGACAACTGGTGAAAGTGGCGGCTCTTCTTCTCCAACGCTCTCTGAGGGCACGTCGTTCTATCCGTGCGTCACGGGCGGGCTCTCGCTCGTGTGGGTGCCGTTTACGCGCTTTTCAGTGGAAATTGGCGCAGATTTTACGCACGTGTTTATCTCTGGAATGCCCACTGGTCTTATCTCGCCGTACCTTGCGCTGGGGCTCAAACTGTAGGAAATGGCAGGCGGTCAGCACCCGTGGTCAAGAATGCCCCCGCCCTGTACAAACGTGTATTCAAACAATGTTTTTTTTAGCGCACGAAAATCGCCGGGCTTAATCAGCACTTTTGTGCCGTCTTTTAAGAGGATATGCTTTGCGGTAATCGTGCGGACGGCGACAAGATTTACAATGTAGCCGCGGTAGGGCGAGATAAACTGTTTGGGGCTGATTTTTTCAAGCTCTTGGGAAAACTGGGCGAGCGTGCGCCGCGTTTCTGCAAATTCACCTGCGGGCGTGTGCACGTAGCGGCAGCGTCCGACGCTTTCTATATAAATGATGTCGGAAACAGGAACCATCGTCACGCTTTCTCCCGCGCCGTTTATGCTGATTTTCTTTGGCTCGGTCTTGAACATCTGTATGATGCGCGTCATCGCCTCGGCAAACTGCGCGTATGAGAACGGCTTTACAAGGTAATGCACGGCGTTTACGGAGAATGCTTCCACCGCGAATTCTTTTGAGCTTGTCACAAAGACTATTTTTGCCGTATCGCTTTTTTTGCGTATGTATTCGGCAAGTTGTACGCCGGAAACATCGGGCATACAAATGTCCAATAGCGCGATGTCAGGCGTACCGTGTGCGTCAATGTCGGAAAGAAAATCATGCGCGTCAGAAAATTCTTTTATCTGAACGGGAAGCGGGGCGTTTTCAGAAAGAAATCGTTCCGTTCCCTCGCGCATTTTTTTTATCGAGTCCGCCTCGTCATCAACTATCGCAAGCGTAAGCATACCTTATTGTATAATGCGGGGGATTTTTTTGCAAACAAAATATTCATCCAGAATTCTTAGCGATTCATCCGATTTTCGCTGTTTTACCGTGAAAAAATGTGTCTTTTGTGCTAGAAAAAAAGTATGAATCTTGCGTTTCTGAATCTGATTGTGTCGCATTGTTGTCATGGGGCAGCCCTTTTTGCGCTTATGGACTGGCGTTTCCGCACACGGACGATGGCTTTTGTCTGGACGGCGTATGTCGCGCTGAGTGCCGCTTTCAGTATCGTGCTGCTCATGTTTGCGCCCCTCATCGTAACGGCATGTCTCACGTTTTTCTGCACCGTCGCATGTTATTTTTTGATTTGTATCTGGGCGGGCGAAGGACTGCCGGGAAAAAAAGTCTTTCTGGTGGCCACCTATTTTACCTTTTTCTACTGTTCCGTCATTGTTGTGGCGTGGATTTCCCTGCTGTTCGGTCAATATGCGCCGATTGCAGAAATTGTGGCGAAGATTCCCATATTCGTGCTCGCTATTTTGGCATGGCATCTCAAAGGCAAAGCCTACCTTGAAAAAATATCCTACGGCATTACCACTGGCTGGACGACGCTCGCTTTTTTTGCCATGTCGCTCATGCTGGGAGTCGCCGCTTTTACAAACATCGTCTTTCCGCCCATGCAGGTGAAAAACGAGCGCGTGATTATTGTCGGCTCGCTTGCGTTTATGCTGGTTGTGTTTTCCAGTTACGCGGCGATTTTGCAGGTGATAAAAAGCCTTAAAGAGAAGGGCGACGAGCAGAATGTGCGCTCGATGAACTGGCTTTTGCAGTCTGAGCTTACCTCGCAGACAATCTATGTCTCTCAGGCAAAGCGGTATCGCCACGATATGCGACACCACATGCAGCTGCTCCGCTCGTTTGCCGACGCGGGCGACCTTGAAAAAATCCGCACCTATCTTTCTGATTACGAGCAGTTGTTTGAAAAAGTGGATATGCCAGCGTTCTCCAAAAACATGGTGCTGAACGCGCTTTTGTGCAATTTTGTGCGCAAGTGTGACGAGGCAGAAGTTTCTTACACGATTCAGTGCGATATCCTGGAGACGCTGCCGTTTTCTGACGTGGACACCTGTATTATCTTTGGAAATGCGTTTGAAAACGCGCTCGATGCCTGCCGCAAATGCACGAATCCTTTCTTCTCGCTCCATGCGTCCACAAAAGAGGGCATGTTGTATATGCGAATAGAAAACAGCGTGCAGGGAACGGTACGCTTTAAAGACGGCTACCCAATCTCGCTAAAGAAAAGCGGCGGCATCGGCATTCGGAGTATGCTTGACACGCTCTTGCAGTACGGCGGGCTGGTCGATTTTTCACAGGAAGGCGAGCGGTTTTCTGTTAAGATTATTTTGCCCCTGTAGCGGAAAATCTACAGCGGAATGATTACCCGCGCGACAAACGTGCTCTTTTTTTGCGCAAAAGTGACCATGCCGCCGCATTGCTGCAGCGCGGAGACAATGCTTTTTGAGCCGAAGCCGCCGTCATGCTTGGTGGTGACAGGAATTCCTTCTTTAAAAATGACTTTTCCCGCCACAGGATTTTGCACTTCAAGGTAGAGCGAGCCATCGGTATTCCGTGCCCGGATATAAATCCTGCCGCTTCCACAGGCACAGGTCGCTTCGTAGGCGTTCTCAAACAAATTGCCAAAAAGCACGCATACGCTGGTGGCAGAAAGCGGCAGTTGCTCTGGAATCTGCGCCTCACAGTCAAAGGAAAATCCGTTCTGCGTGGCGCGGCTGTGCAATGTGCGCAGGAGCGCGTTTACCACGGTGTTTTCGCAATATGAGTCGAGCCCCTGTTCGCCAAGCGTGCGCTCATATTCGCCAAGGTATATGCCTAATGCCTCTCTGTCATTCTGCCGCAAAAGGTCGCGCAGCATGGCGGTGTGATGGCGCAAATCATGCCGGTTTTGCCGCGCTTGCTCCACAAAGGCTTTCTGCGCGTTCAGCTCGGAAAGCAAGAGTTTTTCCCGCTCGCGTATCATGCGGTTTTCGTTCTCGTCGTTCAGCACTGCCATGATTCGGATAATCAGCACATACGCGCTTGCCGTCACAAGCAGCATACTCACCGAAATGGCGTATTCCCAAAAGCCTTCGTTCGCGTTCAGCATCAAAAGCCGCGTCATCACAAACGTGACCGAAAACAGCGCGATAACCGAAAATGCGCCGAGCATTATCCAGCGCGGCTTTTCAATATGTCCCGTCGCCCGCTCAAACATATTGCGCCCACGCCGCATCCAGTACATTATAAGCAGCACATACATAAGAAGCCGAATCGGCGCATACGGCACAAACCGCCACGGGTGGGGAAGAAAGCGCAAGGTGAGCTCGCAGGGAATCATCGTAAAGTAAAAGTAAATGCCATACGTGAACACCATGAACACGCTCCGCGCAAACGAGCCGCTTGTAGTGAGCGCAAACAGCGCGAGCATCAGCAGAATGTCGATATTGGTGATGAACCAGTAAAAACTGCTGTTCTGGTGGCTCGTGGCAAACGCGCACAATCCCATGCACAAAAGCCAGAGCACCACGCTTCCCGCCACAGAGAACGCTTTCCCGCGCTTGTGGTCAGAAAGCAAGTACAGACAGACCGCATGGCACCCATAGGTCACGCTGTTTACAAAAAGCACGATGAGCCAAAATGTGGTCATTTAAAATCCCCCCCCCCCGTACAAAAGAATAGTCAAATAAGGCATTCTTTACCGCGGTGTAGTCGCCGCGCTTTAGTGGAATCTTTGTGCCGTCTTTCATCTCCACGCAGAGGGGCGCGACGGTGCGCACGGCGGCAAGATTTATCACGTAGCCTCGGTAGGGAAGCATGAATTGTCCGGGTGAGAGGCGGTTAAATTCGGAGAGAAAATCGCTCAAAGTGAGCCGCTTTTCGATAAGGATGCCGTTTTTTGTGGTGACGTTCCGCACATATCCCACGCTTTCCACGCAGATAATGTCGTCTATGTTCACCACGCTTGTCGCCCGGTGCTCCCCGTTGATGACGATTTTTTTAGGCACGCAAGGAAGAGATGCGCAAGCCCTGTCTAGCGCGGCAAAGACATCTTTTTGTGCGAATGGTTTTACAAGGTAATGCACCGCGCCAAGCGCATACGCGGTGACGGCGTAATCGACAGACGATGTAAGAAAGATGATTCTGGTGTCTGGCGAACGGCTCTGTATTTCCCGGGCAAGCGTTACGCCGTCCATTTCTGGCATATAGATGTCCAAAAGCGCGATGTCAAACACACTGCCTTCGCCTAATGAGGCAAGCAGGTCGTGGGCGCATGAAAAGTCAGCTATGTGCGCTTCTATCGAGGATGCACTTTTTGGGGGAGAGACATACTGTTGCACCATCTGATGCATCGCTTCCCGCTGATCTTCTTCATCATCGCACACTGCAATCCTAAGCATACGATAATCATACCCGTTTTAGCTCGTTCAGTGAATAAGTTTTTATCAGAATCGGGTAGCGATTTATCGTGCCATACTTTTCTATTATAAAACACATGGTATACTAAATCCAAATGCAAACTGCGGCTCGTTTTTTCTTACGTTTTAGCATTCTCCTTCGGTGTCTGCTGATGTTACTCTGCGGACCGCTCATTTTTTTTGGCTGTTCCTCGTCTGATGAAGAGACGGCTCCCGTAGCGGCAGAAATTGTCGTGCAGATTGGAAACACTGCGAACGATGAGAGTAAAGACGATGCTGGCAAAGTCCGCGATGAAAAGGAAAACGCGCTTGCCTACCTTTCGCTACGCCTTACTGATGAAGATGGCACTCCTTTGTATGCTGAATCAGATGAGGAGGCTTCTGCTTTTCGCACCGCGCTTCCTGTCTTGACCGCCTCCGACTTTACTTCGTTTACCTTGTACGGAAGCACCGACGGCGGCTTTGCGTGGCAGAATCTCTGGGCTTCAAGCGGCACGGCTACAAACGCGCTTACGGAATTTACGAGCGCGGAAATTGCCGTTACCGAAGGCTTCTGGAATTTCAGGCTGATAGCCCAAAAAGGCGGGGCAAAGTATTCAGGCTCGGTAGGGCGCACAGAAATCGTCTCGGGCGCGGAAAACGCGCTCTCATTTACGCTCTCACTCTACGCGATCGGAGCAGACGCGGAAAACAATAGGGGGGGGGGTAAAGGTATCTGTTTCCTATCCTTCTTCTGGTGTGGCGGTCGTGACGGCGGGGCTGTTCAGCCTTACTGGCTCTGCGGTGAGCGGCTTTGCAGAAGAAAACCTCACCCCGACAGGCGGCATCGTCACCTACGAGAAAAGTGGCATCCCTGCGGGAACATATGCGGTGGTGTTTAGGTTCTACGCTGACAGCGCAAAAACGGTGCTTTTAGGCGAATGGCGGGAATATGCGGGAATTGCAAGCGGGGTAACAAGCGTCTCCGCGGACATGGAAAAAAACACGATTTCCGCGCTTGATAAGACTTATACTATCTCCTACACATGGAATGGCGGAAGTCTTTCCACCGGAGCGACCGCACAGGCGACCTATACGCGCCATAACGCCGTTACGCTTCCCTCTGCCGCGCAAGTGACAAAAACAGGCTACACCTTTGCTGGCTGGTACGACAACGCTTCGCTCACGGGTACGGCGGTCGCCCAAATCCCCGCTGACTCAACGGGAAACAAGAACTTATACGCCAAGTGGACGGGAAATCCGTACACCGTGCGCTTCCACAAAAACACGTCGGCTTCCGACAGCACGACCAAAACGCAAGGCTTTACCTACGACACAGCTCAGAGTTTGCAGACGCTTTCTTCGCTCGGCTGGACGCGCACGGACGCGACCTTTGTGGGCTGGGCATTGTCCGCGACTGCAACAAGCGCGGTGTACACGGACGGAAAGAGCGGCACGCTCAATTTGACTGCCACGAAAAACGACACGGTGGACTTGTACGCCGTCTGGCAGTACACCATCACCTATAACGGGAACAAAGGCTCATCGCACCCCACCGATGTTTCAGGAAGCGTGGCTTCGCAAACCGTCACGGGCTATGCGACCAATCTTACGCTAAAGACAAACGGCTTTACCCACACTGGCTACATCTTTGGTGGCTGGAACGCAAATGCAAGCGGCACGGGTGCAAACTACACGGCGGGAGGCTCATACACCTTCACCGCAAACGCCACGCTCTACGCCAAGTGGACGGCAACGAGTTACACCATCACGCTGAACGAAAACAGCGGCTCGTGGGTAAGCGGCTACACCAAGCCCATGTCATACACCGTGGAATCAAGCGCAGTCACGCTTCCCACCGCAAGCAACATCACCCGCACGGGCTACACCTTTGGCGGCTGGTACACCACTTCCACACTCAGCGGAAGCGCAGTCACGCAGATTGCAAGTGGAAGCACGGGAAACAAAACGTATTACGCCAAGTGGACGGCTAACACCTATACCGTCACCTTAAACGCAAACGGCGGCACAGGCGGAACGGCAAGCGTGACCGCCACCTACGGAAGCGATATGCCCGCGCTTACAAGCATTCCCACGCGCACGGGCTACACGTTCCAAGGTTACTATGACACTGACGCTACGACGGGCGGCACGCAGTATTACACGGGCGCAAAGGCGAGCGCGACCACGTACACCACGGCGGGAACAAAGACGCTCTACGCGCGGTGGAAAGTCATTACGTGCACCGTCACCATCAGCACGGGCTGGGCAAAGGGTGCTACCACCACCACCACCGTTACGGCGACCTACGGTGAGGCGATGCCTACGCTCACTACCACAAATCCGCCGTCAAACCACCCCGCCGCGCTCGGAAGTTTTGCGCGTACGGGCTACACGCTGAGCGGTTTCTACGACGCGGCAAGCGGCGGCACAAAATACTACAACGCGGACGGCACGAGCGCAAAGACAAGCGACCTGACGGCAGCGACCACGCTCTACGCGCAGTGGACGGCAAAAGGCACGGTGGTGACAAGTTCTACAAGCGGAAATTCACTGACAAGGGGAACGCATGTTGTAAGCTCAGATGTATCGCTTACGAACAGCACGGCGGGCGGATATGGTCTAAAAGTAGCAAACGACGGCTCGGTGAATCTTTATATTGAAGAAGGCTGTACGCTTACCGCGACTGGTGCAAATGGCGGTACAAGCGCGGGTGGAGGCGCGGGAATTCTTCTTCCAAGCGGGGCGATTTTTAACATCTACGGCTACGGCACGGTCGTGGCGACTGGCGGAAAGGGCGGCGATGCGGGAAATGGCTCGGCAAACGCTGCGGACGCATGGATGCAATACAACGGCAGCCATTCAGCCGCATGTGGCGGAACAGGTGGTGCTGGCGGAAAAGGCGCGGGCGGCGGTGGAGCCGGAATCGGAACGGCGGGCGGTAATGGCGGCGCGGGCGGAAGCGGCGGAAGTGGCATTTCAATTGCAGAAATCAGCACGACAGGAAGCGTCGCAGGAAACTCGGGCGGTAACGGTTCTGCGGGCGGTAGCAGTTCCTCATGCGGCTCTATCAAAAAAGAAAGCACGATAACAATCACGGCGACAGGCGGCGTGGGCGGAAGCGCGGGAAGCGGCGGTGCGCTCTATACTGCTACAAGCGGAAGCGGCAAGGACACAAGCGGAAACAAAGTATATAACTACCGCGTAAAAGATGAGAACACCGGCTATAACCGCGATTGGACTGCGGGCGCAGGAGGCTCAGGCGGCGGCGGCGGCGCGGGTGGAAAAGGCGCGGACATCGGTACGGGCGGTGCCGGTGGCGGAGGAGGCGGTGGTGGAGCAGGCGGCTCAATCACCGGGCATTCAGGCGGTCATATCTATGTTGGCGGTGGCGCAGGCTCAGGCGGAAAAGGCACGACCAACGGTGGCAACGGCTCACAGGATAACAGCACTTCTGTTACGAGCGGCGTTGCAAGCGGCGGAAGCGGAGGGGCTGCCGGTAGCGGCGGCACCAGCATAACCGTCGGCTCGCTGTAAAAACCGCAATGCCCTGTGCCGTCCGTATCACACAGATTGACTTTTCTCTGCATTTCACTACAATAAAGTCTGTATCATATTCGGTACAACTGTCTGGTCGCGGTGCAAAGACCACGCCAGCACAAACCCTTGTTTGTGTTCATATCGTTCTGACGGCTAAAAAATCGGTTTTCGGAGAGCGTCTTGCTGCTGAATTCCGATGGTTCGCCACAAGGAATGGTAAGGGCAGGTCATGTTTTGGCAATTCAGGGGAAAAATATATTTTAAGGAGTAAGTAATGGCACTTACAAAAGAAGAAAAGGCTGCTATCGTCGGCAAATTCGGTGCAAATGATTCAGACACCGGCAACACAAAAGTTCAGGTCGCTTTGTTGACCGAACGCATCAAACAGCTTACCGCTCACAAACAGCGTTTCCCGAAAGACACGGGCGCATCTCGTGGGCTTCTCAAAGCAGTTGGTCAGCGCAGAAAGTTGCTGAAATACTTGCAGGGTCGCGATCTCGAACTCTACCGCTCTCTGATTAAAGAGCTCGGCTTGCGCAAATAAGCGGAGCGTGTAATGGCAGTAGAAAGAGTAACCTACAAAATCGGAAACGAAGAACTCATCCTTGAGACAGGCAAAATCGGTAAGCAGGCAAACGGCTGTGTGTACGCGCAGTTTGCGGGGTCTGCAATCGTGGCGACTGTCTGCTGTGCTTCTGAAGTAAAAGAAGGCTTGGACTTCGTTCCTGTGACCGTTGAATACAACGAAAAATACTATGCCGCAGGTAAGATTCCCGGCGGCTTTATCAAGCGTGAAGGTCGCCCCAAGGACAAGGAAATTTTGGTTTCCCGTCTGATTGACCGCCCCATGCGTCCGCTTTTTGAAACATCATTCGGACGAGAGATTCAGATTGTACCCACTTGTGTTTCTTCTGACGGCGTAAATCCGCCTGATATTCTTGCAGTTATCGCCTCCAGCGCGGCTGTTTCTATTTCTGACATTCCCTTCCATGGTCCTGTGGCTGCCTGCCGCGTTGCCTATCTGAACGGAGAATACGTCATCAACCCCACATTCAAGCAGATTGATGAGGCAGATTTGGAAATCGTCGTTGCGGGTACGGCTGACGGCTTTACTATGGTTGAAGGTGGTGCAAACGAAGCCACTGAAGAAGTGATGCTGGGTGCTTTGGAAAAGGCTCAGGGCTTTATCACCGATATGTGTCACCTGCAGGACGAACTGGTTAAGAAGGCTGGCAAGGAAAAATTGCCGCTGGCTCCCCTTAACGTGGAACTTGCAAACAAGGATGCCATCATTGCAGAGGCAACTCCGCTTTTGGAGAAGGCCTGCTTCCAGGACGGCAAGATGAACCGTGGAAACGCAATCAGCGCCGCCAAAAAGCAGTTGCTTGCCGCCCATGCAGAACAGTTTGAGGATGAAATTCAGAAGAAGCTCTTTGATCAGTGCTTTGATGACATTCAGTACAATCTGCTCCGCAAGAGTATTCTGGATAAAGGTCTCCGCATTGACGGACGCAAGTGCAACGAAATCCGTCCGATTACCTGCGAAGTAAATGTATTGCCCCGTCCTCACGGAAGCGCACTGTTTACCCGCGGCGAAACTCAGTCTCTGGCTATCACCACACTGGGAACAGCCATGGACGCACAGGTCTATGACGACATTGATGGTGAGAGAAGCGAAAACTTTATCCTTCACTACAATTTTCCGCCCTATTCAGTCGGTGAAACTGGCCGCTTGACCACAGGTCGCCGCGAAATCGGTCACGGAAATCTGGCTCGCCGCTCACTGGCTCCCATGATTCCGTCAATTCAGGAATTCCCCTACACAGTGCGTGTTGTTTCTGAAATCATGGAATCTAACGGTTCTTCATCGCAGGCTTCTACCTGTGGCGGCTGTCTGTCACTCTTGGCGGCGGGCGTTCCCATGAAGAAGATGGTCGCGGGTATCGCTATGGGCTTGATTACCGAAGCAGAGGGCGACAATCCCTACGGACGCTATCAGATTCTGTCTGACATTCTGGGTGAGGAAGACCACCTGGGTGACATGGACTTTAAGGTTGCCGGAACAAAAGACGGCATCACCGGTTTTCAGATGGACATCAAGATTGCGGGCGTTACCACAGAAATCATGAAAAAGGCACTGGCACAGGCTAAGGAAGGTCGTCTGCACATTCTTTCCATTATGGAAAAGTGCATCAACAAGCCGCAGCCCATCAGCCCCTACGCACCCAAGATTCTTTCAATGAAGATTGACACTGACAAAATCGGAGCCCTCATTGGACCGGGTGGAAAGACAATCAAGGCTCTGTGTGCTCAGTACGGCGTTACGATTAACACCGAAGACGACGGCACCGTTACGATTTATGCAAAGAATGGCAAGGCTGCTGAAGAAGCAAAAGTTGCTGTTCACGGCATCGTTGACGATCCTGAAGTCGGCGTGATTTACAACGGTACGGTTAAGCGTATCATGGAATTCGGCGCCTTTGTCGAAATCCTGCCGGGAAAAGAAGGCTTGTGCCATATTTCCAAGCTTTCTCGCGGCCGCGTAGAAAAAGTGACCGATGTGCTCAAAGAAGGTCAGCAGATTCCCGTTAAGTTGCTTGAAGTTGACAAGATGGGCCGCTTGAACCTGAGCTACATCGATGCAATCGAGGAACAGAAGAAATAAAAAATCTCTTCGCTAAATATGACACACGGATTGGTCTGATCCGTGTGTTTTTTTGTCTGCTGACACAATTCCCGCAATCTGCTACAATATTTTCTATGAATACGATTTCAATTTCCTGCACTCTTGCAGACGGTGCGATTCTTCCCGAATACAAAACTTCTGGTGCGGCGGGCTGTGACGTGTGCGCCTTTTTGTCTGAGCCTGTCACTCTTGCACCCCTTGAAAGGGCCATGATTCCCACGGGGCTTGCCTTTGCCATTCCTGAAGGCTATGAAGTCCAGGTGCGTCCGAGAAGTGGACTTGCGGCAAAAAATGGCGTTACGGTGCTGAACACGCCCGGCACGATTGATTCCGACTATCGGGGCGAAGTAAAAGTGATTTTGATTAACCTGGGAAAAGAGCCTTTTACGGTCAATAATGGAGACCGCATTGCCCAGCTCATTGTCGCTCCAGTAACAACCGCTGCCTTTAAGCCAGTCGCACGCCTTGATGAAACAGTGCGGGGCTCAGGCGGATTTGGCAGCACGGGGGTCAGCAAAAAGTAGATGAACCTGCTGCCTGCTTTTGTAAGCGATATCATCTCCGATTGCCTCTCCAAGGCAAAGGATACGTTCCTTGCAGCCTTTAGCTCTTTCAATCTGCTCAACTGGATATTCCGTGCTACGGGCAGACTATGCTATCGTCTGGGCTTACGCCGTCTGGGCAAGACGCTCTGTACGACCATGCAGGAAACGAGTGGGATAAACCGTTTTGTCATGGTGCGCTACCTTACAAAAGAACTGTTTCTTTATTTTTTCATAGCATTTTTGTTTTTCTTCATGGTGTTTTTTTGCAATCAGATTCTGCTTTTGGCAGAAAATATCCTCAAAAAACGGGTTCCCCTTGCGGACGTGCTTCGTCTTATTTCCTATTCGCTCCCCATGATTATTGCCCAGTCTGCGCCCTTTGCCACGCTGGTGGGATTCTTGATGTGCCTTGGCCGCCTCGTGACGGAAAACGAAGTGCTTATTCTCCGCGCGTCAGGCTTGGGCTACAAGATTCTGGTGCTTCCCGTAATCATTTTGGGTCTGGTCATTTCAATCGTATCATTTTTTGTAAACGACTACCTCTTGCCTTTGGGCACTATAAAATACAATCAGCTTCGCAGAACCATTTTGATGTCAAATCCTGCAATCGAACTGGAGTCAAATTCGGTAAAGCGAACCAACGACAAGACGCTGGTTATCGGGCAGGTAAACGGCACCAAGGTCAGCGACTTGGTTTTTTTTGACACGGATACTAATGGTAACCAGCGCATCATCGTGGCGGATGCTTCGGACGTAAAAAAATCCACCACGGTCGGTGTCCTCATGTCCATTGAGATGAATGATTCTACCGTTGTTTTTTTTGACAGCTCCAACAAGACGAATTACGATGTGCTGCAGGCAAAGAATCTCATGCTCAACATCTTTGAGTCTTCCTTTTTCAGCGGAAGTAATCGCGTCATCCCCAGCGAGATGACTTCCTACGACTTAAAGCAGCGCATAAAGGAGATGGAAAAAGATACGGGGGTAAATCCCAAGGATCTGAATAAATATCGGCTTGAATACAACAAGAAATTTTCCGTACCCTTTGGCTCTATTTTCTTTGCCCTGCTTGCCTTGCCCCTTGCATTGATTTTCGGCAAGCACAACGGACAGACAATCGGACTGATAATCGGACTTTTCATTTCGGTGGCCTACTGGGCAATGATGATTCTGGGGCAGATTTTCGGCAGTCGCAGCGGCATGAACGGCGTTCTTTTGATGTGGCTTCCCAATACGGTCATCTTTACGGCGGCCTTATTCTTCTATATGATGCTGGGGCGCAAATGAAACTGATGCAGTATCTTTTCCGCAGGTTCATTCCTCTTTTTCTTGGTGCCCTCATGTTTTTTGCCATGGTTCTGGTGCTGGTTGACCTGCTGATGAATCTGTGGAACTACATTTCAAATCAGGTGCCCGGTGCAAGGGTAGGACGGATTCTGCTCATGTACATGCCTAAATGCATGTGGTACGCCACTCCCTTGGCAATTCTCTTTGCCGTTTCCTATACGCTCAGTGATTTTTATGCGAACAATGAATTGGTGGCGGTTTTTGCATCCGGCGTTCCCCTGATTCGCTTTACCGCTCCGCTTCTGGTGCTGTCTTTTTTGCTGAGCCTGGGACTTTTTTTCTTTGATGACAGGGTAGTGGTGCCGACCTATGCGGTAAAGACCAGTTTGCAGGAAAAGTCCCTCAATAAGGAAAAATCCCTCAATAACGACAAGATTGTAGTCATCTCAGATGAAGGCAATATTGTCTACAAGGCCGACTACTACGATGACGCGTCAAAACGCCTCTACACAGTCATCATTATCGTGCGTAACGAAGACAAGACCCTTGCCGCCGTTATCCGCGCAGACTCCGCTGTTTTTCAGAACGGACACTGGAATCTGTCTGGAGGAACCCAGTATACCTTTAAGGACGGCACAATGACCCAGCGCAGCCCTGAGCGGAAAGTCATCGACCGACTTACCGAAGACCCCACCACATTTCAGAACAACACCGTCAGTGTAGAAACCGTCAGTGCCCGGGAGGCAAAGCAGTACATCGAGCACCTGCAAAAAGCAGGCCTTCCTTTTAGCGAGGAATTGAGCCTCTACTACAAAAAGTTCGCCTTTCCCTTTGTACTCTTTATCGTCGTCTTCCTTTCCATCGGACTCAGCGGTAAGACACGCAAAAACGTACTCCTGGTCAGCCTTGCAGCCTGCATCAGCGCGGCGGTTCTCTTTTACGTCAGCCAGATGATAACCATGCTCCTGGCCAAGTTCCAGTATATTTCTCCTTTTATGGGGGCATGGTTTCCTGTTTTTTTGTTCGTGGCGATAAGCATCGTGCTCCTGAAGTACGCAAGAACCTAGAGACGCAAAAGGCATATTGTGCTAGAATGTTTCCATGCTGACCAATATTTTCACCATTACCCACACAGATTCCAATGGACGCGCCCGCACGGGCCTTATGCATTTGCCCCACGGTGATGTACAGACGCCTGTCTTTATGCCGGTGGGAACAAACGCCACGGTAAAGGCCCTTACAAAAGATGATTTGGAAGAAATCGGATTTGAGATAATTTTAGCGAATACCTACCATTTATATCTGCGTCCGGGAAGCGATACGGTGGAGCAGGCGGGGGGCTTGCACGGCTTTTCTGGCTGGCAGCGCAATTTTCTGACGGACTCAGGCGGCTTTCAGGTCTGGAGCCTTTCGCCCCTCCGCAAAATCACCATGCAGGGCGCGGAGTTCAGAAGCAATATCGACGGTTCCAAGCATCTCTTTACGCCGGAAAGCGTGGTGGACGTGCAGGCACAGTTCAACTCAGACATTCAGATGCAGCTGGACGTGTGTTCTGGCTACGGCATCGAAAAAAAAGAGGCTGTCCGCGCCCTTGAAGTGACGGAAAACTGGGCGGAGCGGGCAAAAGCCCAGTGGCTCAAAAAACGCGACCAAGGCTATCTTGGCATGCTCTTTCCGATTGTGCAGGGAAACTTCTTTGAGGACTTGCGCGCTCGGTCTGCGGATTTTGTGGCGAATCTGGATTTGCCCGGCATTGCCATTGGCGGGCTTTCGGTGGGGGAGCCGCCGGAACTGTTTGACTCCATGCTTGACTATACGGTGCGTCTCTTGCCCGCTGACAAAGTGAAGTATGTTATGGGAATCGGCACTCCGGACTATATTCTGAATGCAGTGCATTCGGGAATCGACATGTTTGACTGTGTGCTTCCCACCCGCAATGCCCGAAACGGCTCCTATTTTACCCATGACGGAAGCCTTTCCATAAAGCAGGAACGCTTTGCCCGAGACTTTACCCCCGTTGACCGCGAGTGCACCTGCAAGGTCTGCCGCACCTATTCCCGCGCCTACCTTCGCCACCTCTTCAAGGAAGAGGAAATTTTAAGTGCCATGCTGGCAAGTTACCATAACCTTTACTTTTTGCACAACATGATGAAAGAAATCCGTAACGCAATCAATGAAAATCGGTTTGAAGCATATAGAACTGCTTTTTTAACTCGGTTCAAGGCGGGAAATATCCGATAATGAAAGAAATGCTACGCGCGATGATAACGATACTACTTACTTTTCTCATGCTGCCGCTTATGGCACAGGTGCCGACGCCGCTTTCTCAGGATACGGGCGAGCCCATAGAAATGTTCAGTGCGGAAAAGACTCCCGATGATGGAGGGGGGGAGGATAAGCCCGCCTATCTTTCTGGCGAAAGGCATACCGTTTCCATTCCCAATGCAAAGCGTCCGAAAAAAGGTGATGCAGAAAAAATCTCTGAGCTTGATGGCGAAGATACTGAAGAAGACAAGGAAAAACGCCGTGACACCATTCGTTTTGGTCTGGAAAGCGAAATTGAAGAGTTGATTAACGAACTGACCAAAAAAGAAGATCCCCGCTATCTTGATGACGTGTACGATTTGTTTCAGGACACAAAAAACATTGCCCTCAAAGAAAAAGCCATGGGCTATTTTGCAAAACTGGAAGACCCCTGTGTGGAAGACTTTGCGATTACCATTCTTGACGATCCCTATGACGAAAGCCAGAGTACGGTGAATGCCTGTTTTGATTATGTAAAGGCGGTCAAGACAAAAGAAGCCGTTGCTCCCATACTGAACCTTTTGGAAAGCGAGAACGAGGATTATTTTAATCAGTGCCTTGACACTCTGGGAAAAGTAGGCGGAAGCAATGAGGCAGTCTACCTTACCGAATATCTTGACCGTGAGGATCTGTCGGTGCCGCAAAAACAGGCTTTGGTACGTGTTCTCGGTGAGCTAAAGGCAACGGAAACCTACGACAAGCTGGTGGAGATTGCCCAGGACAAGGATGAAAACACCTTCATGCGCATGTACAGTGCGGAAGCCATTGGAGCCATGGGAAATCCCGACGCGGTGCCCATTCTGCTTGCACTGTATGAGGACACTGACCCGAACATGCGTATCTACGTGATAAAGGGACTGTCTCATTTTCCCCAGGATTCCGATGCAAGAAAGACCATCATTCAGGGTATCCGCGACTCTTACTATAAGGTTCGGCTGGAGGCAATCAGCGTGGTAAAGGAGCAGGGGGAAAAGGCGGCTGTTCCCTATCTGATTCACCGCGCAAAAAATGACCCTGAAAAGGTTGTTAAGGAAGCCTCCTATCCCGTGCTTGCCCAGCTGAATACAAAAGAAGGAAACGATTTTCTTGTAGGGCAGATTACGGACAAAAAAGTGTCTGACAATACCAAGGCAAAAATTGCCACCGCCCTGCTTGCCGAAAACAATGCGGGCACCCAGGAAATCCTTGACCTTGCCAAGGAAATCGTGGGCGATGACATAAAGAATAATCCGCGGAAATCCCTGCGCTATGCATTGGGAAAGGAATTTGCCAAGTACAAGCGCAGCGAATTTGCGGACATCTGCGCGGAATACCTCAAGAGCAAGGATGTTGCCACCCAGGGTACGGGCCTGGACATCTACAGCAAAGGACGCTACAGCAGTGTGGAAGCCGATGTGCGCCGCCTTGCAGAACAGTATGACCCCACGGCCAAGACAAAAAATCCCAATGCTCAAAAAGCAGCAAAAATTCTGGGCATAAGCGAAGAAGATGCCGCAAAAAAGGCTGAGGCAAAAAAAGCGGAAAAAGAGGCCGAAAAGGCTGCAAAGGATGCGCAGAAAAAAGCCGCCGCCGATGCAAAGAAAAATCCGCCTAAACCGGTAGAAAAGCCCGCTTCTGTACTTGACGCAAAGTAATTTTTTTGCTACTATAAGTTCAATTCTGCGGGGATGGTGGAATTGGTAGACACGCTAGCTTGAGGTGCTAGTGGCGCAAGCTGTGCCTGTTCAAGTCAGGTTCTCCGCATGCAAGGCTGTTCGTTTTTTCTCGGGCAGCCTTTTTTTGTGTAGCTTGTTCTTGTATGTTTCGCAATTTTTTTCAAGCCGAGGAGGCATGCCATGAGAAATTTTCTGCTGACTTTTTTGCTTGCTTTGATTTGCCCGCTCATTCTCTTTGCTCAGGAAGAAAAAAAATGGACTGCTCAGGAAGTCTGCGAGGTTCTTTGTGATAACGACCGTGTTCCAGACTACAATTATACCACGCTGATTCTTGAAAATATTGACAGGAACGGAAACTCAGAGGTGCTGGAAATCAAGCAGTATGGCGGCGGTGATAACGGTCTTAAAAACGTTGCCTTTGAATTCCGTGCTCCGGCTGGTGTGCGTGGCATGCGTATCCTGCAGCTGGAGAATCTTAAAAAAGCCGATGACCGCTGGGTCTATGAGCCGCGCCTGCGACAGTCCCGCCGCATTCCCATGACCGAGCGCACAAAGTCTTTTGGCGGAACTGAGTTTACTTACAACGACATGCGCATCCGCAATGCAGACGAAGATGAAAATACCATGCTGGAAGATTCCGCGGAAATCACCGTTGCAGGAACAAGATACACCTGCTGGAAAATCAAATCAGACCCCATCAAAAAAAGCGAGGTGGAATACGCTTACCGCATTTCTTGGATTGACAAGAAGACCTTTATACCGGTGCACATAGAATTCTACAACGATAAGAACGTAAAGATAAAACTGTATGAGTGCGAGAAACTTGAAATCGTAAAGGGAGTTACCGGCATTGCATATCCCCTCCGCCGCTTAAACCGTGTTTCAAACCTTGTGACGGGCAACCAGACGGTCACGACCGTAAAGGATTTTGTCTTTGATGAGGAAATACCGTCAACCTTCTTTACGCAAAGTTGGCTTACGACAGGAAAAGTTCCCCGTTCGCAGAAAAAATAGAAGATTGGACTTTATGCAGATAGTGTGGTATACTTTTCTATAATGGCTTCAAAAAAAGATTTCAAAGTAATTCTGTTTGTCATCTTTTGTATTTTTCTCAATTTGGCAGGAAAAATCTTTGCCGCCTCCCTGCAGTTGCCGCTTTGGCTTGATTCTCTTGGTACTGTCCTCATGGCCTATGCCCTGGGGCCTTTGTGCGGTGCAATTGTCGGTGTGACCATGAACGTGCTTTACAGCTGGTCTAATCCCATTTCTTACGTTTATAGCCTGACGAGCCTTGCAATCGCACTGGTGGTGGGGCAGACGGCGCGAAAAAAATGGTTTGAAACGCTTTTTGGCACGATGACGGCAAGTATTTTTGTTACGATAGCCTCCGTGGTCATTTCCGTTCCTTTAAGTTGGATTTTTTCCAGCGGCATGACGGGAAATGTCTGGGGTGATGGCGTTATCCGTTTTGTGCGGGAATTCGGCGTGAATATCGTTATCAGTTCCATTATCGGTCAGTTTTATATTGACTTTTTGGACAAAGTGGTGACGCTGGTGCTTTTGTACGGGCTCATAAAAATCTGGCGGCATAGGCGAAAAATCATAAAAAGACATTCGGCAATTCCTGCCTTTACCATTTTTTTTTCCCTTTTTCTTCTGCCCCTGCAAAGCCTTGATGCGGAAATAAGGGCAGACGCTTTTGATGCCTATGTGCAGACGGTCTATTCCAGCGATTCCGGACTTCCCTGCGGTGAGGCTAACGATGTGGTGCAGACTAGTGACGGTATTCTCTGGATAGGAACGTATGCAGGTCTCTACCGCTACAATGGTTCTGAGTTCCGCTGGATGAACGAATATGAGACCGTGCACAGCGTAAACTGCCTTTATGTGGATGAAGAAGGCCGGCTTTGGATTGGCACCAACGACAATGGTCTTTCTATCTGCATCAATGAAAAAATCGTAAATACGCTGGACAATAATGACGGGCTACCCTCAAATTCCGTTAAGGCAATCGTAAAGGGGGCTGACGGCTACTATTATGTCGGTACGTCTATAGGCATTCTTGTACTGGAATTGAATTCAGGCTTGCGTATTTGCAATATCATTAAGGAAGCAGGCTACACCAAGGATTTGAGTGCGGATAAAAATGGCTTTGTCGCGGCACTTTCCTCCAGTGGAGAACTCTTTATCCTGAATGAAAGTGAAGTGCGCTATGCAAAAACACTGGGAGCCGACCGTGAAATCTATACCAGTTGCGCCTTTGACAGGGATGGTTTGCTCTATGTGGGTACTTCCCGCAATCGCCTCTTTACCTACAGCATTACTGAGGAAGATGCAAAATTGGTAAGGACGGATGTCTGCGGTTCCCTCTTAAACTTGAATGCCATTTTCTTTGACGGCAACAAGACCTTTATTTGCGCAGATAACGGCATAGGCTTTTTTGACGGCGACGGAGGCTTTCATCATATCAATACGGGAGCCTTCAATAATTCTATCGACAATATGACCATTGACTATCAGGGAAACTACTGGTTTACCTCATCTCGTCAAGGAATCCTTAAGCTTTCTGATTCTTCCTTTATCAATCTTTACGGTTCTCTGGGATTATCTCCCTCTGTGGTGAATACCATTGCAAAGTGGAATGGTGCGCTCTACGTAGGCACTGACGCAGGTCTTGATATTATCCGTGGAGAAGGAAAGGTGGAGGACGCCCTGACCAAGCAGTTGGAGTCAGTGCGTATCCGCTGTGCAAAAAAGGACTCAAAAGACAATCTCTGGCTCTGCAGCTATGGCCGCGGTCTTATAAAAGTGGACAAAAATGGCAGGACGCGCATCTATGACAAGAAGAATACGGCAGGAAAAGTTGGAAACCGTATCCGTGTTTGCATTGAACTGCATGACGGAACTATTGTAGCAGCGGGAGAAATGGGCGTAGCCTATATTCGGGATGATGAGGTGATTCATACCATTGGAAAGGCTGACGGACTGACTGACGCAATGATTCTGTCGCTCATGGAGTGGCGTGACGGCATAATTCTTGCAGGGTCTGACGGCAACGGCCTTGCCCTCATTAAGGACAATAAGGTTGAGCACTGTTATACGATACAGGATGGGCTTACCTCTGACGTTATCCTTCGTACCGTATTTGACCAGAATGGTAACGGTGTCTTTATCGTAACGAGTAACTCACTCTGCTACATGGATGAATATACAGTCATCAGACCGCTCAAGAATTTTCCCTATTTCAACAATTATGACATTCAGCCGGATGGTAAGGGACATCTTTTTGTGCTGGGGAGTGCGGGAATCTATGTAGTGGACAGAAATGACTTGCTTTTGCGGGGCGACATGCTGCAGTATGATTTGCTTGATGCAAAAAGCGGACTGAATACAGCCCTGACGGCAAATGCATGGAATTTCTGCGATGAACAGGGGAGGCTCTATCTTTCCTGCGGAACGGGCATTTATATCGTGGACATGCAGCACTACATGACGCGTGAGCGTTCCTACCGTTTGATGGTTTCAAAGGCAGTGCTGGACGGTGTACCGTTCCCCTTGGACAGAAATGAACAGTTTATCATCAGCAGAGATACGTCAAAAATTGAATTCTTCCCGGAAGTAGTGAACTATTCGGTTTCTGACCCCTATGTTTCTTATTGGCTGGAAGGCTTTGATGCCCATGAAACCCTGATTCCTCAAAGTGCCCTTTCCAAAGTTGCCTATACTAATTTGCCTTCAGGAAACTACACCTTCCATCTTGCCGTTCTGGACAAGGACATGAGGGTGCAGGAACAGAGTCACTATTCCCTTGTAAAGGAAAAGGCGATTTACGACACTCATTATTTTAGAATTTATTTTATGCTTGTTGCCGTGCTTGCGGTGGCCTATCTTACCTGGTTTATTGCCCGCAGACAGATTCAGCGCACTTTTGAAAGACAGCAGCAGCAACTTGCCTTTGCCCAGGAACAGGTGCGCATGGGCAACGAAACGATTCTTGCTATTGCAAAGACCGTTGATGCCAAGGATGAAAATACCAGCCAACATTCCATGCGTGTCTCTGAATATTCGGTGATGATTGCCCGGGAACTGGGCTTTTCTGACGAGGAGTGTGAAAACCTGCGCAAGGCGGCACTGCTCCATGACATTGGAAAAATCGGTATTCCTGACAGCATACTGAATAAGCCTGCCCGCCTTGATGACGATGAGTATGCCGTAATGAAGTCTCACGTTACGCGTGGTGCGGAGATTCTCAAGGATTTTACGATGATAGACCATGTGCATGAAGGAACCCTGTATCACCATGAAAAATACGATGGAACGGGATATCCTTCTGGCCTGAAGGGAGAAGAAATTCCTCTCTACGGCAGGATTATCGGTGTTGCAGATGCCTTTGATGCAATGACGGCAAACCGCGTCTACCGCAAGCAGCTTGATTTTGATTACGTGGTGAACGAACTAAAACGATGTCGTGGCTCCCAGTTTGACCCCCAGATTACGGATATTATGCTGCGCCTCATCGAAAGCGGTAAGATTGATGTGGAGTCGCTGTACCGCAAGGTGAAAGAAGAAGGAGCGTATAGATGAAAAGAGAAGCCGTCCTTACGCTGATTACCGGTGTGGTTTTTATCAGTGTTTTCTTGATTTCGCAGGCATTCTTCCATCCCAAAAAGTCTCGGAATGAAGTCCTGACGATTGGCTTTTTGTACGACGGAGATGAAAGCATTCCTTCCACAAACAATTTTATCCGTGCGCAACATGCCGTAGAGGAAAAATATGGAGACCGAATCAGGACGGTAGTGCGGGCTAATGTGTCCGGAGACCAGATTGACCTTGCCCTGGATGATTTGGTGAATGAAGGCTGCAACCTTGTTTTTACGTCAAGTTACAGTTATGCCCTTATTGTTAAGGAATATGCTGAAAAATACCCATTCGTGCACTTTTGTCAGGCAACAGGTGATAATGCCCATGAAGAGCCGGTGCTCAAAAACTATCACACCTTTATGGGAGAAATTTATCAGGGAAGGTATGTTGCGGGCATTGTAGCCGGCATGAAACTCAAGGAACTTATCGAAAAAAAAGTCATCACCGAGACAGGGGCAAAAATCGGTTATGTTGGTGCCTATCCCTATGCGGAAGTGATTTCCGGCTATACGGCATTTTTGCTGGGGGTGCGCTCCATCGTTCCTTCTGCTACCATGACCGTTGCCTACACCTATACCTGGGCAAGTTTTTCCCTGGAAAAGGCCTGTGCCGAGCATTTGATTGAAGAAGGATGCGTGATTATCTCTCAGCATTCCGATACTTACGGTCCTGCCGTTGCCTGTGAGGAGCATTTAAGTCAAAATGTCTTCAGCATAGGCTATAATCAGGGCATGCGCAATATTGCCCCTAAGACATCTCTCGTCAGTACGCGCATCAACTGGAATCCCTATATAATCGGTGCCGTCAGTGCCATGCTGGAAAAAAAGACTATAGAAAAGTCCATAAAGGGAAATGTGCATGGAAATGACATCGGTGCTGGCTTTGAACTGAACTGGGTGCAGATGCTTGACTTGAACGAAGATATTGTGGCTCAGGGCACGGCGAAAAAAATTACAGAAACGATTCAGGCCTTTAAAAAGGGCAGGGTACATGTTTTTCAAGGGAATTACGTGGGCATAAACCCCTATGATGAAAGTGATACCTATGATTTACGAAAAGAATATAAGGAAAATGCAAAAATGTCCGCACCAACCTTTTGTTATGTGCTGCAGGACGTGATTACCGTGGAAGAATAGGTGAAAAAATGATTGCTGTATTTGTAAATTGCGCTACTATTTTGGTCGGCTGTCTGGTCGGTCTCTTTTTTTCAAAGAAGATACCGCAAAAAGTGACGGAAGCGATTCAACTTGCCTGTGGTCTTGTTTCCTTTGTAATGGGCGTACAGATGTCATTCAAGTATCAGAATGTTGTCTATCTGGCTCTTGCATTGATTTTGGGCGGCATTGCGGGCACGCTTATTGATATTGACGGAAAGATTCTGCAGTTCGGTAGATTCTTGGAGCGGATTTTTGTGCATGGGGATTTTAAGGGGCGCAGCCCCTTAGGCGAGGGGGTAGGCGGAAACGCAGTTGAAGCCGAGGGGGAGACTTCCCCCACCTTTAGTAAAGGAAAGCCCCAGAAGAACTTTGCCTATGCTTTTTTGAATGCGTCGGTGCTCTTTTGCGTGGGAGCCATGGCCATTGTAGGCAGCTTTAAGGCGGGCATTGAGCATGATTATTCCATTATATTCCTCAAATCCATTTTGGACGGCTTTATTTCCATAGGCTTTGCCGTGGCGATGGGGGTGGGAACCGCATTTAGCGTGATTTCAATTTTTATCTATCAGGGGGCACTTACGCTGCTTTCGGTGCTGATTGCACCCTATGTGAGCGAACAGATGATAGCCGAGTTGACGGGAAGTGGAGGCGCATTGATTATCTTGATTGGTATCAATTTAATGGGCTTGAAGAAGGTAAAGACTGCAAATTATCTTCCTGCCGTGCTTTTTAGCGTACTTTTTGTGCTTGCAGAACCCCTGGTAAAAGGCTTCTTGCATCTCTAAAATTCCGCTTTTCTTGATTTTTCCTGTAAAATTCGTTTGACTTCTGAATAAGGCTGTCATATAATAAATATATACTATAATCCCTTGGAGGCCAAAATGGCAAAGGTAGAACTGAAGCATGTTGGAAAAATCTATGACGGCAACGTACACGCTGTTAAAGATTCTAACATCACTATTGAAGACCGCGAATTCTGTGTTTTCGTCGGTCCGTCTGGATGCGGTAAGTCAACGACACTCCGCATGATTGCAGGTTTGGAAGACATTTCCGAAGGTGAATTGTGGATTGACGGTGAGTTGATGAACGACGTTCCGCCAAAAGACCGCAACATCGCTATGGTTTTCCAGAACTATGCTCTGTATCCCCACATGTCTGTTTTCGACAACATGGCATTCGGCCTTAAAATCCGCAAAATTGACAAGGCAGAAATCCAGCGCCGCGTAGACGAGGCTGCTCGTATTCTTGACCTTACCCAGTATCTTGACCGCAAGCCAAAGGCTTTGTCTGGCGGTCAGCGTCAGCGTGTTGCTGTCGGTCGTGCTATCGTCCGCAACCCCAAGGTATTCTTGTTCGACGAACCTCTGTCAAACTTGGATGCAAAGCTCCGCGTTTCAATGCGCGCTGAAATCTCTGACCTGCATCACCGCTTGCAGTCAACGATGATTTACGTTACCCATGACCAGATTGAAGCTATGACTATGGGTACAAAGATTGTCGTTATGCGCGGAACTGACGCTGGTGAAGAAATGGCAGGACGCATCCAGCAGATTGGTGCTCCTCTCTACCTCTACAATCACCCGATTAACAAGTTCGTTGCAGGCTTTATCGGTACACCGCCGATGAACTTTATGAACGTAAAAATCATCGAAAAGGACGGAAAGATTCTGGCTGATGAAGGTTCATTCGTTCTGACACCGACTGCAGAACAGCAGAAGGCTCTTAAGGCTCATGTTGGTAAGGAAGTTTCTTTCGGTATTCGTCCGGAAGACCTGCAGTACCTTCAGGCTCCCGCTGCAGAAAACAATATGCAGCTTAAAGTTACTAACAAGGAACCCTTGGGTGCTGATACTCATGTATTCCTGCAGTCAAAGGGACAGACAATCGTTGCTCGCGTTCCGCCGGAGTATGACTTCCAGTTGGGCGATGCCGTGAACTTCTCTCCTGATATGGAAAAGGCAAAGTTCTTTGGCAAAGAAGGCGATGAGCCGAACCTCTGCGAGAACATCGAAAGAAAGTGGTAGGCATCGAAACCTGCTGAACGAACACCAGTCTGAGTGACTGGTGTTTTTTAATGTTCGGGCATTTTTTGGGCTTGACCCTGCTATCGCTTTCTACTAAAATTTACAGACGGTGGGGGCTATGAAAAAAAATTCCGTAGTCATCTATAAGAATTCTCCTGCACTTGTAACAGAACTCGCTGACGGCGATAAATTTGTCGTTACCTGGTGTGCAAGCCGTGCAACTGACACTGGAAAAAAGGCTGTCTATGCCACGCAGAAAGTCCGCGAAAAGGACGTGCTGCTGCTTTCTGAGGATGGGGCGACAAATCTGGATGCAGTCCTGTCATTTGGAGACAGTGCGTCTGCTGAAGGAAGTGCGGTGCGGAATCAGATTGCGGAAACTCATGAACTTTTGCTGAGCGATGAAGAAACGGCGGCAACCCCCATGGATTTTGCAGAGCTTGCATCCCTTGTCCGCGGGGATTTGAAGGCGGATGAATCCTGGGGACTGTATGCGGCCATAAAGGCAAGCCTGTCTTTTGAAGAAAAAATCCTTGACGGCCACATACAATTTTTGCCACGTCCTGCTGAGGTTATTGCAGCCTTGCAGGCAAAACAAAATGAAAAAGACCATGCAGAGGAATATCGCGCAGCCTTTATTCAGCGTCTCAGGGCGGGAAAACTTAATTTGCCGGAAGATGCAAAATATATGGGTGACGTGGAGGCTTTTGCCTTGGGAAAAAGCGATAAGAGCCGTACCATGCATGATGCTCATGTAAAGGAAACTCCTGAGCGCGCACATAAACTGCTTTTGGACACGGGCATGTGGTCAATTACACGGAATCCCTATCCGTCACGTTGTGGGCTGAGCATGAAAAGTGCCAGTGAAGGGCTTGCTTCTCCGCCAGAAGAAGAACGGACGGAAGTGCCCGGTATTTCCTATGCAATCGACAGCCAGTGGTCTCACGATCCTGATGATGCGATTGCTTTTGACGGCACTTATCTGTGGGTGCACATCGCCGACCCTGCCAGTACCGTTTTGCCAGACAGTTCCATTGATAAGGCTGCCCGCGGCCGCGGAGCGACCCTGTATATTCCAGAGGGTGCGAGCCGTATGCTCTGTGAAGACAGCCTTGAAGATTATGCCCTGGGGCTCAGACCAAAAAGCCGCGCACTAAGTTTTAGAATTACGCTTGATGAAAATGGTGATATTGCAGACTGTGCGGTTTTGAGGACAATCGTTACGGTAGAGCGGCTTACCTATGAAAAGGCGGATGA
Organism: uncultured Treponema sp.; assembly: GCA_937885175.1. Lineage (GTDB taxonomy): Bacteria > Spirochaetota > Spirochaetia > Treponematales > Treponemataceae > Treponema_D. The sequence goes on along the minus strand of CAKZZO010000134.1, from coordinate 3,410 downwards.
ACTCAAAGATTCTCCCCAACTCAGTCCGCTTTTTGCCATTGCAAAGAGGAATGCCCAGCGCAGGCAGAAGGCTGGTGCGGTGCAGATTTCTATGCCAGAAGTGCATATTTCTGTTGAGCCGGAGACAAAAAAAGTACTGATAGAGTCTCGCAGGGAAACGCTTTCTGCAGAAGTAGTGCGGGAGGCCATGATTCTGGCAGGCGAGGGGGCTGCCCGCTTTGCCTTTAAGAATGGCATTCCCTTTCCCTTTGTGAGTCAGGAAGCCCCCGATATTCCCAAGGATCTTCCCCAGGGGCTTGCAGGACAATTCCGCCTGCGAAAGTGCATGCGGCGCAGGACTGTTTCCGTAACGCCAAGCCAGCATGCGGGTATGGGCTTGGGCATGTATAGTCAGGTAACCAGCCCCCTTCGCCGCTATGGGGATTTAATCGCCCATGAACAGTTACGGGCATTTTTATGCGGTCGTCCGCTGATTGACAAGGAAACAATGCTCATGCGCATGAGTGAAGGAGATGCCGCTGCCCTTGCTACCCGCAAGGCTGAACGCTCCAGCAATACACACTGGACGCTTGTGTACCTTCTGCAGAATCCTGATTGGACAGGTGAGGCTGTCTGTGTGGATAAGCAGTCCAAGCAGTCAGTTTTTTGCATACCTTCCCTTGGAATGGAGACGGTGATAGCGGGGCTTCCTGATGTGGATTTGAACGGTAAGATTACCGTCAAACCCAGTAAAATTGATTTGCCCCTGCTTGAAGTGACTTTTGCTCCCTGCTAGGGCTAGTTGAGGACTTTTGCAAATTCCTTGCAGATTGCGGGAATGAGGGTTTCGATTTTGCCTTCGATGCTGCCTCCCGCTGCGTTCTTGTGTCCGCCGCCGCCGAATTTGGCCGCAATGGCACTTACGTCAACGGCATCTCGTGAACGGTAACCGGCCGTGCAGTTATGCTCTGTTTCCTGACGCAGGAATACTACTGCCTCAACGCCTTCACAGGCAAGCAGGAGCGAGTAGAGTGCATCGCTGTCTCGGCCTTCCTGACCATATTTTCGGGTGTCTTCCATGGTTTCGTAGGTAACAACCAGTTTGTTGTTAAAGTAACGCTCTGCACGGTTCAGCATAATGCCCAATAACTTGCGGGTGGAGTAGGCCTTTCCGCCTGTTATTTTGTCATAGAGCTGCCGTGGATTTGCACCTGCCTCCACCAGACGTGCCGCTGCCCTAAAGACTTCCGCGGAATCTTCTTTGAGGAAGCGGAAAAAGCCCGTGTCTGTTGAAAGTCCAAAGAAAAGCAGGTCGGCCACTTCCTTGGTGGGCTTTCCAATCAGTTTTTCATACAGTTGCTGAATGAGAGCCGCTGTGGCTGGTGAGGAAGAATCAATGATACAGTTTTCAGTAACGCTTGCAGTCTTGTGATGGTCAATGATGAAGGTGTCAAGCCCGTTCAAATCACCGTCAATTTCTCCCAGACGGGACATCTCCGAGCAGTCGAGGATGATGAGGCCTGTCTTTTTTCGTTCCGGCTCAGATAAGAATGTGGGGACATTGGTAAAAAGGTCTGCCCTGTCTCTTATTTCGGTACGCTTAAAGGGACCTGCACTCAAAAGCTGATAGGGCAGTTTTTTTGCGTCCAGAAGAGCTGCCATGCCCAGACAACTGCATATACAGTCGCCATCTGGTTCCTTGTGGCCGATGACATAAAAAAAATCGTGAGCGGAAAGAAAATGTAAGAAGTCTGCTGCCTGTGCGTCATTGATAATCTGCATAAAAGTGTCCTGTTTAATAAAAATAAGAGCCGCCGAAATCGACAGCCCTTTTATGTGTGTAAAATACTCTGTCTCTTACTTAGTAAACGATGTCAAAAGAGTCTTTGTCGGCATCATTTACCGTAACGCTGGAATCTGCAACGCCCCATGCAAGGTTTGCCTTGTCTGTAGGCATGGTCAGGATAACGCGGTCAAAAGAGCCTTCCTTCTTGATGACTGTCATATAGGGAGTCATTCCCTTGGGCAGTGCGCGGAATGTCAGTTTTGCGGGCTTTTCATTGTACCATTTTTTGGGGATGGTGATGTTTCCTACGTCACGATGTCCCTTTGCGTACATAACGATGTATGCCTGCTTGTGGTCAAGAACCTTGTAAACCGTTACGTTATGGTAACTGAGTTTTGATTCCTTGAATTCGTATTTATATTCCTGCTCTACTGCAGAAATGGTGCACAGCGTGATTGCGAGCAAGATTGCGGAAATAATACCAAATTTCTTCATATTAGAACTCCTTGTATGCCAGTGCCTGACGTTTAAATCAGTGCCAGCATGATTGCTTTAATTGTATGCTTGCGGTTTTCTGCCTCGTCCCAAATTTTGCTGGCGGAGCTTTCAAACACATCCTCGGTAACTTCTTCGCCCAAAACGGCTGGCAGACAGTGCATGAAAATAGTATCCTTCTTGCCTGTGGCAGCCATGAGTTCTGCGTTTACCTGATAGGGTGCAAGCAGTTTTGTTCTCTCTTTTTTGAGGGCTTCTTCACCCATTGAGACCCATACATCAGTATAAAGGCAATCGGCTCCTTTTACAACTGATTTTTCATCGGAAATCGTAATTTTTGCCCCACTTTTTTCTGCCCAGCCCATGCAGGAGTCCACGATATCCTTGGGAGGAAAGAGTTCCTTGGGGCTGAAGATTGAGAAATTGATGCCAAGTTTAGCACTGATGAGCATGAGGGAACGGGCAACGTTATTACGACCGTCACCGCAGAATACCCAGTGCAGGCCTTTTAGTTTTCCAAAGTTTTCCCGCAGGGTCATAATGTCTGCAAGTGCCTGTGTCGGGTGAAAGGCATCCGTAAGTCCGTTGATGACGGGAATGCCTGAATATTCTGCAAGCTGCTCTACATGCTCCTGCTTGAATCCTCTGAATTCAATGGCACTGAACATTCTTCCCAGAACGCGGGCGGTGTCCTTGATGCTTTCTTTTCCGCCAAGCTGAATGTCTGCGGTGGACATAAATACCGGGTGACCGCCTTCCTCGCCAAAGGCTGTTTCAAACGATGAGCGGGTGCGGGTAGAGCGTTTTTCAAAGATGAGGGCAATGGTCTTACCCAAAAAGCGCTGGTGAATTTCGCCGGCGTGAGCCTGTTTCTTTACGAGAATCGCATAATCCAAAAACTGAAGAATTTCTTCGGGCGTGTAGTCCGCCCATGTCAGCAGTGACCGTCCTTTAAACGGAGACTCAAAAGTTTCTGCCTGAATCATACGGTATTTTACTGTATAGCAAGAAATTGGTCAAGGATTGCAGCATAAGGCAACAGGGCCTCCGCATTATACATATCGTACTTGAACATCGGCTGGACAAATGAAATGTATGTGCAGCAAAAAGGCTACCGTTGCAGCGTGTCAAGCAAGCCCCGCGGTTGAGC
>CAKZZO010000133.1 GCA_937885175.1 uncultured Treponema sp. | reverse complement strand
ACTTTATCCTTTACGATTTCAAGCTCCGCTATTTCTCGAATTTTTGTATCCATCAATTCAATTTTAGCTTTCAGACTGTAAACTTCCGAAAGATACTCACTGAAAGCCTCCTGCATCCATTTTTCGGAAAACTGAACAGTCTTTATCCATTTGAAGAATTTTTCAGTCCAGTAATTTCCGCTTTCAGGATACGATTTTCCGTTTCTCAGCAGGAAAGAAAGAAGTTCCTGCTTTGCTTTTTTAAACATTCTCTTCTTTGCATCTCTTGCTCTTGTATATTCCTTCAGGGCCTCCATTTCTTCACTCGGAAGATGAACCTGACTGTAAGATTTATATGCAAGGATTCTCGCAATTGCCCTCGCATCAATTCTGTCAGTCTTTACCCGTTTCTTTCCATCCGGATTCGACATTGTTGTCGGTGCCATAACTACGCAGCCATAACCAGCCTTTTGTAATCCGCGGCAAAGGCCGTAACCTGTTGGTCCTGCTTCGTATCCGCAGGCGAACAGAATTTCTTCCTTGTACTTTTTCTTTATTGCCTCCAGGTATTTTATTACAGCTTTCGTTGTCGCCTTGATTGTCATTTCATCAGAAAGTTCATTTCTGAAAAAGTCAAAGCAGCAAAGTGAATAGGTGTCCTTGTGAACATCAATTCCAACGTACAAAATCTTTTCGTTTCGTGTTATAATTTCCATGTAGTGCCTCCACTTTGTATGAGGTAATGCCCATACTGTTAATTTTGTCATTAACTATTTTGGAGCTAAATCCACGTTTTTACAAACCGGATGGCACTACATATTGTCTAAATCATTGGTAGTATAATAAGACAACGCTGAAATTCCTTCTTTAACCATTTCTGTTGCCATTTTTTCACCATATCTATTTTGAAAATAGTATATTTTCTCAAAATATGGCGTTAGTGGACCTATAGGTTTCCATAAGTCCTGTGGAGATGGTGCTAATTTTGTAAAAAAATTATCTTTTCGAAATATTCTAGTTTGACAATTTTGCCAGGCCACCGCATCTGCACTATGATTAAATATATAAACATCTGCTATTTTTCCGTCAGGCAGTGTACAATCCTTTATTCTGTAATCACAATAATTAGAAACATTTCTTGGTAGCTCTTTGGAAGCACGAGTATAATTTGGTGCAGTCCATGTTGTAACACAAGAAATAAGTACCGTGTATACTAATACGCCTATAACAAAACAAAAAATCTGATTAAAATATTTCAAAAATTTCCTCCCGATAATAATTTTATCATATCTTAAAACCAAAGGTTATCTACTTTTCCCCTCAGTCATTTTTTTTAGTTCTTCTTGCAGTATTCTTCTCGTTTGGCTTGCTGCATTATTTAATGGCGTTATTCTTGCAGTATTTTGAATATGTAATTCTTCTACCAGTGCTTTTATATTTTGTAATCGCATCCGAATTGAACTTCTGTCACGTTCTATAAAATTTTCATAGTCTTTTATATCATCCAAGACTTTTTCTACATCTGTATCCTTTTTTAGAAAAACATACTCTTCTAAAAAAGCTTGACAACAAATTTTGTCTTCTACTTCAGTCCATGAAATTTTCTTTGAATCCGTCATTATATACTCCTTACATCTTCACAAACTTTTTCTTTATAAAGCAAAGTCTTATAGACTTAATTATTTTTATTATAAAGTCTTAAAGGCTACATCTACAAAATATTATATATCTTAAAGGCAATATGTCAAGAAAAATATAGTCTAATCTTAAAATAAAGGTATAGTTATGACAGAAAACTTCTTTGCCGACCGATTACGATTTTTAAGGAACGAACGAAATATTTCAGCACGGGAAATGAGTCTTGCACTTGGGCAGAATGAATCTTACATCAATAAAATTGAAACCGGTCAGCGATCTGTCTCCATGTCTGCTTTCTTTAATATTTGTGATTTTCTAAAAGTAAGTGCTACAGATTTTTTCAATGAAAATATAAAAACAACCGATTTTAATTCCGATGTTTTTCTTTCTACGTACAAACAGCTACCACAAACATATGCAAAACATATCTTTTCTGTAATGCAAGATTTGCTACAAACTAGAATTGAAATTTAAACCAATTATAAATTGCGTCCACCCGAGCAGCTAGAGAACGACGGATACGGCTTTCCAAAAAGGAAATTTTTGCGTATTTTGCCTGCACAACCATGTAGACCAAATAAGCATCTCCTATATCTGTTACCACCAGATTGATTTTCATAAAGCGCGGTTTTACACCTTTAAACATGGCCACTTTAAGTGATTCCACATTAGTCAGGCACAATGACACTTCGTTTTCTGTCTGCTGATAGTCCAGCTGATAAATGCCGTCACCAAAAGAATTATCGTCCAAGAGGCAATAATACGTCTTTCCGTCTGCATTTCCCTCTGTTTGGTCAGCAATTGGTTTTTTTGATTTTTCTCCCTCAACCATGTAGGCATTGTGATACAGTGTCTCCCATTTTTTATCGCCATTGGAGTAATACTGCATGCCTTTCATCTTAGAGATGGAACGAATGACTTTTGCAACCGTATCAAGGGATGTGTCTGCACTTTCCTTGTTTGCACTGTTTGCAACAAGCGTCTCTTTTTTCAGATAATACAAATTTTCCGCAGAATAGTTGGGTTCTTCTTCCTGTTCCCAAGTACTGACAGCCTTTTGGGCCAAAGGAGTTCTTGGATAGAATGAAAAATCCATTGTTTCCTGATGCACCATTCCTTTTGTCGTTATTTCAGAAAACAATTCTGGCGCAATCATATCCGTTTCCACTTCCTGTGCAAATCCTGTGGATAACATCATCAGTATCCCCAGAATGCACAGATTTTTTGTTCTCGTCATTATAAGTCCTTAGTATGCGCCTTTGTAAATTACACGTACCTGCTTATATAAACCTTCACCTTCAGATTTGGTTTCAATATCGCTAAAATCGTTCAGTGTAGTATGAATCAAGCGGCGTTCAAAAGGATTCATCGGCTCAAGCAGAATAGAGGTGTGTGATGAGCGAACTTTGTCAGCAGTGGTGTAGGCAAGATGAACCAGATTTTCTTCACGACGCACACGGTAGTTTTCAGTATCTAGAATAACACGTACATCTTCACGACCAAGCTTTCCAGCATATACATTTGCCAGCAACTGCATGGCATCCAGATTTTTACCCTTGCGGCCAATCAAAATAGAAGAAGATGCAGAAGTCAACTTAATACCGACTTTCTTTTCTTCACGGAACAAAACTTCAACAGTCACTTCGTAACCCATCTTTGTAATCATTTCTGAAACAAAGTCTAAGAGTTTCTGCTCAAATTCATCCTGCGGAAGCGGATTTGCCACTGCGTGATGTGCTACCGATGCCGTATATGAATCTTCTGCCTCGTGAGCATGAGGCTGACTTCCCAGTGTGTGAACACGAATTTTTACATAGCCTTTTTTGAAAAGCGTATTTTTCTGCGTTTCCAAAATTTCTACATCAAACTGATCACGTTCAAGACCAAGTTCTGCGGCAGCCTTTTCGATAGCTTCCTTTTCATTTTTTCCTTCAAATTCGTATGTCATTATATACTCCTTTTATTTTCGTTTTTTGCCGTTCTTTGCTACTACAAGAGTCGGCTCTTTGTTTTTTATTGTATGATTGATAAACAACTGCTGTGCCAACTGAATGACATTGCTTACAATCCAGTAAATCAACAGCCCAGCAGGTGCATTGTAAAAAATGAAGAAGAACACCAGCGGCATGCCGTACATCATCATCTTCATCTGTGTCTGACTTGTGCTTGCAGTTCCTCCGTTCTGCGTAAACTTACTGAATAAAATCTGTGACACCACATAGATTATCGGAAGCAAGCGTATCTGGTTTCCAAAGTTGAATGGCAGATTAAAACTGAGTGTTGCCACACTGTCGCCCTTAGACAAATCTGGAATCCATCCCGGAATAAACATTGCTCCACGGAACTCAAAATAATTGTTGAACAGGCGGTACATCGCATACAGAATGATAAATGTAAACAACATCGGAAGACAGCCTGCCATTGGGTTGTAGCCGATTTCCTTGTACAGTTTCATCTGTTCCTGCTGCAGTTTCTGCGGGTTATCCTTGTACTTTGCCTGCAAAGCCTGCGTCTGCGGCTGAATCTGCTGCATCTTTGCGGTACCAAGAGCAGTTTTTCGGGTAAGCGGGAACATGGCAAATTTAAGCAGTGCCGTCAGCACGATAATTGCCACACCCCAGTTTTTAACCAGCTTGTAAATCTGCTCCAAAAGGAATTTCAAAATCACTTCTAGCCAACTAAAAAAACCCGAACTGTCCAGACTTTCACCCAGTTTCATGCCACTCAACTTCCAGGCATTGTTTTCTTCAACATTATACTTTGCCAGTTCTTTTTCGCTACGAGGGCCAATATAAACGTAATAAGTATCCGTTGTCTGTCCTGCACCTATGGGCAAGCGGCTAAAGCGTGCCTGTGCGTTGGCATAATTGTTGTGTTCAATTTTACTTGAATATTCTACATCATTTGCCATTTTTGCCGGGTCAGAAGGAATCACGAGGATTTCAAAATATTTTCCTGCAATACCTGTCCATACCCAACTTTTGTCGTAGGTCTTCTGCTGATTTTCACCCAAGAGAATTTTCTTGTATTTTTCGCCGGAATATGACATGAACTGACGCACATCATAGCGGTCAACTTTGCGATTGTAATGAGGTCCCACCTGCGGAGATGTTCTCAGTGAATAGGCAACACCATCAAAATTGAGTCCCTCAAATGCAGGCACTCCATCAATGGTAACGTCCAATTTGAATGTATATTCATCTGGCTTAAATGAATAGGTTTTTACGATAGTAAAATCTTTTTGTGCTTGGCCGTTTATAGATTTTTGCGCGGTGTAAAAAAAGCCGATGGTGTAGTCGTCAATTTTGCGGGCAGTGAATATCGTATTCAGCGGAAGGTTTTTTGTTCCTCCCAGAGAAAGAGCAAATGCGCGGTTGCTTTCAGAAATATTGTCTGCCATTTCTACGCCTTTGCCCGTATCGGTGTCCAAGTGTTCCAGCAATTCATAACCGATAATATCACCGCCACGATTGGTAAAGGTCACTTTTACCTTGTTTGTAATAATCGTATACGTTTCCTCAGCCTGTGATGCATCTGAAACAAATTCCTGCATCAGCGGATTTTCTGCTGTTGCTGCCAATTCGTTCTCTGCAAGCTGACTGACATTTTTATCTGAAGCATTTTCTGTTGACTCAGTAACCTGTTCTGTCTGTTGTGCCGGCTGCTGCTTAGGCATAAATTTTGACTGCAGGCCAAAGAATACAATCAGTACTGCCGTAGATAAAATAATTGCCCAGAGGGTATTTCTTTCCATATTATATTTTTTCTCCAAAAATTAATTTTCTTGTTATGGCACAGGGTCATATCCACCCGCATGCAAGGGTGAACACCGGACAATGCGTTTAAAAGCAAGGGTACTGCCTTTTATCGCACCATACTTTTGCAGGGCTTCTATCGCGTAGTGTGAACACGTTGGATAATATCTGCAACAGGGCGGAAATAAAGGCGAAATACACTTTTGATATACACGGATAAAAAAACACAGAATTTTTATTACAAGATTCCTCATTTTTTATAAAGTCCGGCCTTTTCACATAATGTCTGGAATTGAGCACACCGCGAATGGAACGAAGATTTTTCGGAAGAAGGATACACCAAAAACAGCATATCATATCCGATGTTCAGGTGTGCTTTTACGAAACGGTACGATTCTCGGCTCAGTCTCTTAGAGTGATTTCTTTGAACCGCATTGCCATAGCCACGGGGTAGAGGAAAGCCAATCCGATTGAATTGAAGATTGTTGGGCAAAAAAAATAATTTTGCTCCTGCAACGCTCACCCTGTTTCCGTTCTTAAATAGATTCTTGATTTCTACAGATCGTTTTACCCGCTCATTGCGAGTAAAACGCTGTGATTGTATCATCAGTAAGGCTTCTTTTCGTCAGATACAGTGAGCTTTCTGCGACCCTTTGCACGACGGCGAGCGAGTACCATGCGGCCGCCACGAGTTGCCATGCGAGCGCGGAAACCAAATTTTCTATTTCTCTTAACTTTACTGGGCTGGTATGTTCGTTTCATAGAACATTCTCCTTATCTTATCAGGTAAATGAGCAATTCACCTTAAAATTTTTCCTATGGTAGTGTAGGGTAGATTTTAGCAAATTTACGATTGATTGGTCAACATTTCAGACTTGAATTTATCAAACAAATTCTGTAATTCTGAGGGAAGTTCTGTAGAATTTGCTGAATTTTGTCCAAATCCTGCTTTTTGCAAGGCTTCTTCCTCGCTGTCAAATTTTTTTTGCAGCCAGGTACGTTCCTTTTCCATATCGACAGGCACAATATCTGCAAGCTGGGCATTGCTTCCTGACAGTCTAAATGCCAACGATTCAATTCTTACATTTTTATTCAGACGGCGCAAACCTGTCAGTATATATTTTTGATGAAGCTGCAAAAGTTGAATCCATCCAGAATGGTCGGTCTCCACCAGTAAAATTCCGTTCTTCAAATCCACAATGTGAGTATGTGCCGCAAGTTTCGCCCCATTTCGTGAGATGCTTTCTACCGTACTCCTCCAACTATTTGACAGTTGTGTACTGTTCTGCATATCTTCGGGAGAAATATTTTTAAACACTCGCGTAATCATATCTGATGCACGTATGATGTCTGTTTCGTCGGTCATTTATACTGACTCCTGTTTTTCCTTCCATGCACCGTTTTTAATATTAAAGACTTTGGTTGTGCTGTGTTGATAGCGTTCGTAGGGTTCACCGGGAAGAAAGGTACAAAAAAGTTGGTCATATTCCGGCAAATGCAATGTAACACTCTGACGCTTATCTGGATCAAGTTCCAGGAGTACATCGTCCATTAAGAGAATAGGCTTTTTTCCGACTGCTTGTGTGTAGAACAATGCCTGTGCAACTCTCAATAAGATGGCAACCAAACGTCTCTGTCCTGTAGATGCTTCTGCTACAAAATTTTCTCCATTCCTTATAAATCGAATTCTGTCACGATGGGGACCGCTCATTGTCGTGCCGATTATTCTATCCATTTCACGTTTTTCCTGCAAATGCAAAAGAATTTCATCTTGCGTAGGGATAATGTTTTCTTTCATTTTCCAGGATGGTTCATATTTTATGGAAATACCGTCAATACCCGTAATTTCTTCATACAGTTTTCCAAAAATCTGATTGAACTGAAAAATTGCATCTCGTCGTTTGCGTTCGATTTCAACACCATTTTGTGCCAGCTGTAAGTCATAAGCATCCAGCATTTCATAGTGCTGCTCTTTGAGAGACATGTTACGGCTTTTCAGAACTCTTTTATACCGCCTCATCACATCAATATACATCACATCATACATAGAAAGTGACTGGTCAATAAAAAACCGTCTGCGCTCTGGTTCACCAACAACAAAATCCAAATCATCATGGCAAAAAAGTACGCAGGGCATGGTATTTATCAGTTCTTTTCTGTCTTGCACACGCTTTCCGTTTTTTTCAATACGTTTTTTTCCATTTTCAAGGGCAACTAAAATGCTGCTTGTGTTTTCGTTTTCATCTTTGTACATTGTCCGTACACTAAATGCAGTCTCACCTTTTTTGACTATTTCTGCATCAGTGTGAGTTCTAAAGGATGAGCCGTATGCTGAATAATAAATGGACTCCAAAAGATTACTTTTTCCCTGCCCATTTTCACCGACAAAAAAAATTTCTTTTGAAAGCAAACTGATTGTTTCGTTAGTGAGATTACGATAGTTATAATATGAGACAGAAAGGACAGGCATGAGCCGTCTTTATGCCATCTGCATCGGCATGATGATATGGAAGTAATCTTCTGCGGGTTCTGGACGCATTGTTACCGCTTTCATCGCTTCAGAAAATTCAAATGTAATTCTGTCGCTATTGATAACTTTAAGCGGCTCTTCCACATAATGATAATTCATTGCAATTGTGATTTCCTGTCCATCATACTGGCAGGGGAATTCTTCTTTTGCATCACCCAAATCAGATTCCTGTGATGTAACCGTAAGCACTCCAGGAATTGCCGTCAAGAAAATACGACCAGCCTTTTTATCCACCATAAGAGATGTACGTTTAAGAGCATCCATCAAATCATTTTTTTGTACCTGAAAGCTGTTCGGCTGTGACTCAGGTATAACACGCTGATAGTTGGGAAACTGTCCGTCAAGCAGTGTTGATGAAAGTTCATAATTTGCAAAGCGGAAGAAAATCATCTTATCAACAATAGCAATAGAAACATTTCCTTCATCAGATGCATGTTTTGCTACGATATTCAATACTTTTGGATGAACGATTGCAGACGGAAAATCCATTGCACCGTTAAGAACTTCTTTTGATGCATAGGCAAGGCGACGTCCATCAGTTGCTACCAGAACAAGGTTATTTTCTTTCTTTTCAAAATAAACACCGTTCATAAAATAACGTGTTTCGTCTTCACTTACGGCAAAAGATGTCTGTGCAATCATTGCCTTTAATTCTTTTCCAGGAACTTCAAAGAATGGCACTTCCTGTATCGTTGGAAATTCAGGGAATTTATCCTGAGACATACATTTAAGCTGAAATTTAATTTTTTTTGCTGTATGACGAATAATGGCAATTGTTTGAGTTTCTTTTTGTTCAAGATTGAATTCAATTTCGCCTGCAGGGAGAGAAGCAAGAATACCCATGAATTTATCACAAAAAATTGTTGTAGAACCTTCTTCTTGAATGTCAACAGGAATCTTTGTTTCAAAATTTACTTTTATGTCAGTCGCCTTAATAACAAGCGTATTGCTTTGTGCAATTATCATTACATTAGAAAGAATAGAAAGAGCACTCTTTGTAGAAATGATTTCCTGTGCAATTGCAATTTCACTAATCATTGCATCACGGTCAAAAGTAAATTTCATTTTTTTCTCCCTGGTTTTGCTTTTTACACAAATCCTATTTATATAAATTTATAAATTTTAGTAACAGTAACAGTAGGCTCTGTGAATTTGTGGAAAACTAATGTATTTTATTATAATGCAATTAGTTATCACTTGGAAAACTAATACTTTTTAATACACAAGTTTTCAACATATCCACAGTTTTCTAAGTTATCCACAACTTATCATCATTATTGTATCATACTTTGCACAATTTGTCTTTATTTTTTATAGTCCTTTATCTCCCGTATCAATTGCTGAATAGTGGTATCTAATGAAGAATCGGTCTTTATAGCATCAGCAATTTTTTCATAAGAATGCATCATGGTAGAATGGTCTCGTCCGCCAAATTCTCCACCAAGTTCCGGATATGAATATTCTGTAAGGTTGCGTGCAATAAAAATGGAAATTTGACGGGGTATAACAAATTTTGTAGAACGCTTATTGCTCTTAATATCTGCAATAGAAATATTGTAATGATTGGCCACGACTTTTTGTATGGTTTCTACAGTGATTGTTCCAGAAAGAGGTGAACTGAAAATATCTCTAAGTTGTTGCTGTGCAATTTCTATGGTAACGTTCTTTCCAACTAATTCTGCATAACCAATCATTTTGGTAAGACAGCCTTCCAGGTCACGCACATTTGTCTGCACATTTTTTGCAATGTAATCAATAACATCATTGGAAATACGATTGATTGTGACTGCGGAAAATTGTTGTGTTTGTGATAGAAGTTCTTTTTTCTTTTCAAGAATAGCACGGCGAGTTTCATAGTTTGGCGGCTGTAAATCAATATTCAGTCCGCGAGAAAACCGAGTGCGCAGACGTTCTTCAATAAATTTTAATTCGTTAATTGGACGGTCACAGGTAAATACCATCTGACAGTTTCTGTCGTACAATGCATTGAATGTATAGAAAAGTTCTTCCTGTGTAGAATCTTTGTCTTTTAAAAAGTGAATGTCGTCCAACAAAAGCACATCAAGTTTGCGATATTTGTTTTTAAATTTTTCTGTTGTCTGTGTACGTACGGCAGTAATAAATTCGTTGGTAAATGTTTCTGCACTGATATAGCAGATTTTACATTTATCGCCTTTTTCCTTATAAATGTAATTTCCGATAGATTGCATCAAGTGGGTTTTGCCTAGACCTACGCCACCGTAAATCAAAATGGGGTTATATGCTTTGCCCGGATTTTTTGCTGCTGCTAAAGAAGCGTTAAAAGCATAAAGACTATTTTCTCCAGGAACAAAATTTTCAAAAATATAGTCTTCGCGCAATTGTGGATGTTTTTTTACAGGCGGAGCGATTTCTTCAAACTCAGTTTTTTTCTGGACACTCTGAATGTCATTTATTTGTGTTGATTGTACAGTTTCTTCAATTTTTGATGACTCATTATGCAATACATATTTGAGTTTGATAGATTGACCGGTCAACTCCTGAATTTTCTGCTCGATTTTAGAAGTAACATTGCGGGAATCCATTTGCTGGCGCATGAATTCTGAGGCTACAGAAACAGTAATTTCAGAGATAGTATCTTCCACATAAGAAACTTTAAACCAAAGGATAAATTCATTTTCTTTTCCTGCAGCCTTATATTCTGCATGAATTTGTTTCATTGCTTCGTCAAAGAAGACACGATAATTCTGTTCAGCCATTCCATTATTATATCTCACCTTTACTTTTTCTTCAATTATGGATATACTAAAATACCTTTTATATCTTCTTATATTATTTAAGTAAAAGAAATCTTATCTTTAAGGAATAAAAAGTGACAGCGTCCTATTCAGCAGGAAATATTCAGGTTTTAAAAGGGCTTGAAGCCGTTCGCAAACGCCCTGGTATGTACATTGGTTCAACAGGTCCTCGTGGATTACATCATCTGGTGTACGAAGTTGTGGATAACTCTATTGATGAAGCCATGGCGGGATTTTGTGACACGATTACTGTTGCACTTGAAAAAGATGACATTGTTCGTGTAGAAGACAATGGTCGTGGTATTCCAGTAGATATGCATCCTACTGAACATGTCAGTGCTTTGGAACTTGTTCTTACTCGCCTGCATGCTGGCGGTAAATTTGATAAAGGTTCCTATAAAGTATCCGGCGGTCTGCATGGTGTAGGTGTTTCTTGTGTAAACGCGCTTTCAGTCTGGCTTGAGGCAACCGTTGATCGTGATGGAAAAAAATATTGCCAAAAATATGCAGTGGGAGTTCCCAAAACAAAAGTAGAAGAAATTGGAGCAAGTGACCGCCATGGCACGACAATCCGCTGGAAGGCAGACGGTTCTATTTTTACTGAAACGACAACCTACGATTTTGACGTGCTTAAAACTCGTCTGCGTGAACTTGCCTTTTTGAACAGTGGCATTACGATTATTTTCCGTGATGAACGTCTGGAAACACCCAAAGAAGAAATTCTTAAATTTGAAGGCGGTATTGTTCAGTACGTCAAGGAAATGAACAGCCACAAGCAAAGTAAATTCTATTTGCCTGCCGAGCCAATTTACATCACGGGTGAAAAAGATGATGTGATTACGGAACTTGCATTCCAGTACAATTCAGGTTTTGATGAAAACATCAACACTTATGTAAACGACATCAATACGCGGGATGGTGGTACTCACCTGGAAGGATTTAAGTCTGCACTTACCTTTGTTTTGAACAAGGCTTTAGACGCAAACGAAAAACTTAAAAAGCGTCTGGACAAAGATGAAAAACTGACTGGTGACGATGTGCGCGCAGGAATTGTTACCGTTCTTTCCATGAAAGTTCCTGAGCCTGAATTTGAAGGACAGACAAAAGAGAAGCTGGGAAATACCGAGGTACGTACAATTGTTGACGCACTTGTAAAAGAGAAGTTAACAATCTTCTTTGAGCAGAATCCAGCGGTACTTGAAAAAGTATTGGAAAAGGCAATTGCCGAAGCATCCGCACGAATTGCCGCACGTAAGGCAAAAGATGCAAGCCGCAAGAAGACGCTTTCTGATGGATTTGGTCTTCCAGAAAAACTGGCTGACTGTTCTCTGAAAGATCCAGAGCAGTGTGAAGTGTACATTGTTGAGGGTGATTCTGCAGGCGGTTCAGCAAAGAAAGGCCGCGACCCAAAAACACAGGCAATTCTTCCTTTGTGGGGAAAAATGCTCAATGTTGAGAAAGTCCGTCCAGAAAAAGTTATGAACAACGACAAACTGGAACCGGTTATTGCATCCCTTGGTGCAGGATTTGGAAAAGACTTTAATATTGATAAATTGCGCTATCATAAAATCATCATCATGGCAGATGCTGATGTTGACGGAAGCCATATTCGCACGCTTTTGCTTACCTTCTTCTTCCGCTACATGCCTCAGCTTATTGAGCACGGATATGTGTACCTTGCCATGCCTCCGCTTTTTCGCGTGCAGTTAGGAAAGAAAGATCCTGTTTATTGCTACTCTGATGCGGAACGCGACAGTGCTTTGGAAGCATTGGGAGAACAGCGTGATAAGGCTGACGTACAACGTTACAAAGGTCTTGGTGAAATGGACGGCAAGCAGTTGTGGGAAACCACGATGGATCCCGCTCATCGCAAAATGCGCGTGGTTACCATTCCCGATGCCATGGCAGCAGACAAAATCTTTACCGTTTGTATGGGTGAGGAAGTAGAACCACGCCGTCAGTTTATTGAAGAAAATTCAAGCTACGCAAATCTGGATATTTAGGATAAAAAGATGCTAGAAGAAACCAAAACCCCGGAAGGCGGAACAGTAATAAAAATCCCGATTGAAACCGAAGTCAAGCAGGCGTATATTGACTACTCTATGTCAGTCATTGTGCAGCGTGCGCTTCCTGATGTGCGTGACGGACTAAAACCCGTTCACCGTCGCATTATGTACGCCATGGACACACTGCATCTTGCAAGCGGTGGAAAGACAAAAAAATGTGCGACCATCGTCGGTGAAGTACTGGGTCATTATCACCCACACGGTGATGCGTCTGTCTATGATGCATTGGTTCGTTTGGGACAGGATTTTGCACAGCGGTATACAACAGTAACTCCTCAGGGTAACTTTGGTACGATTGCAGGTGACCCGCCAGCAGCCTATCGTTACACTGAGGCAAAGATGTCGCGTGTTACCGAAGAAATGGTTTCTGACATTTCCAAGAACACGGTTGACATGGTGCGCAACTTTGATGACACCACCGATGAGCCGGCAGTCCTTCCGTCAAAATTTCCTTTCCTGCTTTGTAACGGTACAACGGGTATTGCCGTTGGTATGGCAACGAATATGCCAACCCACAATCTGCGGGAAGTGGCAGCTGCAATTGCCGCATATATTGACAACAACGAGATTTCCATTGATGACTTGATGCACTACATCAAAGGCCCGGATTTTCCGACAGGTGGTATCATCTATGGGCGCGACGGCATTAAAAAGGCATACAAAACAGGGCGGGGTAAAATTACGATCCGCTCAAAGTTTACTATAGAAACAGACCGCCACGGACGTGAAAGCATAGTCTTTACGGAAGTTCCCTATGGCGTAAACACAACCAACATTATCCGCAGAATCAAAGAACTTATCCGCGACAAGCAGATTGAAGGCGTAACAAATGCCAATGATGAATCATCTGATCGTTCAGGTATGCGCATTGTTGTGGATTTGAAAAAAGGTGCAATCACAAAGGTTGTCTTAAATCATCTTTTTGCAAAAACTGATTTGCAGTCAAACTTTGGTGTCATAAACCTTGCACTTGTTCCTCAAGATAAAGAAGGACAGCCTCGCTACGATGAACCAGGCTTGCTTACACTCAAGCCGAATTATCTGAAGCCTGAAGTTCTGAACTTAAAGCAACTCATCCAGCACTTTGTAAACCATCGGGACGAAGTAATTACCCGCCGCACGATTTATGACCTTAAAGTTGCCAAGCATCGCATGCATATTTTGCAGGCATTGATTACGGCAATAAATAATATTGATGAAGTAATTAAAATTATCCGCGAAAGCCTGAACACTGAGGAAGCAAAGCTCAAACTGGAAAAACGCTTTGACTTTGACGATGAGCAGGCTCAGGCAATTGTGGATATGCAGCTCAAACGCTTGACTCATCTGCAGATTGAGGACTTACAGAAGGAAATCCGTGAACTGCAGGCAGTGATTGACCACTTGGAAGACTTGCTGGCGCATCACGAAAAAATTCTTGCCCTTATCAAAGACGAGACAAATGAACTTGCGGCAAAGTATGGAGACGACCGCCGTACCGATATTGTTGCTGACGAAGTTGAAGAAATCAACATGGAAGATATGATTAAGGAAGAAGAAGTCGTTGTGATGATTTCCAAACTTGGTTATATCAAGCGTGTTCCGCTGACGGCATACAAAAGCCAAAGTCGTGGTGGAAAGGGAAGCATGAGTGCTAACCTTGTGGAAGATGACTATATAAATCAGATATTTATAGCCACTACACATTCGTATATCACTTTTATCACCAACGAAGGAAAAGCGTATTGGGTCAAAGTACATGAAATTCCCGAAGCAAGCCGTGGTAGCCGTGGCTCACATATTAAATCGCTGCTCGCTGTTTCTGCCAATGAAGAGATTACAACGATTGTAACGATGAAAGAATTTAATGCAGACTTGAACATCTTTATGGCCACAGCAAATGGTGTAGTCAAAAAGACACCGATTACTGAATTTGCAAATGCCAAGACTCGTGGCGTAATTGCCATCAAACTGGAGGAGGGTGACAAACTTGTGTCTTCCATTATGACCAGTGGAAAAGACGAACTAATGTTAGTTACCCGCAGAGGACAGGCATTGCGCATTACAGAAGAAGATGTCCGCCCCATGGGACGTTCAAGCCGCGGCGTAACGGGCATCCGTCTTTCTGGAGGTGATGAACTTTCAGCGGCACTTTGCGTAAAGCCAAATATGAATGCACTGGTAATCACGGAGAAAGGTTTTGGTAAGCGTGTAGATTTTAACGAATACAGTGCCCATGGGCGCGGAACTGGCGGACAAAAAATCTTTGGCAATGTTGAGGACAAAGGTGAAATCATTGGAGCACTTTCTGTTGCAGACAGCGACGAAGTAGTTTGTATGACAAGCCAAGGAAAGACCTTGCGTATTCAGGCAGATACTATTTCTAAGCAGGGCAGAAGTGCGTCAGGTACAAGAGTCATCAACATTGAATCTCCAGACTATGTTGTTGGCATAGATAGAGTTGCCAAAGAAGATGAAAAAAATGCAGAAAAAAGTGAAGAAAAATGATTTTTCCTGCTGACAAAGAAAAGCAATTTTCGTATAATGTCATCAAGTGGGAACTTTTATAAACACCATCAGGCGACCGGAGAAGCAGATAGTTTCTCCGGTTTTTTTATTTATACGGATGGCAGTGATAAAGCACAGAAAAGCATAACCTGTGGAAAACTTTGGGAAAACGCAGGCAAATTTCCATAAATTCAAAGACAAATTTATAAATTCTTAAAATACAAGAATTTAGGTGAATTCACATATAATCGGGCAAAAACAGGGAGGTGTGGATAACTTGTGAACAAATTTGTGGCTATTTTTGAGTGAAAGTTCTGAGTCTTGTTCAAAAAAGAAATGGCAAGAAAAATCTTTTTTTATATTAGGTCAAATGTCGGGTTTCATGTTTTTAGCTTATACAAGGTCATTCCGCACACTGAAATCGTCAAGGTCATTCTGGACGCTGAAAGCGCGAAGAATCTATCTCGCATACCCTAAAATGATGGGATTCTTCGGAACTTCATTCCTCAGAATGACTTTTTATCAAAACTTAAAATTGAACCTACTAGAGATATTACGATGTTTCACGTGAAACAGTACATGGTAAAAAAATGTGCGGGCTAGATGGGGTGGGTTGATATGTTTGTGAATGTATTGTGTTTCACGTGAAACACTGTGCTTGAGCATATGCTGTAAATAATGGTCGAGATTTATCTGTGCATAAAATAGAACGGACAAACGATTGTTCGGTAGGATTTAAACTGCCAACTGTTCGTCAGTTTTAGATAAAAAACATCCGCTTTCCGTAGCGGGCAAAACAAATGCTGCTTTGAAAAACGAATGCTTTTTGACTACCAAACAGTCGTTATTTAAGTTTTAATCTCAGAAGTTTTGAGCCGCGACTGGGTGACCACAGGGCCTTTCGTTTTTCTGGCAGGGAATTGATGTTGTCGCTCTTAAAACCAAGACTTTCAAACCAATCGGTTGTTTGTGTTGTTAGAACAAAGACGCTATCTAACGATAGTTGTTTTGCCCGATTTATCAAGCTGTCCATAATTTTAGGACCGATACCAATATGTGCGCAGGTTTCATCTACGGCTACGGCGGCAATTTCTGCCTGCTTGTTGTCATAGATGTGCAGGGCTGAGCATGCACGGATTCCGCCATCCAGTTCGTAAACAATGTAGTCGTTTAACTGTGATTCCAACTGTTCTTCCGTGCGGGGAAGTAAAATGCCTTTCTTAACAAAGGGTTGTATGAGCGTAAGAACGGCTGCAATATCATTGCGTTCCATGGGACGCAATTTTCCATAGTTGCTGGAATAAATCATTGTGCCGGAACCAAGGTCGCTGAAGATTTCACAGGGTAGAGTCCCATTGAGAGAACTGTTCAGGATGTGGACGCGGGTAACGCCTTCCAGACAGGCCGCTTTTCCCAAACGAACGATAGATAGAATATGCTCGCGTAAATCCTGCATGACAGTTGAATTGGTCTTTGCGGATTTGATTTCTTTGTTTGCTTTTAGGAATTCGTCTACTTCTTCAATGTTCATGGCTGGTATGCAGCCTTCTGGAGAAATGCCGATTTCTTGTGGCAGTGTAAAATAAGTTGCGGAAAGTTCCGCATCAGGCACAAGAAAAAAAAGTTTGTCTGCCTGCATGTGAATGGCAATTTGAGAAGCCAATTGCATGGAAGAAATGTTGTAGGGCTTTCCCGAAAGACTCCAGCCGATACAGGGAAAAATCGGAATAAAACCATTGGAAAGTACAGCGCGGATTGTGTCATCATCAATTTTATCAATTTCGCCTGCACTGCCATAATCGGTTCCGTCAAGAACACCTTTTGCCCGTGCACGCACCCAGTTACCAATAACGGCCGTTAAGTGTTCGCCCGCCAAACTGGACATAACGATGTTGGATACGTCAAATGCGGCGGTTTTTATCAGCGGCATGGCTTCGTCATCTGTTATGCGGCAGCCGTTTTTGCGTTCCCATGAAATATTGTTTTCTGCAAGAATCTTGTCGATGTGCTTGTGTGCACCCGGTACAAGAATGACCCGTAAGCCGGCTTCGTGGATGAGAGAAATGTCACGGATGTGGCTTGCCCACAGCGGAGAGTCAATAATGCGGTCGTCCAGATAGATGACAACGGCTGCATCCTTAAAACGACTGATATAGCGGATAACGTCGCGGATATGTTCAGCCCGCGTAAAAATTGCGTGTTCTTCCATAAGGAAAATTATATAAAGCGAGCGGGGAAAAGTCTATAATTGCGTTTGCAAGTGCAGGGCAAACGCATTATAGATATCGTACTTGAACATCGGCTGGACAAATGAAATGAATGTGCAGCAAAAAGGCTACCGTTGCAGCGTGTCAAGCAAGCCCCGCGGTTGAGCGTAATAGGTATTGGACTCGCTTACGCTCGCCCCGCTCAAAGCGGTCTTGTTGCCCCGCTTTCACTATAGCCTTTTTGCTGAATTTTCTCCTCATAGACACCGCAGCAATAATTCGCTATACTAGAGGACAAAGTTTTTCCTATGAAATGTGATAGGAAACGGAGTTTTAGAAATGCCAAAAATTGAAGTAAACGAAAAACTGTTTTTTAATCTTCTGGGAACAAAATATGATTATGACACGCTGGAAAAAAAACTGGTCTGCGGTAAGGCTGAATTGGACGAAAAGCCTGACATGTCGCAGCCGGCAGATGAGCGTGTGATTAAGATTGAATTGAACGACACGAACCGTCCAGACTTGTGGTCTACTGGTGGCGTAGCCCGTCAGCTTCGTATGCATAATGGCGGAAAGCACTCTGACTATTCAAAGTTCCTTTCTCGTAAAGGTGACATCAAGGACTGTGGCGAACGTGTTGCCTATGTGGAGCCTGATGTAAAGGAAGTTCGCCCCTACATGGTCAGTTTTGTCATCAGCGGAAAGGCGATTGATGACCCCATGTTAAAGGATATTATTCAGACGCAGGAAAAACTCTGCTGGAACTTTGGCCGCAAGCGCAAGACGATTTCTATGGGTGTGTACCGTGTTGGTGACATCAAGTGGCCGGTGCATTATACGGCAGTCGATCCGGACAAGACATCTTTTGTTCCGCTTGCCTGTACGGAGCCGATGACTTGTCGTCAGATTTTGACCGACCATCCAAAGGGAAAAGATTTTGGCTGGATTCTTGAAGGAGCAAAAAAATTTCCCTTGCTTAAAGACGACAAAGGCGAAGTGATGAGTATGGCGCCGATTATCAACAGTGCTACACTGGGAGCCGTAAAGGTTGGCGACACGGGATTGATGGTTGAATTGACTGGCTCAGAAATGGAAGGTCTGATTCTTTCTGCAAATATTGTTGCCTGTGATTTTGCTGATGCGGGCTACGAGATTCTTCCGGTAAAGGTTGTGCATCCTTATGATACAGGCTTTGGAAAGGAAATTACCGTTCCCTTTTTCTTCCAACAGGACACCAAGGCAAAACTTTCTGCAATCAATAAACTGCTTGGCGAAAAGCTGACCAAGGCACAGGTGCTGGATGCACTTGCACGCATGGACGATACGGTAGCGGCAAAAGACGTAAAGGATGATGTGGAATTTACGATTACACCGCCGCCTTACCGCAACGACTTTTTGCATGAAGTTGATGTGATTGAAGATGTGATGATTGGTCTGGGCTTGGATTACTTTAAGCCCCAGCGACCCAATGACTTTACCGTGGGTAAGCTTTCTGACGTGACAATCTTTAGCCGCAAGGCAAAAGAACTGATGGTAGGTCTTGGCTATCAGGAAATGATTTTTAACTATCTTGGCTCAAAGCGCGACTACATTGACCGTATGAATATTGACGCTAAGAATGTTATTGAAATTGCAAACCCGATGAGCGAAAACTATCAGTATGTTCGTCCGTCAATCATTGCTTCACTGCTTCGTGCAGAAAGCGCAGCGGCAAATGCAATCTTCCCCCATAAGATTTTTGAAATCGGCAAAGTGGCATTCCTGGAGCCGAGCGAGAATACGGGAACAAAAACCATTCAGTCTTTGGGCTTTATGACAGCGGCAAACAATGCAAACTTTAATGACATGGCAAGCGAAGTTTCTTCGCTGCTGTATTTCCTTGACCACAAGTATGAAGTGAAGGAAGTGGAAGACCCGCGCTTTATTCCTGGTCGCCAGGCGGCAATCATGGTGAATGGAAAGCAGGTTGGAATCTTTGGCGAAGTGCATCCGCAGGTTCTGGAGAATTGGCAGATAAGCGTTCCCTGTGTAGCAGGCGAACTGAATCTTGAAGAATTGATGTAAGTGCAGACGATTTGCTAAAACTCGCCCACATCGAGGATTACACAAAAATACTTGATGTTGCTTGCTTGTGTATTTGGCAAAGCGATTTACACTGTAAGGTGAATGCAGGAGAAGGATTCGTAAGCCTGTACCATAAAAAGGACTTGACGATTTCCTAGAGTCTCCCTGTGTTTGTAAAGGCTGCCGGTAAGTTTTATCGACAGCCTATTTTTTTGGAACTGATGTATGCAAAAGCCTGACTATCAAAAACAATTAGACGAAATTCTCAAAAAGATACCGGAAGAAAACAAAACTAACGGTCGTAAGCAAACATTGTTATTACATGCTTGCTGTGCGCCTTGCAGTTCCTATGTGATTGAGTATCTTTCTCAGTACTTTGCAATTACCATTTATTACTACAATCCGAACATTCATCCGCAGGCAGAATACGAACGAAGGTTAGCGGAATTAAAAAAGTTTTTAATGTACTTTCCTTTGGCAATACAGCATGAGGTAAAGTTAATTGTTGCAGAATACAATCCGGAAGACTACTTTGTTGCAACTAACGTTCGTTTGGAAACAGATTTACAGACTGAAGCAGAAAAAGGTGAGCGCTGCCGCCGCTGTTATGAGTTTCGCATGAAGAAAGCCTGGCAGTATGCTTGTCAAAATAACTTTGACTGGTTTACGACAACCTTGAGCATAAGTCCCCATAAGGATGCAGATAAAATCAATACGATTGGAAGACAACTGGAAGCAGATTATATACAAACTAACGATAGTTTCAGACACGTATTTGATGCATCGACAAAATTCTTGCCCAGCAATTTTAAGAAAAAAGGCGGCTATTTACGGAGTACTCAGTTGAGTGCGGAGTACGGTTTGTGGCGGCAAGACTATTGCGGCTGCGTGTTTTCTCAGCGTTCGCGCTAAGGATAGGAGCGGCGCGAAGGTACTGAAGCGTACCGCTAGGTATGGAGCGAAAGCGGAACCGCGGATAGCCTGACCCGCAGGGGAGCGCCCAAATACGGAATATTGATAAAATTCAATTTACCTTTTATACTTTAGGCATGACGGAACTTACAAGTAAACAGAGAAAAGTATTGGAAAAATACGCACAGCCGATGAGTGCATTGGTGCAGATAGGTGGTGCAGGTTTGACAGAATCGCAGGTGGCTCAGATAGACCGTTGTCTGGCAGACCATGAATTGATAAAAGTAAAGTTTAATGAGTTTAAAGAAGACAAAAAAGATTTGACCGCAGAAGTAGTGCAAAAGACAAATGCTACGTTGGTTCGGATTATCGGCAATGTGGCTATTTTGTATCGTCCTGCAGAAAAAGCAGATGAACGGCAATATGAAAAGGCATTGAAAAAAGCATAGGCTTTGTGTGACTTTTTCTTGCCGAAAATATTTTTATACATAGGGAGCGTAAGCAATATGAAAATGCAGAAATTGGTGACATTTGCGGGTGCAGTACTTTGTGCAAGTCTGTGTCTTTCCTGTATGAGTACAGGTGGGTCTGGAAGCAGTACAAAAGTAAAGCGTATTGAAGCAAGCGAAGTGCAAGATTTGAGTGGCTACTGGAATGATAAGGACGTGCAGATTGTGTGCGAAGGCTTGATAAATGAATGTGTGGCTTCTCCGAGAATCAGCCAGTTTAGGGCAAAAAATAATCGCGCTCCGATTGTAAAACTGGGAAAAATTACCAACAATAGCGTAGAAAAAATTGATACTGTAATCGTGGCAAATAAATTTCGCAGTGCAATTATAAATAACGGTGTTATGGAATTTGTAGCCAGTGATGATGAAGTGGCGGCAATCCGTAATGAACGCAATCAGCAGGAAGACTATGCAAATCCAGCGACTGCGGCGGCGCAGGGAAATGAAACAGGTGCTGACTATTTGCTGCAGGGAAGTATACGCACACTGGTGGATGAAATTGAAGGCAAAAAAACGCGTACCTATTACGTGAATGCGGAGCTCCATGACATTGAGACGACAAGGATTTTGTGGTCTTCAGAAAATTCAATCCGCAAATACATTACAACGAAGTAAGGGTACTTTTTATAGCGGAGGCTTTGTATGAAAAGATTTTTGCCTGTATGTTTCACTTGTGTGACGGCGGTTTTTGTGCTTTCTTTTTTTGCATGTGCTACAACAGGAAAAAATGTTTCTGCGTCTGTGGGAGCCTCCGCACCAAAATGGATAGAACTGCCAAGCGCGGTGTATGCCTATTCTGACTACATAGCGCAGGTCGGTACGGCTGTAGATAAAGACAGTGCGGAACTGGCAGCGGTACAGAAAATTGCAGCGCTTTTTGGACAGACAATTGTATCTGGCGGAACGGCTTCTAAACGGATGGAGCAGGCGCAGAAAAACGGCGAAGTGGCTACGGTAACTTCTTCCAGTGATTTGAATCAAAAAATACGTCAGTCGGTTCAGCAGGAAAATCTGATAGGCATAAGGATTGCAGAAACATGGTTTGATACGGCGCATAACACCTGGTATGCACTTGCGGTGCTGAATCGTGAGGAAACGGCTCACATCTATGTGACAATGGTGGACAAAAACAATGCCGCTATAAAAAAATTGTGTGCCACTCTGCGGCCGGCGACAATCTACACCTATGCAAACATTACTTTTGCAAAAGATATTGCGGAACAAAACAAGGGCTATTTGGATAGGCTTTTTGTGATTCAGCCAGAGACGGGGCGGAAGAAGGCCGAGGAAACAAGAACGCCAGAAGAACTGACCTTGCAAGCACACAAACTGGCAACAGAAATACCTGTGTACGTACAGATTGAAAACGACAAGGACAAGCGCATTGCTACAGCCTTTGAAAAAACGCTTTCCGAACTGGGATTTAATTCTACCGTAGCAAAAGATGCACCCTATACGCTGACGGGTTCGCTTTTGCTTACGCATACGGCTCCCGCGGCAAAAGATGTGTTTTATGCGGAATATCTGGTGCAATGCAATGTGCGTGAAGTATCATCAAAGCAGAATGTGTGCACGTGGTCTCTGAGCGGGCGAGACGGTTCAAAGGCTTCTGAAAATGCGGAAAACCGTGCTCTAGCAACGGCTGCCAGAAAAATTGAAGAACAGTTTGCGGCGGCCCTTCAGCAGAGTGTAAAAAATCTCCCGCAGGAATAATAGACTTTTCTTAGTCTGTCCGATATACTTTTATCACCATGACGATTGAACACAAGTCCTATTACTCTGATAAAATCCGTGCTATTGATGCAAAATTTGAAGCCCAGCGCATTGCCTTTTCTCCCTTGACGTTTCAGGCAATACGGGTCTTTATGGAACTTGGGCTGTTACGGAAAATTGACGAAGCGGGTGATGAAGGTATAACAGTTCAGCAACTGGCACAGGATTCTGGTGTTAGCGAATATGGTGTGGGTGTTCTGGCTGAAATGGCTTTGGGCATGGGCGTGATAAAACTGAATGCCGATGCGGTCAAGAAAAATGAAGAAAAATTGGTGCTGGGAAAAATCGGCTGGTTTTTGCTTGAAGATGATTTGACCCGCGTAAACTTTAATTTTAGCAATGATATCTGCTACAAGGGAGCCTTTAATCTGCTGGACTCTATCAAAACGGGAAAGCCAGAAGGCTTGAAAGTGTTTGGAGAGCAGTGGACAACTCTGTACGAGGCTCTTTCTACCTTGCCTGAGCGTGAAAAGAAAAGTTGGTTTGAATTTGACCATTTTTATTCTGATGTGGCTTTTCCTGAAGCCTTGCCAATCGTATATGCAAAAAAGCCTAAGCATCTCTTTGATATTGGTGGTAATACGGCAAAATGGGCGATTGCATCCTGCAAGTATAATCCCGATGTTCGGGTGACGATTATTGATTTGCCGGGACAGACGGCCATAGCCCTTGAAAATGCAAAGAAGGCGGGTTTTGCCGACAGAATTAACGCAGTTTCTGGCAACGTGCTGGACGAAACGACAAAACTGCCAGCGGGTGCAAATGCCGTGTGGATGAGCCAGTTTTTAGACTGCTTTTCTCTGCATCAGATAACCAAGATTCTGAAAAAGATTTATAACAGCGTGGATGCGGAAACGGATGTGTGGATAATGGAGCCTCTGTGGGATATGCAGCCTTTTGAAGGCTCGGCTTATTCTCTCCAGGCAACATCTTTGTATTTTACCTGTATTGCAAACGGAAACAGCAAGATGTATCGTTATGGAGAACTGGTAGAAGCTGTTGAAAAAGCAGGCTTTACTTTGATGACGGCACATCACAAACTGGGTACGAATTTTTACTCCCTCTTGAATTTTAGGAAAAAATAAGTGTTTGAAAAACTGTTCATCACGCAATATGCTTACTATAGGCCTCCAATAGACTCACCAAAAGATGCACCTACATTGGACTATGTTGATTCCTTGTTTAAGCGTCGTCTGAGTCAGCTTTCGCGTATGACAATAGAAGTGGTAAAGCAGGTAAAAGATGTTGCACCAGAAGCAAAGATTGTATTTGCATCACGCAGGGGCGAAATTGGTCGGCAAGTAAAGATAAACCGCGGACTGGTAGATGATTTTGCAATTTTGCCGGCACAGTTTTCTCTTTCTGTATTCAATACGCCGCCAGCAGTGGCAACGATTGCTTTGGGAATAAAAAACGGATATACGGCGGTGTATCCCAGTGAAGGGCGGCTGTATGATGCTTTTGTGACGGCTGCGGCAGCAGTTTTAGCGGGAAAAGAAAAGCAGGTTATTTTTGTGTATGGGGATGAATTAATTCCTGCTGAATATGAATCCATCGAAAGACAAGACGAAAAGAATTTTCTTCCCTTTGCATTTGCCCTGGTTCTTTCTGCTGAAAAGACTGATGGCGCCTTACCTCTCCCAGAGGAAATTGAAAAGATGACAGCAGAAGCATTTTTATCCTATTTGGTGGAAGAGGGTAACAAAGAATGAGCGATAGAGAAGAAGAGATGCAGAAAGAAGATACAAATGATTCTGAAATTACCACAAGTGCAGGACCCATCAATGAGGATTTGGATGCAGTAATTGAACCGAAGTTGTTTGAAAATCCGCCGCCTGTTCGGAACTATCCTGTATATTGGTGGCGAATCATTGCAAAATTCAGTTCATTCGGGCTTTTTGGCTTGGGGTCTGTTTTGATTTCGGTAATCGCTTTTCCCATTATGAAACTGCTTTTTCCCAATCCGAAGCGATTTCGTAAAGCGGGACATCATTTTATTTCCGTGATGTTCAGGTTTTTTGTGGGTTTTATGACGGTTATCGGCTGTTCATATTTGACTACGCCAGATAAAGAAAAATTCCGCTCATTGAAATCCTGTGTAGTGGTGGCAAATCATCCATCAATTTTGGACGTGGTGATGTTAATTTCTCTGATTCCTAATGCGGACTGTATTGTGAACGCATATTTAAGCGAAAAAAATATTTTGCATATTATTGTGCGTCAGTTGTATATTCCTACGTCTTTGAGTCACGAAGAAATTATGGCCAAATGCGCAGAAAGCCTGCATGATGGCAGTTGTATAATCATTTTTCCCGAAGGAACTCGCAGTTTGCCGGGAGGACAGCATCCATATAAAAAGGGTGCCGCCCGTATTGCTTTGAACTCAGACTGTCCGATTGTTCCTGTGTATATGGGCGGAAACGACAAACGTGGACTTCGTAAGCATGATCCTTGGCTAACCTACAATACCAGAAAAATGTATCACTATGCAGCCTATATGAAGGAAGAAATTTCCCCGAAGCCTTATAAGGACTTGCCGGAACCCGCTGCGGCCAAACGAATCACACAAAAAATTCACGAAGTGCTGTGTGATGAAGCCAACATGGAATATATTGAATTGTATAAAAAATAAAAAAGGGTTGACCATTATAGCCAACCCTTTGTGTTAGTCTTTCATTGCTTTGTATTCGTCAAACTTTTGCAGAATTTCGGAATCTACTTTTTTGTCAAGCAAACTGACGATGATTGCCGTCATCATACAGAACATAAAGCCCGGCAAAATTTCGTAAACATCAAAAATACCACCGTGAAGTGAGTGCCACAGGATGACTGTGACTGCGCCTACGAGCAGACCGGCAAAAGCACCGTTACGGGTCGTGCCATTCCAGAAGAGGGCAAGCAGGATAAGAGGTCCGATTGTTGAACCAAAACCTGCCCATGCATAACTGACCAGACTGAAAATTGAACTGCTCTGGTCGAGAGAGATGACAAATGCGATGGCGGCGATAACGAACACCGTAATACGGCTGACGGTAAGCACTTCCTTGTCGCTGGCATTTGGCTTGAACAGGCCTTTGTACAAGTCTTGGCTGAAAGATGAAGAAGCAACCAGCAACTGACTGTCTGCGGTACTCATTGCGGCTGCAAGAATTGCACACAGGAAAACGCCAGCCACAAATGCGGGGAACATCAGTTTGATTGATTCGCTGAAAACAGTCTCTGCAGCGGATGTATTCAAAATCTGAGGCAGATAAACGGTACCCAGAGAACCAACGATAACAGCAACGCCTAGCGCAACGATAACCCAAACGATAGCAATACGGCGAGAAAGTTTGATTTCTCCTGCAGAACGAATGCCCATAAAGCGAACGATAAAGTGTGGCATACCAAAATAGCCCAAGCCCCAGACGACAGCAGAAACAATCGAAACAATGCTGAAATTTTGATTTCGGGTAAAGGCTTCCTGCATTTTTTCGCTGATGCTGTTGAATTCGCCAGACATTGCACGCTGACTGAAAGCATGTACTTTTTCCAGAGCCGCCGCAGGTCCGCCGAGCACAACCAGCATCACAACTCCAGTAATCATCAGTGCGATGAACATGAGAGTACCCTGTACAAAGTCAGTTGAACAAACTGCACGGTATCCACCCATAATGGTGTAAGAAAGGATAACGACAAGGCCGACAACCAAACCTGCATGATAGGGAAGACCAAAGACTGAATTAAGCAGTTTTGCACAGGCAACAAATCCAGATGCTACATAAATCGTAAAGAAAAGCAGGTTAAAGATAACCATAACTGAAGAAATCAAATGCTTTTTGTCATTAAAACGATTGGTCAAAAATTCAGGAATAGTAATGGAATTTCCAAAGGCAACAGTACATTTACGCAAGGGCTTTGCAACAATCAGCCAGCTTAAATATGTACCGACTGCCAGACCCACGGCTGTCCAAAAGGCTTCTTTCATGCCGCCCAAGTAAGCCAGACCAGGCAAACCCATCAAAAGCCAGCCACTCATGTCGGAGGCTTCTGCGCTCAAAGCGGTCATCCAAGGACCAAGCTCTCTGCCGCCCAAAAAGAAGTCACCTGCGCTTGTATTTTTTTTCATGTTACGCAGACCAATGAAGACCATAAAGCCTAGATACAAAGCAAAAGCAATGATAAGGGCTATCGTTGAAGAAGTCATTTTTATTTCTCCTACATTTAAAATATAATCCTATTATTTAGGAATTTTTCAATGCTTTCAAGGGGGGCAATGGTGAGAAAAAAGAATGACGGTAGCGTTAAAATAATTGAGCGACGAGATAATTACTTTCAGCAGTGAAAGGCTGTTTGTCAAATCCACCGTAAAAATGACACTGTGTAAAGCCGGCTTCTTTTGCAAAAGATTCGATATCCTTTGCCGTAAGAGGATAAATGGCAATGTCTTTCATAACAGGCACAACTTTACCAGAACCCGTTTCAAGATTGAGCTGTACGGTCTTTTTGCCATTATCGTCTGTCCAGATTTGGGTGTATAAAGAAGTGCGTATGCTTTTACGGTCTGGAAGATTAGCCATGGGAACGGAAGAAAACTTGTCCATATTGGGCAGGGAGAGAATAAGCTGACCTTTTTCTGCGAGTAATTGCTTACAGTCAAAGAAAATTTTTTTCATTAATGTTTCATCATGGGTGAGCAGAATTCGACCATCAAGAATGGAAATGATATTGTAAAAGCCCTTGCCCAAAAATCTGCCCATTTCCAGAGGAGTCATTTGGAAAAAACGAATGGACATAAGTTGAGTACGCCGCTTGCGGTTTGCTGAGGCAAGCAGTTCTGGAGAGGATTCAAGACCAGTTACATCTATACCTTCCATGGCAAGAGCGTGTTCAAAAGTACCAGTCCCACATTCTATTCGAAGCATTTTTGCAGGTTGTTGATATGAACTAATTGCGGTTGCATAGAACTTTTTTTGCTCTTTTGTAACTGGATATAATTCATCATAGTATTCAACTATGTTCTGATTTATTTCCATATATTTTATTATAAAACCAATTTTATATTTTGCAATGAATTTTTATCGGAAAAACAAGGATATTCTAATAAAGAAGACATTTTATGTTGGAATTCTTGAAAAAGTAGTATAAAATATAAAAACATTCTGTAAGCAATGAGGTACTATGCTTAACATTAATAACAATATGACTGCGGTAAAGAAGGCTGTTCTTGTCCGCATAGCACAACTACAACTAGAAGGAAAACTGGAATCAGAGATTGATACTATTCCCAATGAACTTGTTCCAGATGATGCAATGCCCGTGCGTTATTCTCTTGCGCATGATAAGGATGTAATTAAGGCGCGTGTTTTGGCAGAAATGGGTATTTCTTTGGAAACAGCGGACGTAAAAAAACCGCTTTCCTCTTATGTGCCTGGGGTTATGAGCCGTGAAAAACCAACATGGCCAGTGATGACGATGCTGCCGAATGCATGTCATGGCTGTAAGACGGCCCACTTTTTTCCGACGGATGCATGTCAGGGGTGTGAAGGCCGCCCTTGCGCGGTAAACTGTCCAAAACAGGCGATTGAAATTGTTGACCATCGTGCACACATTGATCAGCGCAAGTGTATTAAGTGCGGTTTGTGTCAGCAGAACTGTCAGTATCATGCGATTGTAAAATTTACTCCGCCCTGCGAGACGGCATGTCCAGTAGGAGCAATTTCAAAAGATGCATATGGCATTGAGCATATAGACTACGAAAAGTGTATTTTCTGTGGCGCATGTACCCGCGAATGTCCTTTTGGTGCCATGCAGCCAAAGAGCCAGCTGACAGATGTTATCCGTCAGATTATGAGCGGAAAAAGAGTGCACGCCATGTATGCTCCGGCAATTGGTGCGCAGTTTAGGGCACAGCCAGGTCAGTTGGAAGGAGCCTTGCTGGCAGCGGGCTTTACCAAGGCATGGGAAGTTGCAATCGGTGCGGATATTACGGCTGATAACGAAGCAAAAGAATTTGAGGAACGCATGGAAAAAGGAGAAAAAATGATGACCACCAGTTGCTGCCCTGCATGGGTACGATTGGCTCAGGTGCATATTCCTGATATTCTACCTGCGGTCAGTTCAACGGGCAGCCCTATGCATTACAATGGTGAACTTTCTAAAAAAGATGACCCTGAGTGCGTGACGGTGTTCATTGGTCCTTGTGTGGCAAAACGTCGCGAAGGTTTTGACGATGAATTTATTGATTATGTTCTGACGGTAGATGAAGTGGATGCACTCTTTACAGCAAAGGGCATAGACATCACCAAGATGGAAGCAAAATCAGGTAAATACTTGCCAACGGTAAGCGGAAGAAATTTTGCAAAAACAGGTGGCGTTGCGGAAAGTGTTCGCCTGCGCTTAAAGGACGATTCTATTCTTAAACCCTATGTGGTGAATGGAATGACTGCGCCGATGGTAAAGCAATTGCAGATGTGGGGCAGAATGGTAGCAGGTGCAATGCCCTTTCCACCGAGTGCACCAAATATGGTAGAAGTAATGTGTTGCGAAGGTGGCTGTATTGCTGGTCCTGGCATTATTACCAATCCAAAGTTGGGCGGCGGTTTGCTGATGAAGTACGCAAATGCTGGTTCTATGCCACCGATTGGAGGAAAGCCAGCAGCATGCGATATGGATGCTGTTATTCAAGGTGAAAAGGCATAAATAAAAAAGGGGCTGTCCAAATTGGACGCCCCCTTTTTTATGATTCATGCATATTTGAACATACAAGGCGGAAGCCGAGCGTACTGCCTTTTGCCTGTTCGGAAGCAGAACCGCGATAGAATACACCGCATTGTGCGGGGTCATCAAGCCAGCAACCGCCACGTTTTACATGAAGATTGCCAGTTTCAGCACCACGGGGATTTTTTTGTGCAGCGGAACGATAGTCCTCAAATAAATCCCAGCACCATTCTTCTACGTTGCCGCTCATATCGTAAATGCCCAAGGCATTGGGTTTTTTCATTCCAACTTCATGGGTTGTGATGTCGCTGTTTTCGCCATACCATGCAACTTCATTGATATCATTGCTACCGGAATAGCGGAAAGGAAGAAGGCGTTCTCCACCCCGGGCAGCATATTCCCATTCTGCTTCTGTTGGAAGCCTATAGCCGTTTGCATTCCAGTCACATGTGAAATTTGACCACGCAAAGTTATCCAGAGTAATTTTATCAAGATCTACAATAGAGCCTGCTTTGTAAGCAGGTTTTTTGCCTTCTTTTAGGCTAAGTGAATTGCAGAAAATAATTGCATCATGCCAAGTAATGCTTTCAACAGGTTTGTTTTCGCCTTTCATCAAAGAAGTTGACCGTCCCATTATTTTTTTGTAGAGCGATTGGGTAACTTGTATGTTTGCCATGTAAAAGTCGTCAAGTACTACCGTATGGGCACCATAAAAGTCGTTTCCCATGGTAAACTCACCGCCTTTAACAAACATCATTTCCATCTCTGGTGAAGTTTTTTTTGTAACTTCGGCAACGGCCTGTGTAATCTGGCAGGGACTCCCACACTTTGGGCAATATTTAAATTCGCCAGAAAATTGAATATTACATTTTGGACATTTTGTGGTAGAAACAAGAAATTTATTGCAGTTAGGGCAGTGGGTATCAGTTGGACCTATTGGACTTCCACAATTCAGACAAACTTTCATATTATATACTATATCATGGAGTAGGACTTATTGACAATAGAATAAAAAGCGATGAAAATACAATATACCCTTTGTGCGAAGAGGATAATAGCATATGACAATCACTGAAGTAGTTAATGATAATCTGTCCAAAACATTAGTTGTTGGAGGCCGATTGGATACAATAACATCACCTTTGCTGGAAAAAAAAATAAAGGAAATTTTGCCTAGTATTTTGGAGTTGGTTCTGGATTTGTCTGGAGTAGAATATCTTTCGTCAGCAGGATTGCGAGTTATTTTGGCAACACAAAAAATGTCTGTAAAAGGCAAGCGATTCTTAATCAAGCGGCCAAGCAATTTCTGTATGCAGGTTTTTGATTCAACAGGAATGACTAAGTTACTGTCTATTGTACGATAAATCAGCCAATTTTTTTTGTAAGCGTCAGAGTATTTTTTCCATCTACATGGGCATAGGTAACGTTGTCCATGTATTTTTTTGTCAGATAGATACCCCAACCGCCAATACCACGGTCTTCTAGACTTGCCGTTGGATCTGGGTCTGGACGGGCGAGCGGATTAAAAGGTATGCCACTATCCTTAAAAATGATGGTGAGAAGCGCATGATTGTCTTCTTTTTTTTCTACCGTACAGAAGATTTCTACATCTCCAGTGTTGGGTGCATAGGCATAATGGGCAATATTTACAAAAATTTCTTCAACGGCCAAATCAAGCTGAAAATCAAATGAAGGTGGATAATCAAAACCTTCCAACTGTGAATGAATGAATTGATTTATCATATCAAGATTTGTGTCGATTGCCTGTATTGCAAGTTCTGCCATAATTATGCTCCATTATTTATAGATAAAATCTAACATCGTAATATCATCAAATTGGTCGGCATTACCTATAAATGTATTAATATCTGCTCTAATTGATTTTACAGTGTCTTTTGCATTCAGTGCAAGTGTTTTTTTCACACTTTTTAATAAACGTTCTTCTGCAAACAGTTCATTTTCAGTATTTGTGGCTTCTGTAACGCCATCAGTGTAAATCAATAAACGGTCACCATGTTTAAGCGTAATAGTGTGTTCATCATAGACGGTATCCTCCATGGCACCAAGCATAAGATTAGGTTCTGTTTCCAGATATTTAAATGTGCCCTCTGTGTAGATTATTGCATGAGGATGGGCAGAATTGACAAAAGTGAGTTCTCCCGTGCTGAGGGTAAGGATTCCAAGCCAGCAGGTGACAAACATAGAGGATGTATTGTTTTCGCACAACTGATTGTTTGTTGTTTGCAAGATTTCTGCTGGTGAAAGTTGCTGAATGCCATGGGAGGTGAGCAGGGTTTTTGTAATGACCATGAACAATGCTGCGGGAACGCCTTTGCCAGAAACATCGCCTACAGAAAGTAAAAGATGATTGTCATCAATCATAAAATAGTCATACAAGTCGCCACCAACTTCTTTTGCCGGTTCCATGCTTGCAAAAAGGTCAAAGTCAGTTCGGTCAGGAAAAGCGGGATATTCGGTTGGAAGCATATCTGCCTGAATTTCGGTGGCAACATTGAGTTCTGTACTGATACGTTCGTTTTCTGCCGTCATGGTAGTGATTTTGCTGATATATTGGCTCATGTCTTCGCTCATTTTTTCGATTGATTGAGCCAAAATGCCAAATTCATCTTTGTTGCGGACTTTTTTGAGTGTGCCAGAAAGAGTTCCTCCATGGTCGGCAAAGTGTGATGTTTCAAAAGTGATAAAATTCAGGGGGCGGAGAATCTTAAAGATAATCATAAAAATGTAAACCACAACAATAATGAGTGTGATTACAATGGATGCAATAATCGTGGAACGCAAATATCGGTGACGCAGGAAGATTGGTTCATTCATGGGTTTTTTGACGAAGAGCGCGGCGACAACTTCATCTTTGGAGTTTTTGATGGGGATGCCACTCAGCACATAGCCACCCATGATTTCGTCTTCAATGTATTCCGAATGATTTATGCCTAATCCGATAATGAGCATCAGTTTGTCGTGAATAGATTGGTTTCCGTTGAGTTCTATTGTTTCGGTAGACCCCAGTGGATGAGGACTTGAAACCATGTTGATTGTTTCGTTTACGGTGTCAAAAATGTAGGTGTAGGCTTTGTATTCTTCAGATTCTGGAATGATGACGGAAATAGAGGCAAGATAACCGACATCTGTAAGATAGCGGAGTTTTTCGTTGGTGGCTTTCCATTCCTCATCTGCTTGGCGGGTCTGTAAGTATTCAGGAAGCCTGTCTGCGTTGATGTATGAAAGGGCAGCATAGGCAAACTGATTTGAAAACTTAGTATATTCTGTGTCAGAAAGATTTTTAAATTCCGTATAGCCGATGTAGCCGATTGCACAGGCAACGAGCGCACAAAAGAGAACAACATATGCGGGCATACGAAAGGTAATGCTACGGAAAAAATTGAGTTTTTTCATGCAGACAGTATACAATGAAGACAGGGAAAATAAAACCCCCGCAAGGAGAGCGGGGGTAGGAAGAATCAATTGTCTACAGCAGTGATGACAAGGCTGTATATTCGTACGGGATTACCGGTATTTATTCCACCATGGGCTGCATTTGGCGCCATTATTTGGTAGGTTCCTCTTTCTGGAAGCTGATACAATACTGAGCAAGCACCGCTCATACTAATGACGGTTTTATCCTCCGACAGTTCATAGTTTCTGTTTGCGATGAGGGAGGTCAATTTTTCACCAGCGGAGTTCAACACTATCATATCGCTTGTGTTTGTAGAGCCGTTAGTTCCTGCCGCTAAAAGCAGATAGCATGGTTTTGTTACCGTGATGACAAGGGCACTGCTTTCCCGTTTGCTTATGTCTAATCCGTATACACTATTGCCGTTATTGCGCCAGATTGCAGAACCTACAGACGAGTCAATTTGCTTGATAACAGCAACTCCATCAGCAACAAGTTCATAATTGTCTGCAACGGCGGTTTTGTCTTGATATTCATCAGCATTCGGATCAAGGCTGTATGTATTGAATGAATAGAAATAAGAATTTTCGTCATGTACCAATACAGGGCATACTGCTGTTTTTCCTGTATCTGCGGTTGCCGTGATATATGCAAGTCCGGGGGCGAGGCCTGTAACGCTTACCGAATTAGTTCCGTCATAAGAAGATGATGAAAGCGCAACAATAGAGTCATCATTTGATGTGAGAGTGGCGGAAGGTAGCGTTCCATCAGCATTTTGTATACGCAGTTCGTGATTTTGGCCAACTTCAATGCAAAGGTAATCCTTTATCAGCAATTCTGGAACATACGGTGCAAATAATTCTGGTACATCTTTTTCTGCGGAATAGCATTGGTAGGGTGTGGAAGAATCAGATGTATTTCCGCTTCCTGTAATGGTTGCGGCAGAGCCGCCGAGATACACATCTTGGGGGCAATTTGTTGTGTTGTTGCTGAAGATACACTTGGTAAGTGTTACGCTGTCACCACCGCCAATGTCGATTGCACCGCCGTGGGTAGCAACGTTATCTTTGAATAAGCATGACGTAATGGTTACTTTGCCATTGCCAAACAAAGCCAGAGCACCGCCGCCGATGTCACCTGTTGTAGCGTTTTCCGTAAAAGAACAGTCGGTGAATGTCGCCTGTGCGTCAGACTTTCCGTTGTTCCAGTAAATCATGCCAAAGCGTCGGTTTTCATAACTTTCTCCGTTATATTGCGTAATTGTGCCAGCACCTTTAACAAAGCCTACATTTGTAGCCGTAATATTTGCCTCTACAATAAGACCGTATTTGCCCTGTCCGTTAATGCCGATTTTTGACAGTTCAAGGTCTTTGGTGATTATGACGTTGCCAGTAAGAGTGACAGTATGCGTAGAAGATGTTTGGGCTTCACTTACTGCGGCAAGGAAGTCGCTTTCTGTCATGGCATTGATTGTTGTGGATGACGGTGTGCTACTGCTTTCTGAACTAGAAGAAGATTCATTGATAGAATTAAAATTGCCATGGATGGCCATACCATACAGCCTAAAGCCTTTTTCGGCATCAGCAGGGGTGAGCAGACGATAGTAGCTTGCCTTGGGTAAATCATAACGGACAACGGGGAGAGAGCCTTGATCTGATTTTTGAATGGTCATAATGCCTGTATCTGAAACAGTTATACTGCTTGTCCTTCCAGCCTCATATGAAGTCGGCCTTATGATATTTCCATCGTTATCAATTAGCATAATGGAGCTTTCATCGTCTGAGCCACAACTGGAGACCGTGGCAAACAAAGTGGCATTGCCCGATGTGGAAAATCCCATCCAACTTTTGCCCTGCTTGTTGACAACAAGAGCATAAACACCTTTGCCTTCCATGAAACGCCAGTACGGCTTTGAACCATTTCCTGAATACATAACTTCAAAGCAATCCGCAAAAGCATAGTATTCAATATTCGAGTGGTCTTCAAAATTAAGCCCTAAGTCGCTGATGGTAAAGGAGCGGGATGGTAGAGAAACTGAACTACCTTCTTCATCAGCAGTGGTGGGAATGCAATACCAGTAGCAAGTGGAATTTGCCAAAATTTGTGCGGCCAGTTCATCAGGAGGAACGGTTGTTCCGCCAGTTTTGTTTTCTGCATTTTTCTTGCCCTCTTCTGAGTCGTCAGTTACTTTGAACCAGCCACCCTTGTTTTTTATGTTCAGTGTAGAAAGTGACGTACAGCCGTTAAAGGCTTTTTTGCCGATGAAAGCTACTCCTTCACCGATTGTTACGGACGAGAGGGAGGTACAGCCTTCAAATGCGCTCAGGCGGATTTCTGTTACGCTGTCTGGAATGTTGATGCTTGTGAGATTGGGCATTTCCTTGAAGGCTGAAAAACCAATGTAGGTGACGGAATCGGGAATGGTAACAGAGCGTAAATTTTCTGCGCCCCAGAATGTTGAGTTTCCAATTTCACTACATTCTGACGGAATGGTAAAGGATGAGTCTGTGCGACCCATGGGATAGACGGCAAGGCGAAGGGTTTCTGTCTTGCTTTTTATTTGGTAGAGAATGCCTTCTTTGGAAACAAACTTGGTGCTGTCTGAAGAAACAGTGATGCTGGTGAGCGATGTGCAGCAGGCAAAAGCCGTATTGCCAACTAATTCGATGCTTGCGGGGAGGACAATGGAAGAAAGTGTTTTTGTATTGTAAAAACATGGGCCGGTGTGTTTTCCCTCGCTGTCGATGGACTCCAGTTTAGTCAGTCCGGTGGTGCCTGACAAATCAAGTTCAATTTTTGCATTTTGAACTGACTGCATGGCATCGCGGATTTGGTCAAAGGCTTCGGCAAGGTCGTCTTCGTCCTTAGGGAATGCGCCTGTTACGGTAAAAGAGACATAGACGATTTCCGTGTCATTTGAAGCGTAGTCGTTTCGCACGGTTTTGATTTTTTCTGCAAGTTCTTCTAGCGTGACGGGGACTTTTGTTTCGTTCCAATGCATAGTGAGGTTGACGGTAGATGTTTTTCCTAGTTCTACAATTGTACTGGCACTTTCGCTGTATGAGATGATTTTTTCGTTTACATCAAGGGCATCCATGTGAATTGTGTAGGTGCCTGGCTCAATGTTATCAATAGTGACTGTCTGTCCGGGGTTCCCACGATACGTTTTGGTGACGGGCTCTTGAGATTCTTCGCTGATGTTTTCTTCCTGAGATTCAGCAACAGTCGCTTGTTTTTCTTGCTGCAAAAAGATGTTGTAGTGGTTGATGTCAAATTGTGATGTGGCGGCACGGGCTGTGTTTGCGGGCAGAGTGATTACAATACTGGTCTTTTCGCTTTCTGTGAGGTTGGAACAGCCAATGAGCAAGGCACAAAAAAGGAAAGGCAATGTAAAGATACGATAAAATTTCTTCATACTCATTCTCCAAAAAATGATGAAAATACTGACACATTCATTGTAAAGCAGGTTTTGACAGAAAAAAAGTGTTCTGAGGGGGAATTTATTGAATTTTTTGAAATTTTTGGGGTTTTAAGGGCTTAAAGAAAAACAGACTCTATACGAACATCTTTAAGGTCTTTTTCCTTTCCTTAAAAATTTTTCACTGTTTCGTATAAAATTTGCATGAATTAGGCAAAATGTAACTTTTTTTCTTGACAAAAAAACACCCCCCCCCATAATTATTTGTCCTTCTTGAAGGACAAATAATTATGGGGGGGGGTTCTTATGAAAAGACTCTGCTTATTGACAACGAGCATTCTGCTGGCACTTTCTCTGCTTGCAACAGGTTGTTCTAATGACGACGGTGACACTCCACCAGTCATCACGCCTACAAGCACATCCGGGGCAGTACAGTCTGCAACAACCAATGACAGCGGTCAGAAAACCGCATCGCTTTCTACTTCTGGTGGCACCTATGCATTTACGGAAACATCCGCACAAAGCGCATCCCTTGTTCGTGCCACTGATACAGCAACGGTAGACGAGACCAAAAGCGGCACATGGACATTTACGGAAAAAGACAAGACAAGCGCGAAATATTCCGGCACCTACAAGGGAGATATTTCCCAGCTCGCTAAGGCAGAAGTAAAACTTTCCCTGACAGTCACACAGACCGCAAACAGCGAGGGCCAACTGGTGAATGCGGAAAGCGTTTCTTTTGACCTTACCGCCACTACCAGCGAATTTACGGCAACCATTCCAGAAGTGAAGGAAGCCTCAGAGGCAAAGACTGAGGATAAAACTGACGAAACAACGGAAGACCCTGTTACACCGACCCCTGCGGAGGAAACGCCCACAGATGACCCCACACCGACAGACAATCCTGCAGAAGAACCTGCAACAGAGCCGACAACTGACCCAGAGACAGAACAAACCGCAAATTTTGACGCAAGCAATGCCTCTTCCTACGAACTTGGAACAATCGTCAAGTACACGGATGACGATACGGAAAATGAATACGAAGTGATTAAAAATACATTCTTTACGGAAGAAAGCACATCAAGAGCCGCAAGGGCCTCTGTCAAAGAAGAATGGGAAACTACAGACCGCTACCAGAACGATGAAGTGATGTTTGCAAAGGTTGAACAGTTCACCCAGTTCAGAGAGTATCTTGTCCTCTACCTGCTTACTACATACAGCGTAAATGATAAGAATGATAGCGGTAAACTGGAAGATACCTATATTTTCCTAGACAAAGACGGAAAGAAAATTCTTCAATGGAAATGGCAATGGAATTCTAATTACGTTATCAGTAAGGCAAAACTTGAAGAACTGCGAGCTAGCAACTCTGGAAAAACTGATGCGGAAATAAAACTTGAAATATGGAATAACCTTAGTGTCAGTGATCTCCGCCTGAAAGATCCAGAGAGGCTTATACTGAGAGACTATCCTGCCGACGGCAATAAAACATTCTATTATGACTGTGCATATAACCGCTACGGTGACCTGAAAGCAGGTGAAGGAAGCGAATCAATTGATTACAACGATGATTCACTAATTGACAAAATTTACAGGAATTATTATACCCAGCTGCCTAATGGTAAAGCCTCAAGCTATTATGATACATTCGATAAGCCAAACAAGGCAACGGAAGGATTGGGATATGACATTAAGTGTGATAGCGGAGGTTTCTTTCAAATGGCTCATAAGTTAAAGGACAACGGATCACACAAGGCCTGGCAATTTGAAGCACGTGGCGACGGCGCGTTCTATGGACGAAATGCACAGTCCGTAGGTGACTATGTACTTTCAATCGAAAGCCTAGGTGCAAATAATCCTAAAGTTTCTGTGAATAAACCATCAAAAGGTACCTTTAATAACGAAACAGGTTTAATTCCCTCGGATGAATCTGTAAAAATTACCGTACCCGGTGGCTTTCATTTCCATCTATCATGGCTCGGAAGCGAAGATGACGAAGAATCAGGTGAAGAGTCATCATCAACAAATTCTTCTTCAAATAGCAGCCAGTCTTCTTCTGGGGATGATAACAATGCAGGAGACTCGTCTAATACATCTGCATCAAATGACAGTTCATCGGAGGACGGATACGTTGAACAGGGTACAAAAGAAATCCACGTGCCAAAATACATAACGGTAAAACTCTCTAGTGTTTTGGACACCAACAATGATAACAAACACTATGAAGGTGAACTTGAACCTTATGCCCAAATAAACTTCATAAATCCTGTTTATGATGAAGAAACAAATGATATCATATGGACAACGCCTGATATAGAGTCAGTTATCAGCACTTGGCTTCCTGCTTACAAGAACTTCCGTATCAATGGCACAAACTAATCCCCGTCTGTAAGCCCCTAACCCGCCCTTGTGAAATGTATTTCGCTTGTGGCGGGTTTTAGTTGTCCACGATTCAAGCAATTTTCTAGGTCAAATGTCGAGTTTCATGTTTTTAGCTTAAACAAGGTCACTCTGAACGCTGAAAGCGTGAAGAATCTATCTTGCATACCCTAAAATGGCGGGATGCTTCGGAACTGCATTCCTCAGCATGACTTTTTTGTCAAAACTTGAAATTGAACCTTCTAGTCCGTTTCTATAATTATTTATCCTTCGCGCTAAGTACAATTTTTCTTTTTTGTCTGTCTGTTTATAGCAAAAATCTCAATTCTGTTGTAAAATTCACAAAAATGAGGAGGATTTTTCCATGATGTTTAGAAAGACCTTTTTTGCCCTGCTTTCAGCAAGCCTATTGCTTTGGGGCATCAGCTGCAGCAATGATGACAA
Organism: uncultured Treponema sp.; assembly: GCA_937885175.1. Taxonomy (GTDB): domain Bacteria; phylum Spirochaetota; class Spirochaetia; order Treponematales; family Treponemataceae; genus Treponema_D. The sequence continues at coordinate 14,217 of CAKZZO010000133.1, read as the reverse complement.
CGGCTCGCCAGCTCCCGACGGAAGCCAAATCGAAACCGATGCATCTGGTAACACCACGCTGAGAATTCAGGAAGAGGGGGAGGGATTTGTCAGCTCAACCTTTACGAAATCCACTGAATTTCTTGGCTTTACAGGAAGCGGCTATTATGATGGCGGAACAAGCGAAAAAGGAAGCATAGTTTATACCGTTTCTGCAACAGAAGCCATAACTGATGCAAAAATTGCGATTCACTATTTGTGTACGGAAGTCTCTCGTGTTCGTGCGGCCATTGTTTCTGTAAACGGAAAGGTTATCAACGCTGACCGTCCTCTTGCGATGACGACAGATGTAAAAGTAAAGAAAGACAACTGTAGCTCGGCGAACTGGAAAGACACTGTCTATCTTGAAGATATTTCGCTGAAAGCCGGTTCAAACTCCATTATCCTTACAGGCGCGCCAGACGGAAAGTATACGGCAGCAGGCGGGGCTAGCATAACAATTAATTCTAAAAAAAATGATACTGATGCTGGAAATTACTGTTACCTTAACTACGTTGACTATCTCATCGTAAAAGGAAAGGGAATAAATTATGGAACAGATACAACAAAATATGTAAGTCTTTCTTATGCTTCAGAAAACACAACAGCAGGTTCGGTCACAAGTTCTGTGGAAGGCTCAACTGTAGCCGAAAATTCAGAAGTCACTCTCACGGCAACTCCAAATGCTGGCTGGAAATTCGAGTGCTGGTCTGACGGCTCAACAGAAAATCCTCACACGATTACCGTTTCATCAGCGACATACATTTTCGCCCACTTCATTCCAGAAAACTACACCGCCCCAAGCGGATTGGTGGGATACGCAAGCGTTACGACTGACGCAGGCGACGGATACACAATCACAGGCGGCGCGGGAGCAAGCGCGGCTAACACGGTAGCTATCGCAAGTTATGCAGAATTGGTTGACAAAAAAGACCTTCTCTCATCTGACGAGCCAAAAATCATCACAATCAGCGGAACAATCTCGACAAAAGACAATGCAAACCCGCTTTTGAGCGAAAAATACACAATCGGCTCAAATTCAACAATTTACGGCGACACATCAAGTCAAGGACGATTGCAGAACATCGAATTCGTCGTTGAGGGAGAAAATGTAATTATTCGCAACATGATTTTTGGCGAAGTCATCAGTTGGGACGGAGCTGTAATCGACGGAAAAACAGTAAAAAGTGGAGCAGATGATGCACTTTCTTTGAACAGTGCAACACACGTTTGGGTAGACCACTGCGAATTCCAGTCTCATCTTGAGCCCCAGGATTTGGATGAAAAAGCCATTTCTTCCGGTCATGCATATTATGCAAAAGATGATGTTGATGAATGGAAAAAAGATTTCTACGATGGTCTTTTGGACATCAAAAATGGCTCAACATGGATTACCATTTCCAACTGCTACTTCCATGACCACTACAAAGCTTGTCTCTGTGCATCTGGTGATGATGGTCCTGACAAGAATATTACAACAGGTGCAACTGATGAAGATATGAGGATCACCTTCTATCACAATTACTGGGAGAACATAAATGCCCGTATGCCGCTCTTCCGCTATGGAACCGGTCACATCTATGACTGCTATTTTGATGCCGGCACACAAAGCGGTTCTGCAAGCTGCATCAATGTTCGTGCGGGAAGCAAACTTTATATTGAAGGAAACAATTTCGCTAACTTCTCAAAAACAACGGGAGATTCAGTGTCGAAAGGTTCTTACATTATCGGCTTCTTCTTTGCCGATACAAGCAAGGCTTACGGTAATGTTTCTGGTTCATGGGTGGCAAAAAACAACAGCACTGAAAATGGCAGTGAGGGGTCTGTTTCTGCGCCAAAGTATACCTACACAGCACCGACAAGCTATCCTACATCAGCACCAACTGATGTTGGTGTCGGAAAACTTACCGCAAGCGATTTGAACAACTAATGCGTCAAATCTGCACCAAGTGCCTGCGGCCGATACAAAACTGTTTCTGTAAATACCTCACCCCCTTTGACTGCGGGGTGAAGTTTGTCTTTCTTATGCATCCAAAAGAGGCTAAGAGACAGCGTACAGGAACAGGGCGTATCGCACACGCAGGCCTTATTGATTCAGAAATAATTGTAGGAATTGATTTTACACAGAATGAAAGACTGTGCGCCCTGCTTTCTGATAAACAGTACTTTCCCATGCTCCTCTACCCCGGTGAGGACGCGTGGACGGCAAAAAAGGAAGGCTTTGCAGAAACAGTAGCTGGAAAAAAACTGCTTGTCATCGTCATTGATTCTACCTGGTTCTGTTCCAAAAAAATGATTCAGTACAGTACAAATGTGACGGCACTTCCAAAACTGTCATTCAGCGGGGAATACCGTTCCATTTTTACGTTTAAGCGGGAGCCAAAGCCAGAATACATTTCTACGATAGAAAGTTGCTACTACCTCATAAAGGAATTGCAGACCGCAGATATTGTGCATAATCGCTGTGACCCGGAATGTCTGATGACGGCTTTTAAAGAGATGATAAAATTCCAGCTGCAAAAAGAAAATGACCGCATTGCAGGCCTCTTACCCAACACACATTTTCACGACTACAAATATACGCGCAAAAAAGAAGTGCCTGTATTTTAGCCCTTGCGTGCTTGTTTTTCGCTGATAAAAAGACCGACAATCGTTTTTTCTCTTGTTGCATAGCGAATCATCTGCTTTTTTCTGCCTGTGCGGAAATTTCATCTATCTTGTCTTCAAACTGCTCAATGTTTTCGCATTTAAGTTCACGGGCCCTGAAAAGTGCTTCATCGCTTTTTTCTCTGTCTCCAGACATTGCGTATGCGACTGCAAGGTTAGCCTGAATTACCGCGATATTGGGTTCCAGTTCCCCAGCCTTTTCCAAAAGCGGTAATGCCTCTTTTGCATTTTCCTGACCAAGATAGAGTGCACCCAAACTGGCATAGGCTTCGCCTTTTTTTTCGTCCATGGAAATGGCATTCCGATAGGCTTGGGCAGATTCCTCGTCATCTTTTATCAGGTGATACAGCATGCCCAGCGTTACATAGCCCCGGTAGTCTGCGTGCAGTTCCAGCGATTTTTTTTGCGATTCTATTGCCTTTTCATACTCGCCTTGATTTGCGTACACATTGGCAATAAAAGTATATAAGATTTCGTCTGAATAGTTTGTGTCTTCATCCAGAGCCTGTGTAAAGAATTGCAGGGCAGTTTCATACTGACCGGAACCATAAGCCTGCATCGCCTGCCGCACCGTATTGTCTCCGGCTTTTGCGCAGGATGTTGCAGCCAAGACCACATACAAGATTGCCGCAAAAAGAAAAAAACGTTTCATACTCTATAATTGCATTTTTCCGTAAAATCTGCTAGCCTTTTCCTACAATAGGCTAGGCCTGCGACCGTACATGCGCAATCATTTTTTCGATTTGCGTTACGGCGTTGATGTATTGCAGTTCAGTCCGTGTATTTTTGGTCGGATACACGCGGAAAATCTCATCCGCAAAGGCCTGACCGATAAAATCAACATCCTTAAAATCAAAAACCGCACAAGTAAATTTTTCCAACCGATTTAAAAGCCGCCTTGCCTGTGAACGAGAAGTAAGTGCCATACCTTCCTGCGCCATAAATCGCATTTGTATGACGGTCTTAAATTGCGGCTCGTCAACATCCGCCCCTGCATATTCTGCAAAGATTTTCTGGGCAGTTTTTTTTGTATCAAAATGAACGACAAATACAACCCTTGTGCCTCTAGCATTATCATCAGGAATAAACTCAGGCGGAATTTCTTCCTGGGGCGAATAAGACAATCCATCTGAAAAAACATAAAACTCATCACATAATTTTGACGAAAAGAAAATTCCTTCGCCCGAATGATTTTGCGGAGATGACGTAAATTTTCCTTTGGAAAGCTCAATAATCGCCTGTCTTTCGCTTGCAAGGTGCAATTCATTTTTTATCTTGGCAAAAATTCCCACACCGTCATCATCAATCACAATGCAAATTTTTGTGAGCGTCTTTTCAATCTTTATGGTAAAGGATTCTGCCTCGGAATGTTCCAGTACATTGTTGCACAATTCAAGAAAACTGTAATCCAAAATCTGGGCAACTTCATGCGGCTGCTCTCCCACAAAAGAAACAATTGCCTGCCATACCGCTTCTTCATTTTGTGTTTCCCTCCGTAAAAACGAAAATATTTTTCCCTCAACAGGCAGCGAATAGAAAGGAAAACGCCCTACACTTGTACGCAAGAGCCGTCCGTCTTTGATAAGTCCGTCAATATACTTTATGACCGTGTTTTTTGAAAGCGAAAGATTTTTCATGCAGTACTGCACCAAGTCATTCGGGTGTGCATCCGCATTGATGAGAATTCTATTTTTGTACGCATCTGTCATTTGCTTGGTGTAGCGCATACAAAGAGTTTAATGTACCAAATAAGCAAAGTCAATGTACCAAATAAAAATTTCAATGTACCAGATAAAATCTCTGCCACCATGCCCGCCTTTTCAGCCACAATTTTTTTATTTTTCTCCCCCTGCGACCATTGACGATTGTGGTTTTGTGATTTATCATTAAAAAGATAGAGTACCGCCTTGCATCTTGTTTGGCGGGAATGACAGTTTTTTGGAGGAACTAGAATGGCAGAATTCAAAATGAAGGATTTTGACCTTACTGGAAAAGTTGCTTGGGTAACAGGCGCTTCTTATGGTATCGGATTTGCTATTGCTAAGGCTTTTGCTGCAGCGGGTGCAAAGATTGTTTTTAATGACCGCGGACAGGAACAGCTTGAAAACGGTTACAAAAACTACAAGGAAGCCGGCATTGAGGCTCACGGCTATGTTTGTGACGTTACAGACGAAGCCGCTGTTCAGGAAACCGTAAAGAAGATTGAAAAAGACGTTGGCGTGGTAGACATCCTCGTAAACAACGCAGGTATCATCAAGCGCATTCCTATGCTGGAAATGAAAGCAGAAGAATTCCGCCAGGTTATCGACGTTGACCTGAACGCTCCGTTCATCGTGTCTAAGGCAGTTCTGCCGGGCATGATTAAGAAAGGCCACGGAAAAATCATCAACATCTGTTCTATGATGTCTGAACTGGGACGCGAAACTGTTTCTGCTTATGCAGCGGCAAAGGGCGGTCTCAAAATGCTCACACGCAACATCTGTTCTGAGTACGGCGGACAGAACATCCAGTGTAACGGTATTGGACCGGGATACATCGCTACTCCCCAGACAGCACCGCTCCGCGAAAAGCAGGCTGACGGCTCACGCCACCCCTTCGACCAGTTCATCTGCGCAAAAACTCCGGCTGGACGTTGGCTTGACCCAGAGGAACTGGCAGGACCGGCAGTGTTCTTGGCTTCAGATGCATCTAACGCAGTAAACGGACACATCCTCTACGTTGACGGCGGTATCCTCGCTTACATCGGAAAACAGCCGAGCTAATTGGGCGTTACCGCCTGCTTTTGCAGGCGGTCGGGCTTTGCGCACTTCGCCGTCTGCCGTGGCTCATCCCTGCGGGACTGCTTGCGCAGGTGCTCCAATCCCTAACGCTTTCTATCATCCACTTAGCCTTCGCTAAGTGGATTTTTTTATGTCTCTTCCAAAAAGGCTTCCACGGTGTCTACCAGTTCGTTAAGGTTGGTGCGAAAGCGTGTCATCAGTTGCTTGGTACGGCGACTATCATAATTGACGGCTTGATTTTGCGGCAAAAGCAGTTCGTATGGCTCTACGTCAAGCGCATTGGCAAGGGAAAGCAAGGTGTCAAAAGAACCCCATTTATCACATGTTTCCAATGTACTCAAGTACTTTTCAGCAAGTCCGATTTTTTCTGCCAGTTGCGATTGCGTTAGTTTATGTTGTTCACGCAGACGTTTTATATTCTTTCCGTAAATTTCTTTAAGATTCTGTTCAGTCATATAAAAACGATAATTTACTATACTCTGTTATAAAACTTTTGCAAAAGCATATAATCCTATCTAGAAATTAACTATTCTATTTTTAAACTTGATTTATTACTATTTTACCCCTACAATAATATTACTAATTCTATCTATAAGATAGAATATTTCAAATTCGAGGAGATGTATATGAAAAACTTTGTACGCCTTTTTGCGTTTCTTGCGGTAATAATATTCACATTTGCCGCTTGTTCTAATGATGATGGTAATGACGAGGGAGAAAGATTACCAAATACGTATACCGTAGTATTTAACCCGAACGGTGGGTTAATCGGAACTTCTTCACAAGATGTAGCCGCAGGAGAAATTTCACTCACACCGGCAGCCACACTCGAATTGACACGTGAAGGCTACAAATTTTTAGGTTGGGCAATCACACAAAATGCGACTACCGCAGACTATCTTGATGGTGGAAAATTGTATGTTACAAAAACAATTACATTGTATGCGGTATGGGAGGAACTTTCTCCAAACGAGGTTCTTGTCATTTTTAACACCACTGGTGGAAACGCCGTTGCCCAAAAAGCTGTACAAAAAGGCGGAAGGGTAAGCAAGCCAACTGACCCGACAAGAGAAGGGTTCACCTTTGCAGGCTGGTATAGCAATGCAGCCTTAACCACAGCGTTTGACTTTACCACTACAATTACAACGAATATAACACTGTATGCAAAATGGACTTCTACGTCATCTGAACCAGAGGAAATCAAATACTATGTCTACTTTGATGTAACAAACCTTGCCACCAAACCATCTGGTGTAGCAAAAAAACCAGGTGAGCAGTTTACACAAGCCGACTTGCCTACACTTTCTGACGTAAAAGATGGCTACACTTTTGCAGGCTGGTATCTTGATTCCGCACATACCACTCCGTTTGCAGAATTTACCGTAACCCAAGACAATGTACGACTGTATGCAAAATTTACCGATGCCAGTGGAAATGCTGTAGTAACCTATACCATTTCCTATGTGAACGACTGCCCCGATGCAGACAATTCACCTACAACTACAACAGGATATGTGACGAGTGCAAATGACAGAACGGGTATAGGTACAACCAGGGGAAGAGACGGCTACCTCTTTGGCGGCTGGTTCTATGATGCTACATACACAAACCACGTTATGCGTGGAGACCCAATCACTAAAGATACCACATTCTACGCAAAATGGGTTGCGGTAAGCAGTCTTAGCATTAGTTCATCGGCAACATTTGGTGGTCTTACGTATGCTGATGTCTCTTCTGCTGACTGGTATACTCGAAGTGCAAATAAAGATGCAAGCTCAGGTGAATACACATACACAAAAGAAACAGCCTTCACCGCAGATAGGACAAAGTTTTATCTAAGAAATGGCGTACAAACTATTAGTGGTGCCGTAATTTGGGCAGAAACAATGAGTTATAGCATAACTCCCCAAGTTGAAAATGAGGCAATTGACGAAAAAGGACTTTACCTTACAAATGGCGATGTCTTTCCCGCTGAAGAATCGCTACAAACTTCAGACTTGCACCAATATCTTATGCTTAAAATGCCAAGCGCAGGAACAATTAAGGCGATTGTATATAACGGCACAAGTTCAAGTATTACAACAGCCACCAATGCCATTGTTATTTTGTTAGACAAAGACGGCACCATTCTTGCAAAAAAAACGCTCGATAACCGAGGAAGCGTTCCTAGAACTGCCCACGAACTTACAGGCACCATAAAAGAACCGGGTGATGTATACCTTGCATTTTTTCGCAACGGCGACACAACTGGCGGAGTGTATGTGCAGAGCATTTCGTTTGAAGAAGCCGTTTATAATGTTTATTTTGATACAGCGTCTCTTGCTACCAAACCGTCTGGCATAGCAAAAAAATATGGCGAACAATTTACACAAGACGACTTGCCCACGATTTCTGGTGTAAAAGATGGCTACACATTTGCGGGTTGGTATTTTGACAGCAACTATACTCGACCGTTCTCTGCGTTTACCGTTACCGAAGACAATGTGCGACTGTACGCAAAATTCACCGATGCAAGCGGTAAAGATGTAACAACCTATACCATTACCTACGAAAATGAATGGAACGACGGGGACGCGACACCTTCTACTACAACGGGTTACGTTACAACTGTTAATTATAGAACAGGTAAAGGTACAACGAGGGGAAGAGACGGTTATCTTTTTGACGGTTGGTTTTACGACGCTGCGCGTACCAATCCCGTTATGCGTGGCGACCCAATCACTAAAGATACCACATTTTACGCAAAATGGGTTGCAACAAGCACTCTTAGCCTTAGTTCAGCGGCAACTTTTGGCGGACTTACGTATGCTGAGGTATCTTCTGCGGACTGGTATACACGGAGTGCATCAAAAAACGAAGTCTCTGGCGAATATACATACACTAAGGCAAGTTCTTTTGGCGAAAATACAACCTACTATCTTAGAAGCGGCGCACAAGTTATTAACGGTACAGTATTTTGGACAGAGATGACATCGTATGATGAAAAAGCAAAAGTCTCGTCTGGGGCAATAGACTCCAAAGGAATTTCTTTTACCAATAGTGGTACATTCCCTACAGAAAACCCCGTACAAATTTCAAGTTTGCAACAATACCTCATATTCAAGGCAACGGGTGCAGGAACGGTTACGGCAACGGTGTACAACAGTACAAGTTCCAGTTGCACAACCACCAACGCCGTTGCCGCCTTGTTAGATAAAGACGGAAATATACTCACAAGGCAAAACATTGACAACAGATCGACCTCAAATGGCGGCATAGGAACGACATCATACACGCTTACAGGTACGGTAAAAGAAGCAGGCAATGTATATCTTGTATTCTTCCGCAACGGAGATGCGAATGGCGGACTGTATGTGCAAAGTGTTAGCATGTTTGTACAACCAGACCTAGATTCAGTAGATGCTGGCACATCTCAAAATTTTGCCAATTGTACATACGATGACTTGCAACCGGCAAAATACTATACAAGAACTGCGGAGAAAAATTCGGAAACTGGCGACTACGATTATACTCAAATTTACGATTTTACCAATACATCAAGTAACTATGTTGAATATTATATGGACAAAGGTATTCAGAAAATCGGAGATGCGGTTTATTGGCAGACAGGAAGAAGCCTAAGTGTTATGCGTGTTGCGAAAAACTCATCAGTAACAGACAGCCGGGGGCTTCGTCTTATTGGTTATAGTAAGGCAAAAAACATTTCTATTACAGACAAAACAGTTTCCGATATTACGGCGTTTGGTGCTTTTGTGATGATTACTGCTACTACACCGGGAATGGTTGTGGCACATGTGTATAACGGAACATCAGACAAAATCACAGGCACTGCAAATACGCTTGCCGCTTTGGTAGACTCCGCAGGAAACATAATTGACTCAAAAGTTGTTGATGACAGCGATGGTGCAAAGAGCACACAATACACGCTTTCTGGCGATATAAAAATCGCTGGCAATGTGTATCTTGTGTTTACCAGAAATGGTGACGAAGGTGGCGGCTTATGGGTACAAGATATTGGCATATATACGGACAGCCTTGTTTCATATAGAAGCGATTGGAATAGCGTTGCCTCACGAACGGCAAAAGATGGTCTTATCACTGCGGACATCGATGTTACTGGCGATGGCATAACCCGTGGCAGGGAAGGTTATTTCTTTGGCGGCTGGTTCTACGACAAGGATTATACATCTCCCGTGCTTCGCGGGCAGCGTATTGTTAACAATACCACATTCTACGCAAAGTGGATTCCCGTGGATGAGATTAAGTCACAGTCTACCAGTGCAAAATTTTGGGATGGATACAAATGGCCGTCCGATTGGTACAAAAAGACCTTTGATGACGCTGGCAATGAGATATACTCAAAAATATCTTCATTTTCTTCATTCGAGCCATATTATATGGGTGCTGGAGCACGGGATATCGAAGGGGCGATAGTATACGCAGAAACATCAGCAGAACATGTTTCACAAATAATTGGAGACACTCACGGCGGATATTCGGGTATTTTGCTTAACCAGAATAACAACATACTGGTGAAAGATACCGAGAAAGTCGATTTGTCAAAAGTAAGCGGATTTATCGCCGTTACCACTTCGAGTGCAGGAAGTGTCTATGTTTCGTTCTATAATATTCCGTCAAGCAAATGTACTACAAACAATGCCGTTATCGCTCTAGTTGACAAAAACGGAAAAATTCTTGATAAGCAAATTGTTGATAACCGTGCGTCTGATAATGCAGATTATACATATTGTTACCCAGACCATACATGGTGCACCGGTTTTCATAAAACGGGTTTTTCATACAGTACAAACCCGCAATATAAAACTCTTTCAGGATATGTGTCAGAGGTAGGCAACGTGTATGTCGTATTTGACCGCAACGGAGACGAAGACGGCATGGTTCGTGTAGAAGAAATTTCCTTTACCGAAGAATCGTCACCAGAATTTAATACAGAATTCAACGGAATAAAAGCAGGTTCGTCACAGGCATTTGTTGGACTCTCATATACTGATGTGTCATCAGCACATTGGATGATGCGAAGCACAAATGGAGGTACTGTGACATGGGATAATGTAAATTCGTTTGAGCCTTCCATGACTTATTACATCAGCAACAGCGATGAAATTTACAACATCGGTGGTGCTACTTTCTGGCATGAAAAGGGATTGACAATACCTGACGCAAGTGTGACTACTACAGAAAATAGTATAACCTCAGAGGATGGATTTCAAATGCAGGGTACTTCAGCAGATTACACATTTGGAAGCACGATTGGCAATCTTAGAAACTTCAGACAGTTCCTAATGATTACTGCTTCCAGCGAACAAAAGGTAATTGTTACGATAACATATCTCGCTTCATCAACAACAGACAAGGAGTCATATCCTGTTGCCGCATTGATAGATTCTACCGGAAAAGTGCTGACCTCTATGGTTTTCTATGAAACAACTAAAACAAAACTGGCGGCTATGCCAACAGCAACTGGCAATGTATATCTTGTCTTTGCGAATAATCAAGACGGTGGCACATTGTGTGTAAAAAGATTTGAGGCTTACTAACTCTTTCCGCACTTAACGCGGAAAGAACAAGCGCAAGGGTATGGAGCGGTGGCGAAGCCAGTGCCACAGGCACCGCACGTAAGCAAGCCGCGTAACACCCGACCCCGTATACGCGGGGATGCGCCCAAATCCACTCCAAAACGGGGTGGATTTTTTTCTCCGCTTACTTCCACAACTGTTCAAAAAAGTATTTCCATGGCAGGATTTCGATGCCATCGAATAGGCGCGGATGTTCTTCCTGGCAGACAACGATGTACCGCTGAAAAATGCCTTCTTCGCGCAAGGCTCGTAAGCCTTTTAAGTGTTTTTCTGTTATGTTCATGGTGGACTTTACTTCGATGGCGAGTTCTTCGTCCACGCAAAAGTCAACTTCCATGTTTGAGGTGGAGCGCCAGTAGGTCAATTTGCTGTGCGGTCGGGTATAGTCAATCCATGTTTTGAGTTCCATGCACACCAGTTGCTCAAAATATTCACCATATTCTGCCGTACCTTCATGGGGAGCGGGAATGTTGCGCAAGGAGCGGGCAATGGCAATGTCAAAGAAATAGAATTTTGCGGTGGCAATAGCCTTGCGTTTTGTTGTCTTAGTGAACGGAGCCACCTGATAGCCCAACAGCGTGTCTTCCAGCACTTGATACCACTGGCGCACGGTCTGCACGGGTAATTGACTGTCGTTTGCAATGTTCGTGTAGTTGAGTATCTGCGCATTTGTCTGCGCCGCCGTATTCAAAAAGCGGGCAAATGCGGGTATATTCCGGGATGCCCCCTCTGCCGCAATTTCTTCGGTAAGATACGTGTCGATATATGCCGCTACATCTTCGTCAAGGTTATCAGACAGAAACAGTGAAGGTAAAAGTCCATGCTCAAAGATGAAGGGCAGGTTATACTTTTCGTCCATACCGATTTCCGCAAAATTGAATGGATGGAATTTTCGCTGTGTTGCCCTGCCGCCAAGCAAGTTCACGTCTGTGTCTTTTAATTTTCGCGCACTAGAGCCTGTCATCAAAAAACGGATATTTCTATCCTCAATCAAAAAATGAATTTCGTCCAAAAGCTCAGGACACTTTTGAATTTCATCAATGACGATAATGCAGTCGTGCAAATTGCGCATTTCCACTTCCTGGCGCAAAAACCCGGGGTCAGCAAGAACTTTTATGCGCAAGCGTCCGTCCAGAAGCGTCCAGTAAAGCGAGACTTGCTCAGCAATCTGGTTTTTTATAAACGAGGATTTTCCTGTCTGCCGAGGTCCAAAGAGAAACATCGACTTTTTAGAAAGCACGGTAAGTACATCCAAATTTCGTTGAATATGCTGCATATTTACACCTCTGTAGTTAAATATGATGATAAACCACTTTTGTAACATAAGAATATCATAATATTTCACTTTTAACAAGTTTATTTTGACGACTCAACGTTCAATTGGTATGGATTTAATGCCTTTTGCTCTGACCGACTTCTGTCATTACACGACTTCTGTCATGCCCTTGACAAAATGAAAATTCATAGTATCATTGAAGTAATGCGTCTGTCGTATGACAGAAAAATGAAATAGCAGATACACAATTGTGTATAAGGAGTTTATAGCATGAAAAAGATTTTTAGCGTTATGGCCATCGCTTTGCTGGCAACAGGCTTGTTTGCAAAAACATGGACAAACAATGTTGGCGTTGGATTCACAGTACCAATTTCAACTATTGGAATAGATAAGAGTGGCGCAGATGATATTTTCCAGGTGGGATATGGCGTTAAAGGCTTTTACTTGGGCTATCATCAGAATGGCTTTACGGTAAGGGCTGCTGAATCTCTTGGTCTCGCTACGTCAAAAGATATTAAACTTCAGGATAGAGATACCAATCTTGGTTTTTTCAGCAATCTTGACCTTGGCGCAGGTTACTCATTTATCAGAGATGATAAAATGACGCTTTCTCTGCTGGGTATGATTGGCTTGGATATTGGAGCCTATAGTACTTCAAGAAGCAGCACTTATGGTAACAAGAGCGCAGACCTTACAGCAACATTGGGATATGCTATGTTCAGCGTAGGTGCTGATGCATACTTTGCATTTAAATTCAAGCCCAGTTTTGGTCTGTATGCAGACGTTGCATGTCGTTATCTAGTTGCTGGTGGCTCTTTCGGTGAAACAGAATACGAATACAAAAACGGTAGTAAAACAGAGACAGTTAAATTTGACACTACTGACGGTGATTTGCGTGGCAAGTTCCGCATTCAGCCGTCAATTGGTGTTGTTTGGTCTTTTTAAGGGCTGACAAACAATATGCAAGAGGCTGTCCATGGGGGCAGCCTTTTTTTTCAGTGTGCACAAAAGTGGAAGTGGAGCAGGAAGAATATGAAAACGCACGGCAGAAACTCGCAGCCACAAAGGCATTCTGACAATGAAGCCGTTTTGCTGATTTTTCCTTGACTTTATCATGCAAGATAAGATTAGATAATAAATATATCTTTTAGAAGTGATAGAACAATGCAAAACACTTTTAACACATCTGTGCACCCAAGAGATGAATATGGAAGATTCGCCGAGAAGGGTGTGATGGAGCTCTCCGCCAAAGAGCGAAAGAAACTGTTAGATTATCTCGAAAATGAAGAGTATGAAAATTATAACGGGTTTCATGTTGCCAAAGGTAAAACCAAAGCCGTATTACATGGAGATTGTAAATCCGAAGTTAAAGCCTGTGAAATACTTACAAAACAAGGTTTTGATGTCTATTTGCTTGATGAAAACTATGTAAAACGGAGTAAGGCTGATACTTTTTTTAGAAAGGATGGAAAAAGAGATTTTCTTGAATTAAAAGATACTGACGATAAAATAACGACACAATATAACCGTTCTGTTGAGCAAGCTCCAAACTGTTTTATAACGGTTTCTGGATATTATTCAAAAGTTCAAGCACGAAATCTAAAAGCGGCGATAAGCAAGAATGAAAATGCAAGAGAAGTATATTTATACATAGAAAAAAAAGATAAATTTTTGAAAATAAAATAAGCCGGGAACTTTTAATCTCCACCGAAGCACACAGCCACGGCATACCCGAAACACGAATGTTCCATGGGAGCGACCCGACCTAACCATTATTATACTTTGTATAATAAACTTGTCAAGCAAATAATTTGGGATACGCAGGGCAAACGCATTATAATCCATTCACAAGTAAGACAAAAAGGGCACAGGTAAAAGA
>CAKZZO010000132.1 GCA_937885175.1 uncultured Treponema sp. | reverse complement strand
CTTTTCATTTGTCCAGCCGATGTTCAAGTACGATATGTATAATGCGGAGGCCCTGAAAAAGTCTCATGGCAAACGCATTATAATGCCTTTGCCCTAGAGAAGCCCCGCAACGCCCCTTACGTCCTCAACAACCTTCCAGGCAAGGGCGCGGATTTCCTCCGAGGGCTGAATCTGGTCGGGCACCATGACGCAGCGAAGCCCCGCCACAGAAGCCGACCGCACGCCATTGGGACTATCCTCCACGGCAAGACAGTCCTCTGGAGCAAGATGGAGAGACTCACAGGCTTTGAGATAGATGTCCGGTGCAGGCTTAGAATGTTTCACGGTGTCGCCGCAGGTAATCGTCTCAAAATAACCGATGATTCCAGCCGCAGATAGCTGACGGTGAACAGCCTCGCTGCGGGTTGAAGATGCTACCGCCAGACGGTAACCTGCTTCTTTTAGGGCGGTAAGACATTCTGTCACATAAGGCATGAGAGCCAGCCCCTGCTCCGCTTCAACTATATGAAAAAGTTCTCCCGTGCGGGCATAAAAACCCCATGCATCAAAAGCAGAGCCGTAACGCTTGTGGAGAATATCCATAGTATCATTTGTATTTGACCCGATGCAGAGGCGATAGGCTTCATCGGCATCATCTAGACCGCGTTCATTACCCGCCCGCCTCCAGCACTCAAAGCACAGGCTTTCGGTATCCAGCAAAACGCCGTCCATATCAAAAATCACTGCCTTTATCATACGCAAACCCGCATTTTATTCATTTTCTTCTATTATAATTTTATCTATCGTGTCTATCAACTGGCGAATACGGGCGGTATTTTCCTTTAAGTGCAGGCGGTAGAAAATCTGCGTACCTTTTTTTATCGGCTCCACCACGCCACAATCCTTGAGCACTTTAAGGTGATGAGAGATAGCTGGACGCGAGAGAATGGACTTTCCCGTTAACTGGGCAACATTAATTCCTTCCGTTCCCGAAGCCGCAAGGTCAAGACAGATGTTCTGCCGCATGGGATCCCCCAGGGCAATAAAAACCGAGGAACACTCCTTGAACTGAGCCCGGGCAATTTCTATTTTTTCCCTATCAATCATATCCAACCTCTGTCAGCAGAAAACTTGTCCTGCCTGCAAGGAATACTGCATTATATTTCTTAAAAATCTATTGACTTAAACCAAAACTCACGGTATATTAGGTTTATCGGTTTAATTACTTGAACCGATATTAAACCATTTCGGAAAAAAAAGCAAGTCTTTTTTTTCCCACGCAACTCGGGAGCAGGAAAATGATAAAAAAAATGCTACGCTGTTCATGGCTCATTATTGGAATAGCCATTGCAATCACCATTTTTTTTGGTTGGCAGCTGAGAAAAATCAACATTGAAAACACCGTCCGTATGTACATGCCGCAGAAATCAGAGTCATATCAGCGCATGATACAGGCTGAGGAAGATTTTGGCAGCATGATGGTTCTGGGCATTTCGCTGGAAACCAACGGCGACTCTATCATCACACCGGAATACATTGCGATTATACAAAAAGTCACCGACCAAATAGAGCAAGTGGACTACGTGGAAAGCGTGGATTCGCTGGCAAACATTGATTTTATCGTAGGAAGAGAGGGCGGCCTTGTTGCGGAAAATATTCTTGGCGGCAACAACTATACGGGAAGCGCACAGGACATGGAGCAAATCAAGCAGCGGCTTGTTGACTGGCAGGAAATGTACAACCGATTCATCATCACCGATGACGGAAAAACAACCCAGCTTATGATTACGCTGGCGCCAAAACTTGAAAACGGCGAGATGCTCAACTCCACCCAACAGATGCGGGTACTTCACGAGATTCAGGCTATCTGCGAAGAAGCCGCAGGTGCATCCGACCTTGAAGTTCGCTATTTTGGCGACCCGGTCCTGAGCGACAACGGCTTTACCTTTATGGTAAGCGACTTGACTCTGCTCATTCCCTTTGTCGCTCTGGTCGTTCTTCTTTCCCTTTATTTTTCATTCCACACATGGAGCGGCACGGTTCTTCCATTGATTACGGTTCTCATGGCTACGGTCTGGTCTGTGGGCATTATGTGCCTTATGGGCGTTACCTTTACGATTATCGGAAGCGTCATTCCTGTCTGTCTCGTTGCCTGTGGTTCTGCATACGGCATTCACGTACTCACCCACTACTATATTTTCTTGAACAAGGTGGAGGGTGAACTTACAAAAGAAAAGCATACTGAAGCCATCGTTGCAGGCCTTAAAGATGTCTGGATTGCCGTCGCGCTTGCAGGCGTTACCACGGTGGCGGGCTTTATTTCAAATGTTACCAGTCCCATTATGCCGCTTAAATCATTCTCCATCTTTGCGGCGGCTGGCGTTGTATTCTCCCTCTTGCTATCCGTAACTTTGATTCCTGCCTTCCTGTATGTCGCACCTATCGACAAGGTTGGAAAACACTGGAAGGGCAGAGAGCATTTGAGCGTAAAAATCCGCGCCCGCCTCGAAAAACAACTCATGCGCCGCGGCGGAAAGGATGCAACTGAGGCGACAAGCAGCACTCTTTATGCTGTCTATCACTTCTTCTCTGGAACAAAGCCCCGTCTTATCATTTCCACAGCGATTCTGATTATCGTTGCGCTGATAGGATTCCGTAAACTCATTGTAGATACCGCACTGGTAAACTACTTTCCCCATTCCAGCAAATTCCGACAGGACATCACCTACGTGGACGAGCATCTTGCCGGCTCAAATACCCTCTACTTCTTGATAACCGGTCTTGAAAAAGAAGCGGACGCAACAAATGCAGCAAAGGAAAGTGCCGAAAGTACTGTGGCAAGCGATTTTGACTTTGGAGATGCAGCGGGCGACTTTGACTTTGGCTCTGACG
This sequence comes from uncultured Treponema sp., assembly GCA_937885175.1. Lineage (GTDB taxonomy): Bacteria > Spirochaetota > Spirochaetia > Treponematales > Treponemataceae > Treponema_D. Next base: position 24,239 of record CAKZZO010000132.1, on the reverse strand, counting down.
ACAGTAACAGCGGCTTTGACTTTGGCGACTCAGGAGACGATTTTGGATTCGGCACAGAAGAGTCTACAGAAGCAGCGGAACCCCAAAAATCATACAATATGATTGCAAACGCGGAACTCTTGCATGCCGTTGACGGACTCCAGAACCACCTGCTTTCACATCACGAGGGCATTGGAAAAATCGTCTCATTCACTACCTTTATCAAGCGCATGAATCAGGTGCTTCACGTTCCCTCCATGACTGACGAGGAAATCGAAGGCTTCAACAACCCCAACAAGGCCTACGCACGGCAACTCGCCTCCACGCAGACAGTACAGGAAGGGCTTGAAATGCTTTACAGCGCATATACGGCTGCAGGCGGAAAATATGCAAGCGTAGAAGATGTTGTAAATGAACTGGCAAAAAAAGTGAACTTTAACGGCATAAACTACTACGAAGTTCCCTATAACGTGGAAAAATATCCGGTGGCAAGCCGCGAAGAATTGGGAGACCTGGTAACACAGTATCTCTACCTGCTTTCAAGCGAGCAGATTCAGCGCTTTGCAAACAACATGACCATGCCTACGTCCATCAGAACTCAGGTTCAGCTCCGCACCCACAGTACGGATGACACGGCGGAAATCATAGCAGACGCAAAGCAGTATGCGGCAAAATACTTCCCCGCAGGCTACAAACTGGAGGCAACGGGTAACGGCGAAATGGAATATACCATGACACGCATGGTCGTAAACAGTCAGACAGTGAGTATTCTTCTTTCTTTGGTCATGGTCTTTATTATCATTTCCCTGTCATTCAAGTCTGGTTGGGCTGGAATCATCGGTGCAATTCCTCTTGCCCTTACGATTCTCCTGAACTTTATGGTCATGGGATTTGCAGGAATCGCCTTGGATTTGTGTACCAGTATCATTGCTTCCGTTGCAATCGGTGTAGGTATTGACTATACAATTCATTTCATGGAAACATATCGTGCAGAGCGCGCTAAATCAGATATCCTTGAGGTGGTCACAAAGAACACCTTCAGATCCAGCGGAAAGGGTATTCTTACCAATGCAATTGCCGTCGGCTTGGGATTCTGTGTACTTTTGTTCAGCCGCTTTATCATCTTGCGCTACATCGGTGCTTTGGTTGCGGTCGTCATGTTCACGAGTTCGGCTCTCTCTATGACGATTATCCCCGGTCTCCTTAACGCCTTTGATCCCAAATTCATGTGGCCCAAGGAAGAGAAAGAGAGTTATAATAAGATGATACAAGGAGAGCAGGATAAAAACTGACTGAAATAGCGTCACTTTTTATGAGAGGTAAATCAAAATGACAAAAAAACTTCTGAAGTTTTCCTGGCTTGTTATTGCCTTATGTGCAGTGATAACAGTATTTTTTGGCTTGCAGATAAAAAATCTCCGCATAGAGAATACAAGCCGTACCTTTATGCCGAAGGATGACGACTCCTATCAGTTCATGCTCAAAACCGAAAATACCTTCGGCAGCATGTTGGGACTGGGAGTGCTTCTGGAAACAAAGGGAGACACCATTCTTTCGCCAGAGTACATCAGCATCATTCAGAGCATCACCGAAAAAATTGAAAACGTGGACTATGTAGAATCAATTGACTCTCTCACGAACATCGACTTTATCCGTGGTGAAGTTTCAGAAGACGGTGAAGGCACCCTCAAGGCGGGCAGTCTTCTTGGTGAAGATGGCGAATACACTGGCTCACAAGCGGACATGCAAGCCATCAAGCGTAAAATCATCGACTGGCAGGAAATGTATAACCGCGTTATCGTAAATGACAGTTTTACGGCAGCACAGATGATGATTACCATCACCGCATCCACCGAAGACGGAGATGAACTTCCTTCCAGCGTACAGAACAAGATTCTTGCCGACATCAAGGAAGTGTGCGATGCAGCAGTAGAAGGCAGTGGTCTTTCAGTACGCTACTACGGTGACCCTGTCATGTCTCACGATGCACGGGAATTCTTGCTGAGCGACTTGATAAAACTCATTCCCTTTGTTGCCCTGATTGTCTTGCTTTCTCTTTTCTTCTCATTCCACACTTGGAGCGGCACCTTGCTTCCATTGATTACGGTTCTGGTCAGTACCATTTGGTCAGTGGGCATGCTTGCATGGCTGGGGCTTCCCTTTACGATTATCGGCAGCATGATTCCTGTCTGTCTGATAGCCTGTGGTTCAGCCTATGGCATCCACGTAATGACGCATTACTACATCGGTCTGGACAAGATTCAGGGACAAGTAACCAAGGAAAACCATGCGAAAGCCATTGCCTTTGCCCTCAAGGATGTTTGGGTTGCCGTTCTGCTTGCAGCAATTACAACGATTGCAGGCTTTATCTCCAACGTTACCAGCCCGCTTCGCCCCCTGCGCTCATTCTCTGTTTTTGCGGCTGCGGGCGTTGCCTTCTCCCTGATTCTTTCAGTAACCCTCATTCCTGCCCTGCTCTACATCACACCGATAAAAAACGTGGGAAAGCACTGGAAAAACAAGGGAAAAATTTCCGCAAAAATACGCCTGCGCCTGCAGCGTGAACTTCTCCGCCGCGGTGGCAAAACCGCTGTTGAAATGCATGGTCAGACCTTGTATACCGTCTACCGTTTCTTTGCCGGCACCCGTCCTCGCCTTGTAATATTTGCAATTGCAATCCTCCTTTTGGGCGGCATTGGACTTGATAAACTGATTGTCGATACGGCAATGGTAAACTACTTCCCCTCCACCAGTACATTCCGTCAGGATTTGGCCTATGTGGACGGAACCCTTGCAGGAACAAACAGCATGTACCTTGTTGTAAGCGGAGATGCATTGACGGAAGAAGAGATTGCCGCACAAAACGCAGCAGAAGAAGCCGGCACAGAATTTGGCGACTTTGACTTTGGTTCAGACGACTTTGACTTTGGCAGCAGCGAGGAAATTGCAGAAGTTGCAAAACAGTACCATTCCCTCACCAATCCCGAAATCCTAAAAGCCGTGGACGACATGCAGAACTATCTGCTCCTGCACCACAAAGATGAAATCGGAAAAATCGTCTCATTCACCACCTTCATCAAGCGTATGAATCAGGTTATGCATGTTCCCGTCGGTGGCGAACATGACCAGTATGCAAAGATGCTCAACCAGCCAGTCACCATGCAACAGTTGCTTTCCCTGATGGACGATGCCTACACGGACGCCGGAGGTGAAAAGGCAACGATGAACGAAATAGTATACGAACTGGAAAAACGGCTTAACTACGATGGCCTCAACTACTACGAGATTCCCTATACCACAGAAAAGTATCCGACAAGCCGCCGCGAGGAACTCTCAGACTTGGTGACCCAGTACCTCTACCTGCTTTCAAGTGACAAAATCACCACCTTTGCCGATGACATGACCAACCCCAAGTCCATCCGCATTCAAGTGCAGCTCCGCACCCACAGCACCGTAGACACGGGTAAACTCATTGACGAAATAAACGACTATGTGGCAAAGTATTTTCCAAAAGGCTACACCGTAACGCCTACAGGAACTGCAACGCTTGAAAACACCATGAGTCATCTGGTCATCAACAGTCAGATGATAAGCATTGCATTCTCTCTTGCCATGGTCTTTGTCATCATCGCCCTTTCCTTCAAGAGCGGCTGGGCAGGTCTTATCGGTGCAATTCCCCTGGGACTGGTCATCCTGCTGAATTTTATGGTAATGGGCTTTATGGGAATCCGCCTTGACCTGTGTACGAGTATCGTTTCTTCCATCGCAATTGGCGTTGGCATTGACTATACGATTCACTTTATGGAAACCTATCAGGCCGAACGCAGACGCTGTTACGATGCTGACGGAAAAGTAGCCGATTTGGAAGAAGTGGCACAGAGAACTTTCAAAACCAGTGGAAAGGGCATTGTAACAAATGCGCTTGCAGTTGGTTTAGGTTTCTTGGTACTGGTATTCAGCAAATTCATCATCTTGCGCTATATCGGTATCTTGGTGGCAGTCGTTATGTTCACCAGCTCAATGCTGTCCATGACGATTATTCCTGGTCTTCTGAACGCTTTTGACCCCAAGTTCATGTGGTCAAAAGACGAACGGAACGCATACAAAGCAAAAATCGCCGAAGACAAATAAGGCGTAAAGATATTTTTGGAGGTATTTATATGAAACTTTTGAAAAACCTAGCAGCGGCAGCAGTCGCATTTGCACTTGGTACAGCAGCATTCGCTATTGACGGAACTGAAATCATGCAGAAAGCATACGACCGCCAGAAGCCTGACTTTACAAAGGCAGCGGTACAGGTTGTGCTTGCAAAGAACGGCAAGGTAGAAGAAACGCGTAACGTAGGCGAATACGGCCGCTGCAAGAACAACCTTTCTGACGTAGTAATGATGTTTTTGAGTCCTGCATCAGTAAAGGGAACAAACTTCCTGCAGAAGGAAAATGACGGAAAGGATGATGACAAGTGGATTTACATGCCCTCACTCAAGACAACCCGCCGCGTAGCATCTTCTGAAGGTGACAAGTCATTTGTCGGTACAGACTTTACCTATGACGACATGAGTACCCGCGAAGTTGCAGACGACACTCACGAACTTCTGAAAGAAAGCGAGGACAAGGGAAACTTCAAGGATTTGTACGTCGTAAAGTCTACTCCCAAAGACTCAAAATCAAGCCAGTATCAGTACCGCATCTCATGGGTCACAAAAGATACCTACATCCCCATCTACATTGAAATGTACGACAAAAAAGGCAAACTGCTCAAAGTAAACGAAATCAAGTCACTCAAGAAGATGCCCGGTACAAATGGTCGTGTCTACAATGTTCCCATGGAAAATGTAATGACAAACGTGCAGACCAACCACTCAACCACAATGCTTATGAAGAACATTGAAGTAGACAAGCCGCTCCCCGACGGATATTTTACTTCAAACTTCCTTGCAACAGGACGTCTGTAATATGAAAATGCATAAGATTTTATGCGGTGTGCTGGCGGCAAGTTTTCTTACTGCCGGTACATTCGCCGATGATTTTGGTTTTGATTTTGGAGACTCTGGTGAATCATCCAGCGAAAGCAGTTCTGCCCCTGCAACTTCCCTCAGCGTAAATGGCGAGGCTCTTTTTGACGGCCGCGTTTATGTTGACCAGCGCGACAGTGCCGGCGACCGCTATGATTTTAAGGACTTTCCCACCGATGTCTTCCCCATGTTCAGACTGGGACTTGACTATGCGGGAGCCTATACCGACTTTTCTGCAAAAATCAAGTTGAATAAATTTTCTCTGGGTGACTTCAAGCAGGATATTCTGGAAGAATTTACTGCCCGAGTCTATGTAAACAGCAACCTGCAGCTGGAAGCCGGTAAAATGAAGGTGGTTTGGGGCAAGGGAGACAAACTCCACGTTTTGGACAACTTCAATGCCAACGACTATACCGACTACATCATTCCCGACTACATTGACCGCCGCATTGCAGAGCCCATGTTCCGAGCCGTCTTTACGACAAACAGCGGCATCAAATTTGAAGGCGTTTACACGCCCACGATGACAGGCGACCGCTACGCATCAAAGGGAGCATGGAAACCAGAATCCATGACAAACCTTGAAAGCAATGTGAAAAGCATTATTGCACAGCAACTCGTTGCAAACCCAAGTTCTGCCGTAGACTATGCCTCATTCAGTGCTGACGACTTGTACCCTGATACAAACAAAATCAAGTACAGTCAGGCAGGTATACGCACAACCTTTACGCTTGGTCAGGTGGATTTGGGTGCAAGTTACTACTATGGTCACTACAAGCAGGTTTCTGCAAACGTAGAAAGCCTTGTAAACTCACAGGTTGTTGCCGGGCTGCTGGCAAATCCTGCGACAAAGGCTGCCGCTGAAGCAATGGGATTGACCTCATCTACACCTTCACTTCCCACCCTTGCCTATGACCGCGTAAACATCTTCGGTTTGGAAGCAGCCACCGTACTCTGGAGATTCAACACCCGTGCAGAATTTGCCTACAATCTCACCGCAGATACCGCTGGTGACGATCCCTGGGTACGCAACAACAGCATTGCATGGCTGGCCGGTTTTGACATTGATTTGCCGATTCACAACGTAAACCTGAATGTGCAGAATCAGGGAAGCTATACGCTGAAATACGACAAACTGGATGACGAAAAGCTGACCTATCTGGGCGGTGCATACACCTATTCCCTTAAAAAATATGATGTGGACTACAATGGCGGCCATGCCTCCAACAACAAAATCGTTGTGGCGATTACCGACAGTTGGGATCACGAAAAGACAAAACTTGACCTAAAGGGAATCTGGGGCATTGAGCGCAGCGATGTCATTGTCATGCCAAAAATCTCCCGCAACATCTTTGACGGATTCGACCTTTCTTTGAGCGGTCTTTTCATCTGGAGCAAGGATGAAGACAGCGAGTTTAACGGCTGGAAGCACAATTCTTTTGCAACGATTGGCGCAAAGTACCAGTTCTAATGAAAGAAGGGGCTAAGCGCCCCTTGAACCCGCGGATTATTTCTGATGCTTGAAATATTCATCTGCAATGATTCTTATGCCTGCTTCCACCTCCTTGGCGGGGCGGGCATAATTTATTCTGAGGCACTTGGAATAATGCGGGTGCTCTTCCACAAGCGGCGTAGAACCGTCATCTGTATTTCCAAAGAAAAAGTATTCACCCGGAACAACAATAACGCCGCGGGATTTTAGGATATGGTAGAATTCCTTGGTTGGCAGAGCCAAATCATGCATCAGAAGCCAGAGGAAAATCGAGCCTTCATTTTTGTGCACGGCAAAGTTGCTGCCGGCAAAGTATTTTTTAATCCAGCCCACTGATGCATCTGATTTTTCCTTGTAAAATGGCCGCACTACCCTTTCTGCCGTCCGCACAAGTTCTCCGCTCCTTATCAGGGGAGTGGCAATAGCCTGACCTAGCGAACCGCTTGCAAGGGCTGCGATGGCGTTCAGATTGCTGAGGGCGGTAACGATTTCCTTCTTTGCAATGATAATGCCTGTACGCAGCGACGGAAGCCCGATTTTGCTCAGGCTCATGCTGAGGACAATGTGCTCATTCCAAAGCGGCGTGGCATTTTCCGTAAATATAATGTGGGGCCAGGGTAAGCCGTAGGCGTTATCCACAAAAAGGGGAATGTCGTAGTATTCGGCGAGGGCTGCCAGACGGCGGATTTCCTCATCCGTAAGGACATTTCCCGTGGGATTGGTCGGACGGCTTACGCACATGGCGCCAACATCATCATGCTTTTTAAGGTAGTTTTCCAAAAGCTCAAAATTCACGTGATACTTAAAAGTGTTGTCCTCATATGTTTCAAAGTGACTGGGAATGCTTACAAACGTACCGTTTTCAATCCCCTGATCCGCATAGCCGATATATTCAGGCACCAGGGGAAAGAGCAGTTTCTTTTTTGACTGCCTGCCGCTTTTGTCCGTAAAGCTTCCGCTAAAGAGATTGAAGAGATAAAAGCAGGCGCTCTGGCTTCCGTTTGTTATGGCAACGTTTTCAGGGCCAATCTTCCAGCCATAGGTTGCCGAAAGATAGGATGCCACTGCCTCAATAAATTCAGTTCTGCCCTGTGGCGCATCGTAGCGGCCGATAATGTCATCAAATTCCCTGCCATTTGCCAGAATCCGCTCCATCTGGGCGCGGTACATGTCTGCTATTTCTGGAATCTGCGCAGGATTTCCGCCACCGAGTTGATAAGACGGCATGTCTTTGGGGAGGGGCTTTCCCAAATCATCCATCAACTGCAGAATACCGGACTCGCCGCAAAGTTTTGTTCCAAAATCAGAAAATTGTGTCAGTGACATATACTACCTTCCTACCAGCTGTAAAAACGCTTCTTCGTTGATAATGGGAATGCCGAATTTTGCCGCCTTCTGGTTCTTGCTTGATCCGCTTGAAGTGTCGTTGGTGACAAGGTAAGACAAATCCTTGGTGACGCTGGACTTGTATGAACCTCCCGCCTTTTTGACCAGGGCTTCCGCATCGGCTCTCTTCATCGTACGCAACTCTCCGGTAAAGCAGAATGACTTTCCCGCCAACTCTCCAACCGCCCCGCCCTCCTGCAGACGTATTGTAGCCGCAGCAAGAGACCGCATTTCCTCAGCATTTTCAGCCAGTCCTGTCACCAGCACTTTTGCCGTAATGTCCGCAAAGCCGTAGACGGCGGCAATTTTTTCTGCGGGGGCGGTCAAAAGCTCTTCCAGTGTATTGAGTCCTGCGTCCACCAGTTTCTGCACCATGGTTTCGCCAATGCCTTCAATATCAAAGCCTGCGATAAAGGGTGCAAGAGAAACCGTCCGATGGGATTGTATGGAGTCGTAGACTTTTTGCGCACCCAAAGAGTCCTTTTTGTCCACGCTTTCTTCGTTTAAGAAATAGGGCTTTAACTCCTCCACCGTAAGCGTGTACAGGTCGGAAATGGAAGAGACACGGCCATTTTTAAAGAGGGAGGTAATCAGCGTTTCACCCAGGTCACGAATGTCGATGACGCTAATCCATTTGAGGAGTTGGTGCAAAATGCGCTTGGAGCAATTCTTATTAGGGCAGTAAAGGCGGCTGCCGTCATCCACCAGGGAACTTCCGCAGGTAGCGCACACACGGGGAAAAGGAACGGGGCTTGTTGCCGCTCCCCCATCCTCGCTCAGCACAGCCTCAATCTTTGGGATGATTTCTCCCCGCTTAACGACAACTACATGGCTTCCGATTTTTACGCCCAGCTTACGAATCGTGTCGGGATTGGCAAGGGATGCGCGCTGCACCGTCGTTCCGTTTAACTGCACTTCATCAAAAATCGCCACAGGCGTGTAGGTTGCGCCTGACTCGCTCCACTCCACCTTCCGCAGAATGGAAACCGCTTCTTCCAGGCTGAATTTAAAGGCAATCTGCCGGTCAGGACGGGCACGACTTGCGTCAGCCAAATCAATCAGCCGCTCCTTGATGACCAGTCCGTCTATGTCGTAGTCCAAGTTTTTTCGCCTTTCCATGACCTCTGCCCGATAGTCAATTACGTCCTGGGCTGTCTTACAGATTTTTAGGGGCGAGGTCTTAAAGCCCATGCTTTTGAGCCAGAGCATTTTGTCCTCTTCATCGGCAAAGGGACTCTGCCCCTCAGTCGCAAGGGCATCATAGGTCATCAGGCACAAGTGTTCGCTTCCGCTGCCGTCCTTTCGCTTCATCAGGCCATTGGCGGCATTACGGCAATTTGCCTTATCCGCATAATACTGGCTGTGTACGGTGTGGGTCATAATCACTTCACCCCGAATGCCGCCGGTAAAGTCTACCCTTGCTCCGTCACTGGCAAACAGGGCCGACTGCACTCCCTGCATTTTTTTTGCGTTTGCCGTAATGTCATCGCCAATCCTGCCGTCTCCACGAGTCACCGCATGCTGCAATTCACCGTGCAGGTACTGGAGCTCTAGCGAAGCACCGTCCAATTTGTATTCCACAAGATACTCGTCATAGGCATGATTTTTTGCCCATGCCAAAAACTGCTCCGGGTCAGCCGCCTTTTCCTGACTTCCCATGGGCATGACGTGTTCCCGTTTGGCAAAATTGCCAGAGTCAGCTCCCACACGAAGCAGCACGGGATTGGTGGGGTCAAGGCCTTTCAGTTCGTCCCAAAGGGCATCAAATTCCGCATCAGGAATTTCTCCCTCGCCGTTATAGTATGAGTCCTGATATTTTTTTATGAGCGTCGCAAGCTCTGAAATGCGGGCGGTCTCGTCTATGTCAAACAAATCTGCCATGCTTATTCCTGTCGCCTTTGCAAGAGTTTTAATCCAAGCGGCACCAGTGCAATGTAGTAGAAGGTGTAGACAATGGAAAAGAGCAGTTTTCCCCAGTGAGAGCCGAATGCGTGAGTAAGAACCGGACGGAAATACTGCTTGAGCAAAATCATGGGAACAAGGGCGACAAGACAGATGAGCAGGCTTTTCCAGCCTTTTTTAAGGGGCTGAAACTGAATCCAGTTTTTCTCCACAAAACGGGCGATGATAAAGCCCAGAGTCTTGCCAATGTCTCCATAGCCATCATTCATCATTTTCTGCGGATCTACCAGCAGTTTTCCTTCCGCCGTGTAATCCATGGGATATGACTTACAGGTAATGTAGACAAGGGCAAGGACACAGAAGAAAAATCCGCCCAGCAAAAACCAGTTTTCTTTTTCAGGGTGCAAGTCCAAATAGGCAAAGAGTTTTGCCGCCGCAAAGAGACCGCACAAGGAGACCAGTAAGCCCACACAGACATCCTGCGGTGTATGCACTCCAAGGTAGTTGCGGGAGAAGACCGTCAAAAGGATAAAAAGTCCGAAGACAAAGGAAAGGGGGCGAGTACGGACACTACTCCAGGTATTCACTGCCATGCCGCCTGCAAGGGGAGCCGCTGTTGTTGTGTGTCCGCTGGGAAAAGAATAGCCTGTTGCCGTCCTTATGGAGTCACCCGCAGGAATAATGCGGCTGTCACGAATCCAGGGGCGGTAGACACATGCCGTCAGTTTTACCAGCGGCGTAATCAACATACAGAAATAATAGGACACGAGGGTGTAGAGCCCCCTTCGCTTGTCCACATTCCAGTAGTAAAAGACCGCAAACAAAATCAGATAGTCTACGGCAAAGGCCGACACTCCTTCCATAAAGGGAGTGAGCGCATCATTGATGCTGTTACGGAAATTCTGCAAAAAAAGCAGGTATTGTATGTCCATAAAAAACCTCCATTATCACGGACGATTGTTAATACTTTTTGACGAGACAGGAAAATCAAAATAAGTGTCTGGGTAAGGCTCGCCATGCAGGGTAAAATGCCACCACTCGCAGTCCAGCGTATCAAAGCCGCCCTTTACCATGGCTTTTTGCAGGAAGATACGATTTTCGTACTGCTCATCGCTTATGCCCCTGTAATTCGGGTGAGAAATCTGACTGAATAAATCAAAGGGGCTTCCCATGTCCACTTCTTTTCCCGTCTGCATGTCAAAGAGGGTCAAGTCCACAGTGCTTCCCCGACTGTGGCTGGAACGCTTGGCGATATAGCCCCTTTCAAAAAGTTCCTGTTTTTCCAAGTCAGGGTAGAAAAAAGGCTTCATGCGCTGGTCAAGGTCGTCTACCCCCCAGAGGACAAAATGCTTTACTGCGCAGGCAGGCCGGTAGGCATCGTAGATTTTTAGGCGAAAGCCCTGGGCGTTCAGTTCTGCCGCCACATTCTGCAGGGCGCGGGCGGCCTCTCGGGTCACAATGGCGCAGGGCTCCTCGTAGCCTGAAATGCGCTCGCCGATAAAGTTGTAGGTGGAAAAATACCTGATTTCCTGAATGATTCCCGGCACATAGTCCGACAAAAGGACAAAGCCCCGGCTGTCCATGGGGTCGATTATTTTTTCCATAATCCTTCTTCTATTCCCCAAAGAGATTATTCATAACAGCGATAAGCACATCATCATCGTACATGTTTTCGTCCGCAGGGATTTCTCCGCCCTCAGAAATGGCAGCCCCGTCTTCCACATTGCTCCAGTCGCTGTGAGAAATTCGCAAGGTTCCGGAATACTGATAGGGAAAGCCGTCAGCCGTGCAGCCATGTCGTACAAGGCAAGAGCCGCCGCCACTTCTCTGTCCGATTATTTTTATGCCCTTGTCGCTGCAAATGCAAGGCATGATATTGCCGCATGAGAATGAAAGCAAAGAGGTATAAACAGCAAAATTATAGTCTTTCTTTTTGTCATTGCTGTCGATTACTCCGTCCAGGTTCAAATCACAGTAGGCCGTATATGTTTTTTTGCCACCGCTTATTACATCGTATTCAAGCATGGAAGCACTCTGAGGATCAAGCAAACAGGCAAGGGCAAAATTCAAGGCATCACTGTCACCACCGCCATTGCAGGAAATGTCGATGACTACATTCTTTACGCTGTTCTTATAATTCTCATCGTTTTCAAGGGCATAAAAGGCCTTGTAGAAAATGCCGATTGTGTCATCTGGAAGCGTAACTGTAGCCGGGTCAGGATTTGCCGAAGGACTGCCGTTATAATATGCGCTCCAGCCAGCGGAGTCAACGTTAAAGCGGTCAAAGCGGATAATGGCTGTTTTGTTACTGTCAATTACCTCAAAAGAAGGAATTGTGGTTCCAGAAATCGTTGGAATATATGTAACAGGGGAAGAGTTTGAAGACCTTGCCGCTTTTCGCCATTCAGTCAAACGCTTTTCGGTTGCTGACTGCATTAATAATTTTTTGCTGTAGATAAAGGCTGTGCCATAATTAGTTATCATGTCATTAACCGATATGAAGTCCTGTTTAGCAGTCATACCTGTATGGACGTCACCATAAACCATGAAAAAAAGAGCCGTAAGGCCTGTAATGTAATCTTTGTAGGAGGAAGAAAGGAGCAGAGTGCGGACATCGCCTGCATACTGAATCATCATCTGGTCAAAATCAAGTGCATCGGCTGCTGCAACTGTTGTCTCAACGGGATAGCCGTTACCGTCATCTGCAAATCCGTAGTAGCCGGAATGTCCGTAGAGATAGTCGTGGGTAAAACGAAGGAGATTGTAAGAATAGTCGATTAAGGCTTCCGGCCGTTCCTTTAAATTTCCCGCTGAATCCTTGAACCAGTCGCTCTCATAAAATGAAACATATCCTTTTGAGCTGTCATAATAAATATTGCCATCATGACTAGTCTGATAGACGGCTTTTCCGTTGTAAAAATATCGTTCGTATCGTAATGAGGAAAAAATATTTGAAAGAATACAGAGGGGAACAAAGACATCATCATAGCTTCCATACACTTTGAATCCATATTTTGCAAGATTAAATGTGCGTGTATTTTCTCCCATGAATTTAGAAACTATTAAAAACATTTTGCTAAGAAAAGAAGTGTCTTCGTTACTTTCATTTGTTTCCAGCAAACCTGTAAAGGCCGGAATAGTGATTGTGTCTGATTTTTTGTTAACCACTACATAATATCTTTTGTTGCCGTTTACACTGTCTTTTATGGTGTAGCGGTATTCATCATTTGCGTAAGAAGCCGAAACCACACTGTATTTCATGTATTGCTCAAAAAAATACTGCAAAGGCACATAGGGAATGTAGGAATCCCCTTCGTAAAAACGCACGCTCATTGAGCCAGACTCCTTTTCGCCAGGCGCGATGACGGCAAGGGCTTCAGAGATGAAATTCGTGCTTTCTTCTTCCGCCCCCTTGAGGTTGATTATAGTGTCACCTTCATAAGTACAGGACACCACGAAAAGCGCAACAGCAACAGATAGAATAAAAACAGCGGGTATGCTCCATGCTTTTTTCATTGTTTTCCTCCTCAAAGTAGGCTAAGATTTATAGTTTCTCAAACAGGAGTTCTTTTATCACGCGGTTTGCGTCCAAGCCTTTCTGTTCAAAACGGGTTTCCGGCCGCCATTCCTGATGGGGAGCAAAGCCTGCATATTTGTTTTTCAATCCTTGGGTAGCCGTCAGTTCTTCCAGACCGAATTGGGCATAGGGAAGCCAGTCAGTCACAAAGTAAAGGTAGCCGCCCTGCATGAGTTTCTTTGCAAGCAAATCGGTGCGAGGCCGCTGAAGCAGACGACGCTTGCAATGGCGTTTTTTCTGCCAGGGGTCAGGAAAGAAAATGTGAAAGGCCGACACGCTTTGGTCTGCAATCTCACCATCGGCAAGCACTTCCATGGCATCGTGCTCAATAATGCGCAGATTCTGCAGGCCCCGTTCTTTGATTTCACCAAGGAGTTTTCCCACGCCAGGCTTGTGTACTTCTATGCCGATATAGTTGATATCTGGATTTGCCTCAGCGATAAGGGCAGTGGCCTTTCCCATACCAAAGCCGATTTCCACTACCACGGGATGCTTGTTCCCAAAGACCTGCTCATAATCAAGGGGGCTTTTTGCATAGGGAATACAATAAGTATCGTGCAGTTCTTCATAAAATTTCCGCTCAGCGTTGGTAAAATGCCCCGAACGGAGCACAAAAGTACGTATTTCCCGGCGGAAAGAGGAATTTTCATGTGCGATTGTCTCAGCGGGGCTAGTATCAGTTGTCATCGGAATCGTCATCCTCAGTTTCAGTGTTTGCCGCCTGTTTTTCAAACAGTGATTCCTCAGGCATCATGCAGACAACGCGGTTATTGTCTGCGGAAAGGCAGCGGCGTTTGGTAACGGCACCATTAAAATCCCGCAGAATTGAGGAATTGCTATTCCAATTGCTCCTCGTCTTGCCAAAGAAAATAAGCACCTTGTTCTTGTCGAAGAGGGCAAGGTTTTCCGTTACCGAAGTAAGCAGGGAAGACACATCGCCGGCTTTTGAATTGAGCAAGGCAGCCGGATAATTGACGATAAAAGAAGACGTGGCTTCCTCACCCGCAGCATCAACATAGCGAAAATCATACACCCCTGTGGGAAGCGATTCGTTTGCCGGCGGCTGCAGGTTCGTGTAGCATGCCCACTGTTTTTCACCGTTTTTAAAAAGCCTGGGAGAGGAAACCTGCCAGTTGTAGCCCGTGTCGCGGTTTTCCATCTCCAGCCTTTCAGCCCGCTGCACCTCGCTATCCATCTGCACAAACACCGCCAAACACGTCTGGGGCAGACTGGAGTCATCGGCATAGTCAAAAACGGCGGATGCACTGGCAAGAATCAGTTCCGGTTCTGCATCCGCACAGGAAAAAAACGAGAAAGCCGTAATCAGCACAAGCAAAAAAGAAAAATACTTTGCCACGAAACATCCTAAAAATTGAAGACCAGATTGATAACCGTCAAGTCACTGGCAGAGAACTGGTTTACGATTGACTCAAACTTGACGTTCACTTTTTTACAGGCATCGTCAAGATAAGAAAAATAGTACATTCCCAGATCAGTGCTCTGCTCGCCGTCAGGAAGTTCACGATAAAAGTCAATCAGACTCTTGCGGTTCAAGTCAGCCGAAGACTTTGACTCAATCGTTTCTTTCATTTCCTGAAATTCATCATCCTTGTTGTAAAGGGTTATCTGCAAGCGCCCCTGCTTACCGATTGCCGTTGAACCGCCGCCCAGTTTCCATGAGAGGAAGACCAGTTCATGCTTTCGCTTTAGTTCCGCCACGATTTTTTCACGCACTTCCGGGTCATAAATCATGGCATCCGTATCCTCAATGCCGCCATACATGTTGCGGGCTTCTTTTTTCATATTGGTGTTTTCGCTGTTCAAGGCCAGTTCCATCACCAGAATGGAAATATATTCGGCAACTTTTGACTTATCCATGTATTCTGCCAGAAGATGACGAATGGCAATGGTCATCTGGGCAAATCCGTCCGCCTTGTAAAATTTGGTGATGATGTACCAGTTCATCAGGCTCAGGCGGTTGAGGAATTTTTCGGTCATCAAAAGATAGATGTTTTTTTCCTCAGGAGAGAATTCCTTGTTTTCCATGATGGACTTCCATATGGGGTCAAGGATTTCTTTGCGGGCAGCCTGAATGGCAGCATCCTTGTTTGCCAGATGCAGGCGCAGCTGATTGTCACTTAAATGGGTGCGGTCATCAATCAACTGGGAAGGATTGGAACGGTTATGCTTCTTTACACAGTCACACTGAATGATTTCGGCAAAAACCTGACGGTCAAACTGCTTGTAGAGCAGCGAATAGACAATCACCTTGGACAAGTCCATGATTTCCTGCCGGGAGGAAACAAATTCAGACATGGAAATTTCAATCTTAGAAATATAGTCCACCAGAATCATATTCTGAATTGACTGGGGAGAAAAAGGATTCAGCGAAATGCCGTATTCTTCCGTATTGTCGGCAAGCTTAAAGCGCAAGAGTTTTTTATTCGCCGTGATAAAGTGAGACGTTCCTGATTCCGTAAGGATTACCTTTAGAGGCAAGTTAAGGACAAACTTTTTTTCAATTCCGCTCATAGTCGCTCCCGTATCGTATAATTATATATGAAGGAAGTCTCATTGTAAAGACTGCACAAATGTACTATACTGGCATTGCAATGCGAGCCAAGCCTTTGTGTTTTTTCATCTTCATACTGACCCTCATGCCGGCATTTTCCATTCCAGTGCGAGGACTGCCTCTTTCAGTCGCATTGGAAACGCTGATGAAAAAAAAAGACTTCGACACGGTGAGCGAGCCTCTTTCCGTCACGTCACAGGATCAGTTTCCCTACAACATACTCGTTTATTTTCCCAAAAACGCAGAACAGCCGTCTTCACCCAGAAAAAACCGTCTGTCCGCTGTCTCCACAGAAAACCAGCGAGACTTGCTCATATACGCATTCACTCAGGAAGATGCCTACGATTATCTGGATTCCGTCCTTACCTTCCTTACGCAGCTGGACAAAAATCCCCGCACCTGCGACTGCATTGTATTCCTTTCCGCCCAGGAACATTCCTCAGTGGGGCTTCCCCTCACCTTTACCGGCACTGAAGTCTTTGCCCGCACCTTTGAAGATGCAGAAAGAAGCGCGGCAATCGTGGTTGGATTTGGAGAGCAGCCCGTCACTGAAATACACATTGGAAACATAAGCCGCACCGCCCCCCTCTGGCTTACACGGCAACTTTCTGCAGCCTGCATCGAGACAAAAACCGCCTATTCCTACGCAGACAAATTTGCATCCCTCTATCGGCTGGGACTCCTGCCCAGTAACCGCCGCATGAATGCCTTTATCAGCAACAACATTCCTGCCATCAGCATGGTCTTTCCCGTCAGGCCCGATTTGTCCGTACTCAACAGCCTTGCCAGCAAGTACACAAAGGAATACTCGGCAACCTGGGACAGCCACTACCTCTTTTTTCACCTTCTGGGCAGGGATTTTTGGATTGGGGAATCCTTCTTCTTTGGATTTTCCCTTATTCTGGGCACCATGCTCCTGCTCTTGCTCTGTACGTCAACCTTTAAGGGCAAAAATGGCGAGGACTACAAGAAAGACTTCATGCGCTCATGGTTTTTCATTCCGCTGACGATAGCCATAACCTTTCTTTCCCTCTATCTGGGACAGGCTTTCTGCCGACTCATTCCCCTGCTGGCAAAGGCATCTCCCGTCATGCAGTTCGGCATAAAACTGCTCTTCGCGCTCTTTTTCAATGCAATTTTCTTCGGCATTCAGGAATTTTTCCGCGTATATTCCGTTCAGTTTACCCACGGCTACTTTATCTACCTGATTGGAATCAGCAATGTATTCATCTTCAGCACCCTGGACTTGATTTTCTTTTTGACCTTTATGATTGAATATCTCTGCATTTACGTGGCGAGAAAATCCGTCAGAATCGTGCCGCTCATTCTTTCCGTACTGCTCATGCTGGCACCCGCCGTACCCTATATCTATCAACTGACCCGCTACGCCCTGCCCCAGAATCTACAGCAGCTGGTTTTTGGCACTCCCCTGCTCAACCTCTTTCTTGCCATGCTGATTTTTCCCTTTTTGATTATGTGGATTAGAATGATTGTCCGCCTGCAGATTTCTCTGGTAGAAAACCGTTTCTCCCTTAAAAAAATCTTCATACAGGGAAGCATCACCACAGGCATCGTGGTCACCCTGCTTTTGATTTCCGTCGTCACGCTGACCTCGCTTTCAAACCGAATAAGAAACAGGCAGGTGGAGCAAAAGCCGGAAATCATCAATGAAAATCAATACACCTTTCGTATCGCCACAGACAAGACGGAATTTTTGGGCATGACAACCCAGCACGTGACCATCACCTCCAAAGAAGACGTGCTAAAATATGAAGCCGTCATTTCATCAGAAGGCAGCATTCCCCTCTACGATTCCACCTATGACTACACGGTAAACGAAGAAGTCAAGACGGCATTTTTTACCATCCCTGACTATCCGCCCCGCACCATTACGATTGACTACGCAACAGACATAAAAGATGCCGCAAATGTCTTTGTCACCGCATGGTATGCCACCGACAAAGAAAATGTATTCCGAAAAGAAAGCCACGCCTTTATGATAACGGGGAAATGACTATGCAGAGTATTTTTCTTCATGTTGACCTCGATGCTTTTTTCGCTTCCGTAGAGCAACTTGACCACCCTGACTGGCGGGGAAAGCCAGTTATCGTAGGCGGAAAACCAGGAGACCGCCGTTCTGTTGTGTCCACAGCATCCTATGAGGCACGAAAATTCGGCGTACATTCTGCCATGCCCCTTGCCCAGGCCGTCCGCCTTTGCCCCAATGGCATTTACGTGCACGGACGTATGGAACGCTACCACGAAAAATCCCAGGAAGTCATGGCGATTTTCCGCAATTATTCCCCTGACGTGCAGCAGATGAGCGTGGACGAAGCCTTTATTGATTTAACTGGCACCGAGCGGCTTTTTGGCTCCCCTGACGAGACAGCCAGACGAATCAAGGCGGAAGTAAAGGAAAAAACAGGGCTTACCGTCTCCGTGGGAATCGCCTCGTCCAAGTATCTTGCCAAAATCGCTTCCGGCCTGCAAAAACCAGACGGGCTTTTTATCGTTCCCTTTGGCGGCGAAGAAGATTTTATGCTCAGCCTGCCGCTGGAAAAAGTATGGGGCATCGGTAAAAAATCCCTCATCCGCCTCAATGACGCAGGATTACGCAGCACCAGAGAAATCCACCGCCATTCCCTCGCTTTCCTTACCGGGCTCATGGGACCTGCAGGAGGTACTTTTCTCTACAACACAGTCCGTGGCCTTGAAAACGACACCTTTCTTCCCGCAAAAACCCATTCAATCAGTTCGGAAAGCACCTACGCCTACGACCTTGCGGACAGGGATGCCATAGACACCGCCCTGCTGGAACTCTGCTATACCGTAATGTTCCGTCTGCTCAGGGAAAAAGTACGGAGCCACGCTCTCGGAATTAAAATCCGCTACGAAGACTTTACCACCGTAAGCATTCAGGAAACAAAAGACCGGGATTTTTCTTCCGTAGACGACATGTTTGAACGGGCAAAAGCACTTTTTTACAAAAAATATGAAAGCGGACGGGGCATCAGGCTCTTGGGAGTTGCCGCCCAAAACGTGGAGGATTCTTCCCTCCCCCAGCAAAGCGACCTCTTTGACTTTGGCGAAGAAAAAAAGCGCAAGGTAGAAGCAGCCATCCTCAAGCAACTGGAAAAAAATCCCAGCATAAAAATCACCAAGGCCCGCATGATGAAGAACTAGAATTTTACCGTGCCCCCCAGTGTCAGCAAGGCGGTGACCGTAACAATTTTATCCCAGGTACAGGCATAGGACGCTCCCACCAGGGTGTTCAGGGTGACAAAGCGGTTTATGGCTATGTCCAGCCCATGGTTATATGCCGCGCTGTATTTTTGCGTGGCACTTTCGGCAAGAGAAGATTTTGTGCGGGATGCTCCCAGATTCAGGCTGTCTGTTCGGGTCAGCTTTGCCTTGCTCTTGTCGTAGCTGGGGCGGAAGATAGTGTAGACGCTTACCAGCGGGGAATAAGATGAAAGACGTTTCCAAATCGCCGTGATTTTTCCGCTCCAGTTGTCACGGTTTTCAAAGCTTCCCTCCAAACCAGTCTTAATGGAATTTTCCTTGGTCAGAAAGAAATTCGCCTGCACATAGCCGGTAAGCAGGATTGTATAGTTTTCTGGCGACCTCCTAGGCAATTTCAGGCTTCCAGAAAGACTTGCCGCATATTCATCCTGCTCAAACCAAGTTGCAACAGGTATCACGCCAGTTACGCCAAAGATATTGAGGGCATTGTAGCCTACCGTCGTTTTTATCTGATAGAGGTCGGCACTGGTAGAGGCTGTGCGAATATCCCGCACAAAAGAGAGACTTACGCTTGAAGGCATAATCAAGTCACGCTTTCCGCCATAAAAGCCCCGCTTCCATGAAGCCTCATATACGCCGGAGTAATAGAGCGACTCAGAGGAATCCACATTCATCGTAGAGTCAGAAAGCACGTCATCGGCAAGGGAAGCACTTACCATATCGTAAATCGGGAATGCCTTCAAAAACCAGCGGATATCGCCATAAGACGAACGCAAGTCTCCCATATCCCGTCCGTAGTCGCCACCCTTTGAAACAAGGCTGACACCGCCGCCAGCCTTTTTCCAGGAAATTGAAAAAGAGTGCCTGTCAAAAGAAAAAGGCACTTTGATTTCCAGGCTGTTGTCATCGGAAAAAGTCTGCTTGGCAGAAGAGGTATAGAGACCTGCCGTTTTGAGCGTGATTTTGGGAGTAAGAGACTTCCATGGCAGGGAAAGGGCAAAAGAGCTTTCTCCGCTTACGCTGCGGCGGGAGGCATACTCACTTCCTGTGTCAAAGGCAAGCTTAGAGCTTTCAAGCCAGCCCCTGCCGTAATTGTTCACCGACAGCAGGCTCACCCCTTTTGTTGAGGGCAATTGTTTCTGCTCCACACCCGCCTTTACCTGCCAGTCACTTATGCCGAATTTCATTCCCATTTCTGCCCCGGACTTTTGGCTAAGGGCATAGGCATTTGACTGAGCCGCCGTCTGCGCCTTGAGTGACACCGGCAGCCCCCACTCCGTAAAATCCACGCCCGCGCTGTCGGCTTTTTCCAGAGATTTTTCCTCTGCGTTAAAGCTGTAGCTTTCCGAAAAAGTCAAGACTTTTCCCAAAGGCGCGGCGGTCGCAAGCGTATGGGCGGCTCCAGAAAGCACTGTGCTGGAGTCAGAAGAAAATGCGGCATCTCCGGTAACGCGTATTTCCGTAAGGGTAAAGGCTGCCTGAGCCGTAGAAGACACCGTGCCGCTGTTTTTTCCATGCTCAACCGTCTTGACCGTGGCGCTTCCACTTCCTGAGGCAAAAAGCGACACGTCCTTTAGGATTGCATAGCCATTTGTTTCCAGCACCGTGCCGTCTCTTTTCCATGCGGCGCGGGCCTTGTCCTGCAATACCACCGAAGGACTTGCGCCAGAAACATGCAGCTCGTCCACAGAAAAAGTTCCCGACTCATAGTAGACTTTATTGCTGCTGTCCGATGCATCCGCCGTATTCAGTTCTACGCGAAAGCGCACGGGGATTACCGATGTATTGACGTCTACGCTCCCCTTTACGCTTCCGTCAATTTCCGCCCGCCTGCTGGAAAGATTAACAGAAAGATTATGCCAGGTTTCTCCCACAGGCAGTTCCGAAAAAAGAAAAGACACCTTTACCGCAGTCTTAAAAGTGCCGTCTTCTTCCGGGCGGTCAAGAAGAAAAGCAAGGGCTTTTTCCTCACAGTCCGCTGTGCAAGCTGCGGGAATGATCTTTTTGTCCTGAGGATTATACTTAAACCAGAGGGACAAGGTCTCATAGTCCTGCAGGTCAATGGCCTTAAAATATCGGTCTGCCTTTACTGTAAAGGAGTCATCCATGGAAAGCGAAAGGGGGTCATAGACCCGCCACTCAAAATTCTGCACATAATTGGTGCCCGTATTCAAATCATTCACCTTGGAAGAAGAAAGGCTTCCGTCTCTCACCTGTGCCGTGCTGACGCTTGTCACCTCATTTGCCGTAAGCGCAAACCCCGCTCCTTCCGCCTGATAGGGACCAATCAGTATTTCGCCAGCATCAATGTTTTCCCTTGCGCAGATTATGATGCGGGCATTGGGATAGAGAGCCAGTCGGCTTCGGTCAGCGTCGGTCAGCGTAACACGTATCGTTTGCCAGCCATTTGTACTTTCAGGATAGTCCGACAGAACAAAGGCGGCTTTTACGTCGGTGGGATTTGCGTCAGATGCCTTTTCCTTACTGACAAGCCAGGTTGGCACCGAGGCAGAATTTTCCGATGCCAGTTTGGAAAGAGAGTCTTCCGCCCGCACCCCCAGCTGCAGGTAGACAGAAAACTCCCGAGGTGTAGACATGCCGCTTTTTTTAAGGTTTTGATTTTTAAGCGCGATAGAAAACGTTGTGGCAGAAGCCAGCAGGCCAGTAACCCCCGGAAGCCTTACGGCAAGCCCCGCCCAGTCAAAATCAGCAGTTTTTCCACTGTCAGACAGGCTTTTCCAGGAAAGGGGAAGCGCATATCCGGATATGCCGCTGTCATTGCTTCCCTCACGCACAGATTCCGTGCGGTTCTCACCCAAAGAGTCAGGCATTTCATCACTACCGTTTTTGCGCTCCGAGAGCAGAGGCGTAAAACCTGACGGAATGGCAAGACCTGCATTCTTTGCAAGATAGACCGTGTCGGTTTTTGCGTCGTTCATGCCAAGAATGCGGTATATACCCGTTGTGTTCGTCGTCTCCACTGAGGCCGCCATGGTATTTGAAAGCGTCACTTCCGCTCCGCTGTATTTGACTCTGCTTGCAAGGGCAGCATAGCCAGGGGCAGCATACTGGGCATCGGCAAATTTCCTTCCGCCTGCATAAGTCCACCGAGCCGCCGTAGACAAATCAGCACTCAGTTTTTCTGTAGGATGATACTCAAATCCTGCAGCCCCCGCAAAGGCTCCGCTGTCCGCAGCCTCGCTGTCCTTGTACCAAGTGGCGTAAATATGGTCAGAGGCCGCAACCGCCGTGGAAAGGGTAATGGAGCCTGATTGACTGTCATACTGGGCGCCGCCGTCCAAAATGCCGTTCTTATAGACGCGAACCGTTCCCGGCACCGCATCAGTCCCAATATCAAATCGGCTTACCGCCGTATAGGAGCGCACTTTCAGAATCAAGTCAGTTTTTTGACTGTAGCCCAGATACACCGCCGCATCCTTTTCTGCCAGAGGATAGCGCAGCCTAGGATTTCGCAGGTCACTTCCCGAAAGGTCAGAGAGGTAGACATCGGCATAGGTATGGTCAAGGGCAAAAAAATCCTTCACCACAAAATTCAGTTCATCATTTCCCAAAAGAACGCCAAATTCCCTGCTGTTTGTCTCCGCATACTGAGAGGCAATGGCAGCGTCCGTGGCAGCCGTCACCCCCGCATCATAGCGATAGGAAGCTGTAAAGGGTGAAAATCCCCCGGGATGCTGGACAAAAAGCATCCGTTCGCCGTTAATGGCTCCCACAAACTGACTGGAAGCAGCATCCGTGCGCACATCAAAGAAATACTGCTCCACATCAACGCCACCTTCCTTGAACCAGTCCTTTACGTCCTTTACCATCTGGTCAGCAGAGGCCGCAACGGCATCCGCCCCCAGCGAAGAAAAGGCAATGGCTACCGCAGGAAGCCCCTCATTCTGTCGGGATGAGCCAGCATCCTTTGAAAGCAGCACCGTATATGAATGGGGAAGCAGGAGGTATTGAGAAGCCGCAAGTTTTTTGTAAGTCCGCCCATTAGCATCCCGATAGGAACCAGATGTACTTTCCACATACACGTCTTTTACCGCAGACACTGCTTCTGGAGAGGGAAGGACAAACTGAAGGCCCGTCATAAAGCGGGAAAGCGGAATATTGTTCGTGGAGACGGCATTCTTTCCATACCAGGTCTTCTCTTCGCTTTTAAGCATGTCATAGCGGGCCACAACATGAGCCTGCCACCTGTCGCCAGAAAAATGAGCAAAAATTCCCGGCGCCTGATTCTCTCCCCCGCCAATACCACGGCTCACATCATCAACAGAATATATAGAAGGAAAGGCAATTCCCCGGTTTGAAACGCGAACCGCCTTTACCACTCCATCGCCCACATAGCCTGCGGCAACCGTATTCCGCTTAAAGTGGTCGGCAAAGCTCGCCTCAAAATACCAGTGCTTATTCAGCATGAACCAAAGAGACAGGTCAACTTTCTGGGCAAAAACCGGCGTAGACAGGGAAAAGCCGGGATTAGTGCCAAAGCCAAAGGAATAGGCCGCACTACCTGTCACCGTGCTCTGCCAATAGCCCTGGGCAAGAAACTCCACCTGATTGTCGCCAAAAGCATAATCAAAGAGCGAAACCGCCTTGTCACCCTTAAAGTCAGGCAGTTTTGCCGCATCAAAGACAATTGAACCGGCAGCATCAGACGAACGCTCCGTTTTTTCTACGGATTGAGAAAAAAGCCCTGCCAGCCCAAAGGAAAAAGCGCAGAGGAGAAAAAGAAACTTTTTTTTATCGTCAGCCAGACAGTGTCCAAAAAACATATGCCTTCTTTGTATAGGGTATCAGCAAACATTTTCGTGGTCAATCACAAGAAAAATCAATATTTTCCTCTTTACCCATATTGACACTTTACACAGATTTTTGCTATTATAATCCCTGTCAGTTACATGGTGTCTGTAGCTCAGCGGTAGAGTTCCAGATTGTGGATCTGGCTGTCGTGGGTTCGAAACCCACCAGACACCCTCCCGCTCTGCTGGGACGAGTAACCGAAAGAATGCGTTCGTAGCTCAACTGGATAGAGCAACGGACTTCGAATCCGTAGGTTGCACG
>CAKZZO010000131.1 GCA_937885175.1 uncultured Treponema sp. | reverse complement strand
TCAACCGCGGGGCTTGCTTGACACGCTGCAACGGTAGCCTTTTTGCTGCAACTACATTTCTTTTGTCCAGCCGATATGCAAGTACGATATCTATAATGCGTTTGCCCTGTGAAATACAGTGGATTATGCCTCAACGGTGATGAATGCGATTTCTGTCTGCCAGCTGAAAAGGGATTTTGTGGCGGCGGCGGAGAGGAGGGAGGCGAGTTGAGCGAGACTTTCGCTTCCTAGTGCCTCTGCCATTTTTGCTCCGTATGCGCTTGTACCTGTATCAAACCAGCGGGCGATTTCCTGACTGGTGATGCGGCGTTTTTCTTCCAGTGTTTGTGCGGCAGCGGTGACTTTAAGACCTGCTTTTTGGAAGGCTTTTTGAATGGTGCCTGTGTTCCAGTTGAAGAGGGAATTTTCCTTGTCACCAAAGAATTCCTTTTCTGCCTGCTCCATCTTGGAGAGCATATCTTGAAAACTGCTTTCCCTGCTGTTTTTGAGTACCTGCCGGCGGATGAGGTCGCTGATTCTTTGCCCGTGGGCGGGAATGCGCTGGGAGATGACTGCCTTCCAGTTTGGCGCAAGGGGGCTGTCTGCATTGGTCTGGTCTTCTTCGTTGATTGCCTCATCGGTAAAGGCAAGTCCTTTTGACCGCCGCTGGAAAGACGCCGCATCCTTAAAGGATTGGGCCAGTGCGTCAATGGATTCGCTGGAAACAAAGGGGTCCCGGAAAAAGAGCCGGTCAAAAATGGCACCTTTGTACTGAAACTGATTTAAGACTTCGGTAAAAACCTGTGGCGTAAGGAATTGTTCCGTGGTCTGGGGACGACAGAGCAAGAGGGGCTTGTCCAAATCTCCCAGAGTACGCCCGTACTGTTCCAGAATGGCCTTTCCCTTTTCGTTGCGGCAGAGTCCGCAGGTGACTCCCTCTGGTGTTTTGCGGGCGATTTCCCATAGCAAGAGGCCGTCGTCTGCGTTCCAAATAAGGGAGCGGTGGTGGCGGGACAAATCTGCAAGGCTGGTCATGGTCTTTCGTACAGAAAGCAGAATTTCCGCCCGGTTTGAGTCCAGACGGCTGCGCCAGGATTTGTCGGCCTTGTCCAGTGCGGATTCCTTGCGCTCGTCTTTTGGGGTAAAGGTGAGCTGCTCCGCCTTTTGATTCTTTCCTGCTCCCTTAAAGTGGGCGTTAATCCACCATTCTGATATGGGGTTTGCAAAAAATTCGGAAGATTCTTTTTTCTTACCCACACCCATGTAGTTTTTGGAGCCGGTTACCTGACTGTCTTCCCATGCTTTTTGCGCGGCTTCCTCATCACCGTTTGCTGTTTCCAGAATACGGGCGATTTGAATTTCCCGACGGCTGAGAACGTCATCACGGATTTTTGCCTCGTAGCCCTGACTTGACGGCGTGTAAAAGACCCTGCCGACCAGTGCATCGGGAAGGTACTGCTGGGCAACCCAGTGGTCGCGGTAGGCATGGGGGTAGAGGTAGCCGTCACCGTGACCAAAGCCTTCGTTGTCGCGGTTTCCGTCTTTTAAATGGTTGGGAACTTCCGCGTCTTCTTTTTCCACTGAGGCAAGGGCATCAAAAAATGCCATGCTTGAATTTGACTTGGGTGCGGTGGCAAGATAGAGGGCGGCATGCGCCAGATGATAGCGGCCTTCTGGTAAGCCTACGCGGTCAAAGGCATCGGCACAGGCGGTGACCACATTGATGGCGTAGGGGTCTGCCAGACCAGTGTCTTCGCAGGCGGAAATGAGCATGCGGCGGAAAATAAAATGGGGGTCTTCTCCTGCACGAACCATGCGGGCAAGCCAGTACATTGCCGCATCCGGGTCTCGTCCCCGCAGTGATTTTATGAATGCGGAAATGATGTCGTAGTGGTAGTCACCGTCACGGTCGTAGAGGACGACTTTTTTCTGAATGGATTCTTCCGCCGCTTCCTTGCTGATGTAAATGGTTGTGCCCCAGGCGGGTACTGGCGGATTTGCGTTGGGAGACCATTTTTCGGGCGTGGTTTCTACGGCAAGTTCCAGGGCATTTAAAAGTGAGCGGGCATCTCCATTTGCCGTGTCTACAAGGTGTTCCAGTGCGCCTTTTTCAAACTCCACGTCCCAGTGACCATAACCGCGTTCCGTGTCGCTCAACGCCATTTGCGCCGCCTTGAGCAAGTCTTCCTTGGTGAGGGGCTGCAGCTGAAAGACGCGGCTTCGGCTGACCAGTGCCTTGTTTACCTCAAAGAAAGGATTTTCTGTTGTTGCGCCAATGAGGATAATCGTGCCGTTTTCCACCCAGGGAAGGAGGGCATCCTGCTGGGCCTTGTTCCAGCGGTGCACTTCGTCCACAAAGAGGATGGTGCGGCGGTTGTAGAGCTTGTAATAATCGTCTGCCTGCTTGATTGCCGTGCGGATTTCTGCCACGCCGGTAAGCACTGCGTTCAGCGTGATGAAATTTGATTTGGTATGGTTTGCAATGACGCGGGCGAGGGTTGTCTTTCCGCTGCCAGGCGGACCGTAAAAAATAACTGATGTGAGCTGGTCTGCCGCAATTGCCCGCCTGAGTAGTCTGCCTTTGCCGACAATGTGGTCCTGCCCGATGTACTCGTCCAGATTCCGTGGACGCATTCGGGCGGCCAGCGGTTCTTTCTGAGGCTTTGCAGTGTCAAATAAATCAGCGGGCATAGAAAGAGTATACCATAGATTCTGTTTTTATGCTATGAGCGGTAAAGGCGAAGCGGATGCATGGGCTCGGGACTGGAGGGTGCCGCAGGCAGTCGGAAGCGCAGCGCCCGACCGAGGGTTACTGAGCCCGTAAGCCACGCTAAAAAATCAGCGCATGGATGCGCATTTAAAGCGCACATGGAGGTGCGCTGAAAAGCCTGACAGAAAGCGAATGCTTTCTGTCGAACTTCATTCCGCCATGGATGGCGGAATGAATGTTCCTTATTCCCTATTCCATTTGCCGCGGCCAGGATAGTAACTCCAGAGACCTTCATTTTTTACGCTTGCGCCGGTACTGGTTGTAGAACCGTAGATAACCGAGGTGGCATAAATGTCGCTTGTTGTTGCGGTGTCGGACGGGTCGGCTGCAATGACGTTAGGCACACGGTAATAGGACGACAGGGTGGAACTGGTGTTTGAGACGGAAACCTTTGTGCCTGGCACATCGTCAGCGTCAAGCGTAACGTACATGAGGCCTTCTTTTGTGCCCGCAAGCATGTGGCTCGTCGTGTAGGCAAGGGCATATATTGTGCTCAGTGAGATGCCTTTTGTCCAGTTTGTGGCTTCGGTAGGCTCTTTGTCCTTTTTAATATAGTAGAGGTCTGAGCCGCTTCCGTAGTACATGACTGACGGATCGAGGTCTTTCGTTTCATCGGTAATCATTGCGCTGTAACTTGAGAAGTAGACGGCATCCTTAAACCATGCGCAGCTGACGCAGGCGGTTGTGGGCGTTCCCGTGTAAACGCCGGTGTCTGAGCCCGTACCTTTCATCTGCGTGGCAACGCCGTCTTTGAGTTCGTAGACGAATGCGCTTTCAAGCGTGAGGTAGGCAAAACGGTGTGCTTTTTGAGGAGCGTTTGTGCAGTATAATTGTGACGTGAGTTTTGGAGCAATGGTTACGCTTGTGCTTCCTCCCTCGGCATCCACCCATTTGACCTCCTGCCAGGGAGACTTGCCGTCACTGTAGTAAAGGGTCTTTTTTGTAACGACATTGTAGCCCGTGTCGCTGTCTTTTTCCAGGACTCCTGTGAGGGCGTACAAGGTGTTCTGGTCAGCGGCAAGATGGATGATGTGGGCGTCTCCTATGCCTTCCTTTGAGCCTTCCTGCCATTTTCCGCCATAGGGGGAAGCCTGCGTAGGATTGTTCGTAAACACTGTCTTTGTTTCAGTTGTGCCGTCTTCCAGCGTTGTCGTGACTTCTTCTGACGTTTGGGTGATGTCTTTGAACCAAATTCTGCCGTTGTCTGCAAAAAGATATTCATCGCTGTCTATGGTAAAGCGGACTATTGAGTTGATGTCGCCCGAAACTTTTGCGTCATCCAGTTCGACTTCGCCGCGTACGGTGTCAAAAATAACGTCCCTGCAGGATATGCTGGTGACCGCGAGAAAAACGAGGGCGATTTTTGTAATGTATGTCATGCTTTTTTTCATCTTATGCTCCTAGAAGTGGTACCGTGCGCTCAACTTGATTGAGTCGAAAATTCCGTAGTCATTGTATTTGGAGTCTTCGCCAGAATACCATTGGGGCATGAACATGAATTCATCAAGAATGCCGAATGACCAGCTTGCGGTGGCACGGTAAAAAATTCCCGCAGATGCCTGTAGGATGAGGCCGGGAAAGTAGGTGCGGTTCAGGTAGTTTTCCATGGCGGCGCCTACGCCCAGGGTAATGGGGAATTCAAAGCGCCTGAATGTGGGCTGAATCGTAGCGTTTAGGACAAGGGGAATGTAGGTAAAGATGTTGCTGCCCAGCGTAGGGTGATAGCCAAAACTGATGTCTGCACCGACGGCAAACCAAGAGGTCAGAAAACGGTGATAGCCCAGAGAACCTGCGCCGCCAGTGATGAGCTGCCCGTTGCGGTAGAGGGGCCAGCTGCCGCCGAAGTTCAGCGGAAAGGTAATCATAAGGCCGATGGCAATGTACTGGTCTCCCGGCTGGTTGAACTCAAAATCTGCGGACGACGGGGTTGTGTCTTCTGGTTCGTTGATATCGTCAGTGCTTTGTGAAAAAACTAGGCTGCCTGCCAAAAAAAATGCGCAGAGCAGAGCGGTTAGGCGTTTCATAAAATCCTCACTTGAAAAAATCATCACTATTATATTGTTTAACTGCTATTATTTCAATTATAATAACAAATATTATAGAACTCGGTTACAGGCGAGAAACAGGAGACAAACGATGGCGGCTGTTATTATTGATGGAAAAGCGATTGCAGAGGATGTTCGTGCAGGTGTTGCGGACAAGGTAGTGGAATTAAAACTGCGCGGTGTTGAGCCCTGCCTTGCCGTGGTGCTTGTGGGGCAGAATCCTGCCAGCGTCAGTTATGTGACCGGCAAAAGAAAGGCTCTGGCAGAAGCAGGCATGAAAGACAAAAGCGTGGATTTGCCGGAAGATACAAGCGAAGAAAAACTCTTGCAGGTGATTGACGAACTGAATAAAGATTCCTCTGTGCACGGCATTCTGGTACAGCTCCCCCTGCCCAAGCATATTAATGAAGACAAGGTGATTATGGCCATTGATCCGGCAAAGGATGTGGACGGCTTTCACCCGGTGAACGTGGGAAACCTTGTTATCGGAAAAAAAGCCTTTTTGCCCTGTACACCCCACGGCATTATCGTACTCTTGGAGCGCATGGGCATAAAGATGAACGGTGCCCACGTGGTGGTAATCGGACGCAGCAATATTGTAGGAAAACCGGTTTCTCTGCTCCTGCTCCGCCGGGAATACAACGCCACGGTAACTATCTGCCACACGGGTACGAAAAACGTAAAGGAACTTGCCCGTCAGGCGGATATTTTGATTGCGGCTACAGGACACATCAATACGGTAACGGCAGATATGGTAAAGCCGGGGGCTACGGTGATTGACGTTGGCGTAAACCGTATTCCTGACCCCACCAAGAAGAGCGGCTTCCGTCTCTGCGGCGACGTGGACTTTGAAAACGTAAAGGAAATTGCCGGCTACATTACGCCTGTTCCCAAAGGGGTTGGTCCCATGACAATTGCCATGCTCATGTACAACACCCTTGAAGCGGCGGAAAATACGCTTGCTGACGCAAAATGATTGATGTTCAGAGTTCGCCAGATACCCGTGAGATTCCTCTGCAAAAAGTCGGCGTAAAGGGCTTGTCCTATCCTGTTTCCGTGCTGGACAAAAAGCACAAGACGCAGGCGACGACGGCTCAAATTGACTTGTTCGTTAATCTGCCCCATGACTACAAGGGAACCCATATGTCGCGTTTTGTGGAGATTTTTCACCAGCACCATGACAATGTGGGCATGAAGGAATTTCTGACTATGCTGGAAGAAATCCGCTTGTCGCTCAATGCCCAGAAAGCCTTTGGCACCATGACCTTTCCTTTTTATATAGAAAAGACTGCACCGGTTTCTGAAAGTGCGGGCATGATGTGCTATGAATGTACCTATGAGGGGGAAGTGAGTGCCTTTGCAGAAAAGGGAGAAAGCGAGCGTAATTTTTATGTGGGCATTGCTGTTCCTGTAACCACGGTTTGCCCCTGCAGCAAGGCAATCAGCGAGCGGGGAGCCCACAATCAGCGGGGGGTTGTAAAAGTACGCTTGCAGAACAAGGGCTTTTTTTGGATTGAGGACGTTATTGCGGCTGTGGAAGATGCTGCTTCCTGCGGTCTTTACAGTGTCTTAAAGCGTCCTGACGAAAAATGGGTGACTGAACATGCCTATGACAATCCCCGCTTTGTGGAAGACCTGGTGCGCGAAGTGTATCTGGCACTAAGAGACTTTCCTGCGGAAAAACCCTTTTCTTATTTTAGCGTGGAATGTGAAAACGCAGAGAGCATACACAATCACAATGCCTATGCCTTTACGGAGTATAAAGCATGACGTATTTTTTTGAGACCTATGGCTGTCAGATGAATATTGCCGAAAGTGCGGCGGCCGAGCAGAAATTTATTGAGCGCGGCTGGACACGTGCCGAGGACGCGGAACTGACCGATGTGGTGATTATCAATACCTGTTCAGTGCGGGCCACGGCGGAAAACCGTATTTTTGGGCGCTTGGGCTGGTACGCGGGACTCAAGGCTTTACGGGCATGTAAGCCTGATGCAAAAAACAAGTCTCTGGAAAAGGCTGCCGCGTATGTGAGCGATGGAAAACCAAAGCCCATAAAAGTTGCGGTAATGGGCTGTATGGCAGAGCGTCTTTTAAAGAGCCTCAGGCGAGACTATCCTGTGGTGGACTATGTGGTGGGAACCTATGCCAAGCAGCATCTGGACGATTTGATTGACGACATTGAAAACGAATTTGGAGTAGCCCACAAGACTGCGAGCGTAAATAAGCGGGACGGCATTGTGACCGAAGACCCCGTCTACACATTTGCTCCTATTTCCGCGGAGCCGGGCGCATTTTCAACCTATGTGCCGATTATGAACGGCTGCAATAATTTCTGTACCTACTGCATTGTGCCCTATGTGCGGGGCAGGGAAGTGAGCCGCCCAGTGGACGAAATTCTGGCGGAAGTGGATGAACTGACCAAGCGGAGTGTTCGGGAAATCATGCTTTTGGGACAGAACGTGAACAGCTACCACGGAAAAATGACGGCTTCCGACACCAGCGATAGGATTGTAGGATTTCCGGAACTTTTGCAGATTGTCTCAGACCATTTGCGGGAAACAAAATCAACCATTGAGTGGGTGCGTTTTGATTCAAGTCATCCCAAGGATTTGAGCGATGAGTTGATTGAAGTGATTGCAAAGAATGACTGCATCTGCAAGGGAATCCATCTTGCCGTACAGCACGGAAGCGACCGCATCCTCAAGGCTATGAACCGCCACTATACCAAGGCTGACTACCTTGCACTGGTAGACCGTATCCGCGCGGCTATTCCCCATGTGTCCATGACCACGGACATTATGCTGGGCTTTCCTGGCGAGACCGAAGAGGATGTGGCGGAAGTGCTGGACTTAATGCAGAAAGTGCAGTTTGAAAGTGCCTTTATGTATTATTTTAATCCTCGGGAAGGAACTCCTGCCGCAAGCATGACAAATCAGGTGCCTTTGGACGAAAAGAAACGTCGCCTGCAGAAAATCATCGACACTCAGCTGGAAATCACCCAAAAGGAAATGGCGCGGCATGTGGGGGTAACTGAAAAAGTGCTGGTGGAACGCCAGAGCCGCGACAATGCGGATGAAGTGCTTGCCAAAACTGACAGGGACGAGCGTATTGCCTTTAAGGGGGATGCGTCGCTTATCGGTCACTTTGTCACTGTGCATTTTGATTCGCTGAACGGAAATACCTTCCGCGGCACTATCGTTTAAAGGTTTTGGGGCAGGAGAGCATGAGCATGGGTTTTCGTTTTCGGTTTCTGCTGCTGGCTTTTGCCCTAATCATTCTGTCTGCTTTGCCCCTCTTTTCCCTGCAAATTTATCGGCCGGAAAACAAGGGAGTGCTTAACGATATTCCCTGCCTTATCCGCATTACTGACATGGACGGAAAGGACGCTTCTGCTTCCATAACCCATATTTCCTATAACTGGTATTATGAACTGAGGACTCTTAACTGGCGGGGTGAGCCAAAAATGCTGAACAGATATTTTGACGGATGCTTTACCGGTGGCGTTATCCTTCATCTGCTGACTAAGCCTGGAAAATACCTGATTTCTGTCTACACGCCACTTGAAAAACAGCAGGGCTACAGCGATTCCCATTCCCAACTCCTTGGGCAGAGGCGGACATGGGAATCGAATACCTTTACCTATGACACGAAGAATCCGCCAAAGGTGATTTTTGTAAGTCCCACGGCCAATGACAATGGATTTTTTAACGGCGGCTGGCATGTGGACTACCGCGCGCCAAAGTTTTTTCAGTATACCAAACCCTATCGCAGCCAGTGAGGATGAAACAGGGCGAGTGCATTATAAAGCATCCACCTGAGAGACAAAAAGGGCACAGGCGAATGTGGCTCAACAAAAAAACGAAAAATGAGTCCGCTTACGGAAAAGCGCGTCTGGTTCGCACGCTGAGAGGATTGGAACTTGGACTCGCTTCGCTCGCCCTCTCAGAGTGCTCATTCAGCCGCTTACTTTTCCTACGCTGCCTCATTTTTCGCTTCGCGGCTCAATGCAATTCCTCCACTCACACCCTTTTTGTCTGCACATACATTTCATTTGCCCAGCCGATGTTCAGACACGATGAATTGTAATGCGTTTGCCCTGGCGCTAGTGTGTTGTCAAATTCTGAATTGTGCGGTATACTAGCAGAATGGCAATGAGAACTTTTACAATGTGTAAGCCAGGCGTTTTGAACCGCAGGCTGGTGGGGCAGGTTATTTCACGGCTGGAAAACAAAGGCCTTAAACTGATTGGCTTAAAGCTCATGCAGATTTCGCCGGAACTGGCTTCCCAGCATTATGCCGAGCACAAGGGTAAGGATTTTTATGACGATTTGGTTTCCTATATTACCAGTGCGCCGGTGGTGGCTATGGTCTGGCAGGGTGATGACTGTGTAACGCTGGTGCGAAAGGTTGTTGGGGCGACAAAGCCCTCTGAGGCGGCACCAGGAACTATTCGTGGAGATTTTTGTTCTCATACTAATCACAATATCATTCACGCTTCTGACAGCGATACAAGTGCGGAAAGAGAAATCAATTTGTTTTTTAAACAGGAAGAGCTTATCGACTGGAACGACGAAAGTTCGCTCTGGTACTAATTCGTTGGGCTAGGGGATAACGATGCATGCAAAGAATGTTGGTGTAATTGGCGCAGGAGCGTGGGGCTCTGGTTTGGCGCAGGCGTTGGCACGTGGTGGTCACAAGGTGGAAGTGTGGGCACGCGAGCAGGACGTTGTGGATGCTATCAATACTGAGCACGAAAACAAACGCTATTTGCCGGGATTTCCGCTTTCAGAAAATCTTACGGCTTCTACGGATATCCGCCATGTTGCCGCTGACAAGGAATTTCTGATTCTTGCCAGTCCGTCACTCTATTTGGTGAGCACGGTGCAGCAGTTTATTGATGTGCCCAGCATTCAGGATGGCAGCACGACAATTGGTGTGCTGACAAAAGGCTTTGTGGCTTCTCCCAACGGCCCCAAGTTGATTCTGGAGACGCTGGAAGATGCCTTGCCCCCAAGTTACAAAGGCTCTCTGGTTTATATTTCTGGTCCCAGCCATGCAGAAGAAGTTGCCATGGGAAAGCTTACCGGCTTGATTGCGGCGAGCGAAAATCCTAAGAATTCCATTCGTTTTCGTGAACTGCTTCGTGTGCCGGGCTTGATGGCGTATTCCAGCCTTGATGTGGTTGGCGTGCAGATTTGTGCGGCGGCAAAGAACGTGATTGCTGTTGTCTACGGTTCTCTTGATGCTGTTGCCGAACACTCCGACATTTTTGGCGACAATGCGGAAAGTCTCTTGCTTGCCGCAGGCTTGAACGAGATTCAGGCTTTGGGATTTGCCATGGGAGCCACTCATGCGGAAACCTTTACGTCAATTGCGGGCGTGGGTGATTTGGACGTAACCTGCCGTTCAAAATACGGACGCAACCGTCGCTTTGGTCAGGACATCATTAAGACTGACCTTTTGAGCCGCTTTAAGAATCTGGATGATTTGATTGAACGCATTTCCGAGGTGGGATACCTTTCAGAAGGTGCGGTGGCCTGTAAATTTGTGCATGAGATTGCCGAAAAACACGGACTGCATCTTTTGATTTGCGAAGGCCTCTACCGCATTCTGAACAAAGAGATTGCGCCTATGGACTTTCTGCATGAACTGCTGCCTCAGGGAAGCAATTAAACTGATACAAAAAAGGACATACACATGCTTGAAAAACTGACCAACACATTCAGCGACATTGTTCGCACCGTCAGCGGAAAATCGACTATTACCGAAAAAAACATCGAGGAAACCGTTGAGCAGATAAAAATGGCGCTGCTTGAAGCGGATGTAAACCTGCGGGTTGTGCGTCGCTTTGTGAATGCCACGGTGGAAGAGGCAAAGGGCGAGAAAGTCCTGCGTGCCGTTGACCCTGGTCAGCAATTTGTAAAAATCATCTACGACCGCATTGTAAAACTCCTGGGCGATGCAAAGGTCGATTTGCAGCTGAAAAATCCAGACGTGCAGTCTGTGGTGCTTTTGCTGGGCTTGCAGGGTGCTGGTAAGACGACTGCTGCCCACAAACTGGCTGCGAGACTGGCAAAGAATGGTCGCCGCCCCCTTTTGGTTGCCTGTGACTTGGTTCGCCCTGCCGCTGTGGAACAGTTGAAGCAGTTGGGGGCAAAAATCAATGTGCCCGTGTATGCGGAAGACGGCGCAAAGGATGCTGTAAAGGTAGCAAAAAACGGTCTGGACTATGCCCGCAAAAACGGTCTGGACACCATTATCGTTGATACTGCCGGTCGCCTTCAGATTGACGAAAGCATGATGGCGGAACTGGTTTCCGTAAAGAAAGCCATTGACCCGGTGGAGACCATACTGGTTGCCGATGCAATGACTGGCCAGAATGCCGTGGACATTGCCAAGTCTTTTGACGAACAGTTGGGGCTGACAGGCGTAATCCTTACCAAATTTGACTCTGATGCCCGCGGCGGTGCGGCGCTTTCCCTTAAAACCATTACCCAAAAGCCGATTCTCTTTATCGGTACGGGTGAAAAGACCGAAGATTTTGAGCCCTTTCATCCCGACCGCATTGCAAGCCGAATTCTGGGCATGGGCGACATTGTTTCTCTTGTGGAAAAGGCACAGGAAACGGTGGAGATTGAGGAAGCCCAGCGTCTTGAAAAAAAGATGGCCCGCAACGAGTTTACCCTGGACGACATGCTTGAGCAGTTTCAGCGGGTCAAAAAGATGGGCAGCATGCAGTCAATCATGGAAATGATTCCCGGTCTGAGCGGACAGATTGATGAAAGCAAGGTTGATTTGGACGGCATGAAGCATCAGGAAGCAATCATTCTTTCCATGACAAAAAAAGAACGCGCCAATCACCTGATTATCGGTCCTAGCCGCCGTAAGCGCATTGCAAAGGGTAGTGGAACCAGTGTTGCCGAAGTAAACAAATTGATTAAGCAGTTTGAAAAGACAAAACTCACCATGAAAAAACTGGCCCGCAACAAAGGCATGCAGGCAAAAATCATGCAGCAGATGGGCGGCTTGCACTAGCGCTGGTAGCCCCGAAGTACCGCTTTATGCGGTATGGAGCGAAAGCGGAAGGGCGGACATAGCGACCCCGCGTCAGTGGGGGAGTGCCCCTATCTTACCTCAATGCGGGAGGCAATGCGACCGTCTTCCGTGTAGCCTTTTGCGGGGTTTGTTTCGTCTATGAAACTGGTGATGCCAGAGTAATAGTTGTAATAGTAGATGCCGGCTGGCAGGGGAAGGTCAAGCTGGTATTTTCCCCGCTGAACCTCCACCATTTCGTAAATCCATGAATCCCAGTTGGTAAAGGTGCCGCCGATGCGGATTTTCTTTCCCGTGGGGGCAAAGCAGACAAAGCGGGTGTAGCCTTGGGGAACGCTTTCGGTATTCTTTACTTCGATGGGGGGCAGGTTTACGTGGGAAACCCAGAGGTTTGTGCTTGTGTCGTAGCGTGTGTTTGCATTTGTGGGGTCGGTTGTCCACAGACCGTCAATGACGATGCGGTATGAGATGGATTCCAGTCCTTTTGGTTTTTCCAGCACGTAAAAGAACCATGAGTCGGTAAGTTCGCCTTCAAAATCATAGGAATTGTGCAGTTTGTATGCATGTATCTGCCTGTAGCCTTCAAAATCAAAGGCAATGCCCACGTAGCGTGAGCTGTGGGGGGCGGTAAATACAAGGTAATTTCCCTTCACGTAGGGAGCCTGTACCCCCTGCATTTCTGAGACCAGATTGTTAAATTCAAATAAATCCTCTTCGGGTTCAGCGTCTTTTGCAAAGGCACTAAGGGCTATGAGAAAAGTCACAACTGCAATAAAAAGTCGTTTCATACTATGCACATTATCGGAATAAGGATAGGCAATATAAAGAGAAAAATTCTATTCTAAAGACCGCCTCTTTTTTTTCCGAAATTGAAATAAATGGGTGGAAATCTTTTTGCACTTGTATCAACTTTTAATGTGGAGTAAAATGAAAGGCGATGCCTGGGCTTAGTCAATTACGACAATTCAGCGAAGATATAAAGAATCTCGGCGATGAAGTTCAAATCCGCAGGATGAGGGGGGAGAAGCCTGTTTTTCTTCCTGTTCCCGATGTGCCTGACGTAGATGATTCAAGTGACTTTACGCTGGGTATGCCTGACCCCAATGCAAAAGACGAGACACCTGCACCTGATACAAGCAATGTTGACATGGGAGCAACTGAGGATATAGACCTTGCAAGCCTTGGTATTCCCGGTTTTGGCGGGGAGGAGACGGCAGCGGCTTCTGAGGACGTTGAAATGCCCCCGGAACTCGCGGCAATTTTGGGCACTCCTGCAGAAGATGCGCCATCCGCCGATGACGTGGAGATGCCGGATTTGTCTGACTTTCTTGATGAGCCGCTTGCGCCTGCTTCTCAAACTGCTGATGCGGGGCCTGATGTGCCAGACATTCCTGCTGCGGGGTCTGCTGTGCCAGACATGCCCAATGATTTTGACGTACAGCCTGCTCCTTCTGACCTGCCCGATATGGGGGATGTAGGCGGCTCTGCTTCTGGAGACGATTTGGGTGACTTGGGAGATTTAAGCGCCTTTATGACACCTCCCGATGAGGAAGCTTCCGGCGAAGGTTTGACGGAGCCGAAAGAAAATGCCGGCGACATGAATCCCGAGGCCCTTGATATTCCCGAAGACTTGTCATTGCCCAATGATTTTGGGGCGGATGAAGACCTTGAAGTTCCCGACGGACTCCCTTCGATGGATGAGCTTTTGCCCGATGAAGATCATGAAAACCCCATAGCCCTTGACCAGGCAGCACTGGACGCGCTTTTTAAGCCAAAGGCAAAAGAAAGCTCTGAGGATGCGTCTGTCGCAAAAACAGAGGCGGAATCTGAGGCAGGGGAGGCTGACCTTGCATCTCAGCCTGCGGCAGACGGGGCTGGGGATTTTGACCTTGATTCTCTTTCCCTGCCTGATGATTTTGGCTTTAGCGGTGAAGAAATTGACATGGGTTCGGAAACACCGGCGGAAAAGCCTGCCGCTGAGCTGCAGAAAACAGAAGAGACTGCTTCTTCTGATACAGAACTTCCTCAAGATGGCAGCACCTCTGCATCAGATTTTTCTATGGACGACTTTTCCATGGATTCTCTTCCGCCGCTGGACGACTTTGCCGCACTGGGAGGAGAAACTGCTTCTGAAAGCGAATCTGCTATGCCGGACGCTGGTGAAGATAGTGGTGAAGGTTCTGGCGAAAGTACTGGCGAGAGTTCGCTCCCCGATGATTTTTCCATGGATATGGGAAGCGGAACGGATAATGCTGCGCCTTCTGATACGTCTTCTTCGGCTGATGACTTTACCAGCATGTTTGATACCTCAGACCTTGATTTTCCTGAGGGCATGGGAACTGCTCCCACGGGAGAAGCTCCTGACGCTGCAATGGACGTGCCTGCGGAAATGTTCGACACTTCGGAGATGGAGGGCTTGGACTTTTCATCAGAAAGTGGCGACGGCGGGAATGCAGGACCTGCACTCCCCTTTGACAGTGATTTTCCCCTTACAGGCGAAAGTTCAGGCGATGATTTTGAACTGACTGATGATTTTGAGATTCCGGGCTTTTCTGATACCGATACCGCTCCTGATGAAAAAAAAGGCGGTTTCCGTATTGATTCTCCTGACTTTTCCAAGGCAAAAGCGGATCGTCCGCCGAACACGCTGACCGAGGAAGAATATGAGAAATTCAAGAAAAATCTTGCCTCCTATCCACTGAATCTGCGTATTGCGGTAGAAGACTTTATCGTAAAAGATGAATTTAAGGACGACGTAATCTTTGAAGTTGTTGAAAAAGTCCTCAAAAAGGTTTCCGCACGCCAGTTGGCAGGTCACCTGGAAAAACTGCTGGATATTTCTATTGATGTTCCCCGAGATTTTGAACGCCGCTCTGTCGCTGAATACGAGGCGTACAAGCAGTCCTTTCAGTATCAGCTCAAAAACCGCATTCTTCCTATGGCGGTGGCGGGTGTCTTGCTTACGATTGTGGGATTTTTTCTCTTTCAGGCAGGAAAACGCTTTGTCTATCAGCCGGTCATGGCAAGCAAACTCTACCGCCAGGGCTACACCATGCTGGAAAACAACGAGTATCCTCAGTCAGAAGAACTCTTTCAGCAGGCAGTGACCTATCGCCCGGTAAAGAAATGGTTCTTCCGCTATGCAAAAGGCTACCGCGAGCACAAGCAGTTTGAGCGCGCTGCCCAGATGTACCGCAATATTCTAGGAATCTTTAATTATGACAAGCAGGCAGGTCTGGAATATGCCCAGATGGAACTGTATGAGCGGGCAAATTATGCCCGTGCGGAAGAAATTGTCCGTCGTTCCGTGCTCGACCACTATATAAACGACAGCGCAGGAATTTTGCTTTTGGGTGACATCTTCCTTGAATGGGCGGAAGTTGACCCGAAAAAATATGAACTGGCCCGCCAGGAATATTCAAACCTGATTCAGCTTTATGGCGGTACGGATTTGTACATGTCCCGCATGATGCGCTATTTTATCCGCACGGATAATCTGCCCAACGTGCTGAGCCTTAAAAACCGCTTTTACAGCAATAAAAAGTCTCTGGGGGCGGAAGACTGGACGGAATTAAGTGGCTACCTCTTGGATAAACTTTATGGAAAACTCAGCAAGACGGAAGAATCCCTGCGCTCATCTATTGAAGACGTGCTGGACATGCTGGAGACTGCGGTTAAACTTGACCCGGTAAATCCTGTGGCCCGCTACAATCTTTCCCGCTACTTCCTGCAGAATAACAATGACAATTCTGCCCGCCGTGAAATGCAGATCGCCTTGGATTTGTTTGAAAAGGCTCCTGTCCGTACCCGCAAGAATACCTACCGCGAGATAAACGGAAACCGCATTCTTGGCGAACTTTTTGCCCGAGACCGCGAATACATCAAGGCGCAGGAGTCCTACACAAAAGGCATTAACGTCTACACCGAAGAACACGAAAAGACGGGACTTGCAGGCGACGAGAATACCGGAAAACTCTATGCAGACATGGGTGATCTGGATTATTTCATTACCGGCGACATGGACGCGGCTCTCTCAAATTATCAGACGGCTCTGGACATGGAAAACGATACGCCTTCGCTCAATTATCGCATCGGTGCAATTCATTACAATAAAAAGAATTATGAAAAAGCACTTGGCTCATTCATCAAGACAGCTGAGACAAAAGGGGCGGACGCAAGCCTGCTGCTTTCTTTGGGAAATACGCTTTCCCTGCGGGGTGACAATTTTGCCGCTCAGGGCTACTATTCAGATTTGATTACCCGCCTCAACAGCGACAGGGCGCGCCGGGTGATTTTTAATCCTCATGTGGATGATGATGACAACGTGCTTTTGGATATGTTTGTAAAGGCGAACAACAATCTGGGTGTTACCCTCTATCGTTTGGCCAGACAGACGGGTGACAGTGCAAAGAATGCAGAAGCCTTGGTTCGTCTTTCTGATTCAATCCGCGCCTGGGATGCCTATACCCGTAACCCGGAAACGATGAAGCGTCTGGAAGGCTCAAATCTTGCCGCCCAGAACTCAAAGTATATTACCCACCCCTATTCGGACTTTGAGCCGGCAATTTACACCGATATTCCCAAGACTTTGGACGGAGAGACGGCACTGGAATGATAAAGGTTTTTTGCGCTCAGGCAGGCATTGATGTAAAGCGTCACCTCTATGATTTGCAGAAGGAATTGTTTCGCAAGACTATTCATATGGGTACGGCTTTTGTGCCCCTCATGCTGCACTTTTTTTATGGCTTTACGATTCTTGCGCTTTCGGCGACGGGCCTTGTCTATGTGATTGCCGAAAAAATGCGCATGAATGGCAGGGAAGTGCCGCTGATTTCTGACATTACTGCCGCCGCTGCCCGCAGACGTGATGAACATAAATTTGTACTGGGACCAGTTACTTTGGTTGCTGGCATTATCGGTGCGGCCTTGCTGTGGAATGAAAAGGCTGCTGCAATCGGTATTCTTGCCCTGGCATTTGGTGATGGGCTTGCAAGTCTGGTGGGAAAGGCTTTTGGCAGAATCAAAATTCCCTTTACCTTTGGAAAAACTGCCGCGGGAAGTCTGGCCTGTTTTGGCGCAATTTTTTCTTCGACCTTTCTTGTAAGTCAAAACTGCCTTTTGTCGCTGATTATTGCACTCTGCGGCATGGCGGTAGAAGTACTGCCCCTTAAAGATTTTGACAATGTGCTGATTCCCCTATTGTTGGGTGGCATTGCCCAATATCTACTTCCACATGTATAGGCGGTGCAGGTTTCGCAAAAATTGAGCGCTTCCTGCGTAGAGAAATATCGTTCCCAGCCCCATAAAAAGAAAATTGTCCGCAATTGTCAGGCAGAGGTAGCCTGTTGCGACAAAGATGTAGAAGAAGGAAATCTTGTTTAGTTCGGGACTGTCATGTTTTTTGCCATTGATGTAAAAAACGGCTCCAGTGATGATGAAGAGCAGGATTCGTATGATGGTGGGCATGGGCTCAAAGCCTTCGGTAACCATGCAGGCGGTGGTGGTTTGTGCCGTGTTCATGGGAATGGCCGAGGCAATAACGGTGGCCAGGGCAAGAACAATGCTGAAGTTGCGTTCCACGTTCTGCCTCTGTTCTCCATCGCAGAGGGTTGCTGCGGCAAAGAAAAAGAGGGGCACCATCATTCTTCCGGCAAAGACGATTCTGCTGAGAAAAAACAGCAGTGTTGAATAGGACTGCCAGATGCCAAAGAGGGGAATGATGAAACGTGTACTCTCGCACAGGCAGCCGACAAGCGCACCGCAGAAAAAAATCACTTCGACAGACTGGGTGTTTTCAAAGAGCCTCAGCACGAGAAAGAGAGCCAGCGGTACGTAAAGCGTGAGCATGGTAATGGAGGCAAGGACTGCCGTAAAATCATAGCGGGTCAGGACAAAGGAGTCTGCAATGACGAGGGGTCTGAGACCTGTTGGCGGCACCACGGATTTTGTGACAATTGCCGTGATGACGGTGGCAATGTGTGCCGCGATAATTGCCAGTGAGACAATAAAGATATATCTGGTGAGGCTGTTCCTTGTTTTTAAGGTCATGGTAAAATCATAATCTTAACTGCAAAATATGTAAAGAGTTAAGCAAAATGAGCCGAAAATAATACAGTGGAGGCATTATGAAAAAGGTATTATGCGGAATTATAGTTCTTGCGGCTTCGCTGTGCGCTTTTGCTGGAGATGCAGCTGCCTTTGTCGATGTGGGGATATCTTCTGACGGAAAGACATATATTTTTGGTGAATATGGTCGCACCGACAATGACTTTCAGGGATATGCGGAAATCTATACGGTAGATATAGCAAAAAATGACTTCGTTTCAGGCGGAGTCTTCAAGACTGAGCCTTCAAGTGCCACTGCATCAAAAAGCGGCAAGACTGTCTATGACGAATTGCTTGCAAAGGCAGGCTGGGCAGTCAGAAAGTATGAGTGCAAGCCGGCTCTTCCTGAAAATCTCCTCTACATTCGCGATGAGCGGGTAAACGACGGAACGGAAATCGTCTTTAAGGATTTTGAAGGGTCTTCCACTGAACAGAGCGTCTTCTATCACATAAAAGTGAATCCCCGCGTGGAGGGAAGCGATTTGAACATCCGTTCTTCATTTTCAATCACACTGGAAAAGAAAAATGAAAACGGAGAACTCTTGAGCCGGAATATTGTTGGAAATCCCTCAGTAAAGCGAAAGGGCGTTTCTTCCTACAAGGTTGACCGGATTTTTTCTGATAAGACAGGCAGAAACCTTGTCTTTGTCATAGAAAAACAGGTGAAGGATAAAAACGGCACGTCAATCCGTTACATGGTTGAGACAATCCGCCTGTAACGAAAATCCCGCACTGAGCTGCGGGATTTTTTGTTTTTGCGTCTTTTCTGAAAAAAAAATCATTTTTTTTTTGCATTTCTTAAAAAATTTTTTGTAGTTTTTTGCATTTTAAAGCCTATATATAAGGTGGAGGTTTTAAGATGAAAAAACGGGATTTCTATCAATTTATTTTACCTGTGCTTCGCTACATGGTGGCTTGTGCAGGAATCTGTATCAGTGTTCTTTTTATGGCGGCTCCTGTCTCCTGTAAACTCACGGAGGAAGGAGTTGAAATCGTGACGGTGGACAAGGTTGTGCCCCAGATTCTGTCCTTTGACTTTAAGCAGCGCAGTACTCTGGAAATTGCCTGCTCGGAACCCATGACGCTCAAAAATGTGGTCTTTACGAAAGCAGATGAAGAAAATGCTTCGGTAAGTCAGGTGACTGTTTCCTATAA
This sequence comes from uncultured Treponema sp., assembly GCA_937885175.1. Classification (GTDB taxonomy): domain Bacteria; phylum Spirochaetota; class Spirochaetia; order Treponematales; family Treponemataceae; genus Treponema_D. The sequence goes on along the minus strand of CAKZZO010000131.1, from coordinate 46,995 downwards.
CGAGAAGAAAACGGTGGCTGAACTGACTCTTGCAGACCCCACGGAAATCGGTGTGCGCTATCATTTGACGGGCATTGTGGAAGATTTGAACGGCAATACGCTGACATTCAGTCTGCCCTTTATCGGCTATAATGACAGCCTTCCTGTCATGGTCTTTAGCGAAATCCGCAGCGAGGGAACGGGAAAAACGCCGGAATTTGTGGAACTCTATGTGCTTGAAGGCGGCAATACGGCAGGACTGCAAGTGATTGGCGGCTACGACGGAAAGGAGAAAAAGTATTCCTTTCCAAAAATGGAGGTGAAGACAGGAGAATACATTACGATTCATTTTCGCCACGACACGGACACGCCCGAATCTTGTCTGGATGAGACTGGAAAAGACCTGACTCTTGCACCTGCTGCCGTGAACAACAATAACTGCGACACGGCGCGGGATTTGTGGGCGGAAAACGAAGATGATTCTGCCCGCCTGCAGAAAACCGATGTGCTTGTGCTCAGTGCGGACGGGGGAAACTCTGTGCTGGACGCAGTGCTTTACAGTGACGGCACAAAAAGCGACTGGCAGAAGCCTCTTTCCAAGGAGCTTGCGGCAAAGGCAGTTTCAAAAGGAATCTGGAAAAGTTCTGCTCTTGCGGATGCCGCAAGCAATGAGGGAGCTACCACAACGAGAACGCTTTGCCGGCAGAATATCGCGGAACTGGCGGCAAAATCCTATGAGCGGGGGGCAATTATCCCCACAAGTGCATCAGACTGGCTTGTGGTAAACACATCCTGCGCCACACCAGGCCTTCCCAACAGCGGAGAAGCCTATGAAAAATGAAGAAAAATTGCATATGACTTCTTTAATGACTTCACAAAGAAATCGGCATGTAGTAACATGAAGGTATGGAGTATATGACAAGTAAAGAATTTGATTTATTGATTTCGCTGGTTGTTGATATGCTTAAGAAGGGTGAGACAGAGCGGGTCATCGAACTGCTCGAAGATGCAATGAAGCATAAGCCCAAACTGACCGCATAGACAGTCTGTGTGCGGGTCTCGGCCGCTGCCGTGCTAGTCACATCTGCCGTTCTGTGCTATAGTGGGGGAATGGCAGAATTATTAGCACCCGCCGGAAATCCGGAAGCCTTGGATGCCGCAATTGGCGAAGGCGCAGACGCAGTATATCTCGGTCTCAAAAGTTTTAACGCACGCTTGCGCTCATCAAACTTTGCATGGAATCAGTTTGAGGGTGCGGTGAATGCATTGCACCGTCAGGGCAAGAAAATCTATGTGACGGTGAACACGGTATGCGAAGAACGAGAAACAGAACGTCTCTACCGTTTTCTTTCCTACCTGAATAAAATTGGGCCAGATGGACTTATCGTGCAGGATTTTGGCGTGGTACGCATGTGCCAGGAATTTTTTCCCAATCTTGAACTGCATGGCTCCACGCAGATGAATGTGGAAAGTGCCGCAGGTGTTAATCTTCTGGCAAAAGAAGGCTTGCAGCGCGTGGTTCTTGCCCGTGAACTGGGGCTTGAAGAAATCAGAAAAATCAAATCACAGACAAAAACAGAACTGGAAATCTTTGTGCACGGTGCCCTGTGTGTAAGCGAAAGCGGTCTCTGTCTTTTTTCCAGCTTTCTGGGGGGAAAGAGTGCAAACCGTGGCATGTGTACTCAGACCTGCCGTCGCTTTTACACCGCCGAAATGGGCGAGGGAAGTGAGCAGGGCTACTATTTTTCTCCATCGGACTTGCAGTTGATTGACCATATTCCTGACCTGATGCAGATTGGCGTGGAGTCATTTAAAATTGAAGGCCGCATGAAGAGTGCCGAATATGTTGGTTCTGTTGTTGCGGCCTACCGCTATCTTATGGATCACTGGCAGGAAGACAAAAAAGGTTCGGTCGCAGCCGCAAAGCGTATGCTTGCCACCGACTTTGCCCGCTCCAAGACAACTTATTGGTATAATTTTAAGACCAATGAAGCGGGCGTGGAAAAGGCGGGAGACGCTATCTTGAATCCAAAACAGGCTGGCGGCACAGGCATTTACCTTGGACTTATTGACAAACTCCAGAGTGCAGATGACGAGACCCGCCGCCGGGCACAGGAAACTGCCGCGCCTGATGCAGACCCCTCCAGCTGGCAGGTGCAGATGGCATGCCTGAAAGGTGGCTCCTATGACCCCGACCCTGGTGACTCTATTCGCCTGCATAAAAAAGATGATACTGGCCGCGTAAGCCACAAGGTTCGTACTGTTCAGACTGATGAAAAAGGCAACCGCTGGATTGACATTCCTACAGGCTTTGCCCGGGGGGATGCAGTCTACCTCTTGCAGACAAAATCCATGTCCAAACGCTACAACCGTGTGCTTCCCAATGACATCGGTCGCTTCCGTCAGCAGCCTGGGGCTGAAAAACTTCCTGTGCTGGATTTGACCCCTATAGCAAAGAATGAACTTTCGTATTTTCCCGAAGGACTCTACATGCAGGTTTCTACGATTGGCGACATGTTTGCCGTGCAGTCACAGCATCCTGTCCGCGTGATTCTGGAATTAAATTTTGAGACAAAAGCAGATTTGCTTGCCCACAAGACGACGCTGCCTTTCTCAAAAAAGCAGGTTATTATTTCCCTTGACCCCTACTGTCCGGCCGCAATTGAAGATGAATTGTCTGCACATCTTGACTCCTTTATTGCGGACGGCTTTACCACCTTTGTGGCAAACAACGTAGCCCATATTGCCATGCTGCGGGAAAAAGGAGCAAACATTATTGCTGGTCCCTATCTCTACACCTTTAACCGCTGGGCGGTAAGCTGGCTGGAAAATCAGAATATCGGTGCCTTTATTACGCCGATTGAAAATTCCTATGCGAACCTGCAGGAGACTTTTGAGAAAAATGTGCGCGACCGGGTAATGGTTACCGCCTATGCCTATCCGACTCTTTTCCGTATGCGCTTTAAGCTGCCATCCTCCTATGATTTTACCTATTTTACCGATAAAGAGGGCATGGAGTTTAAGGTGAATGCTACGCCAGACGGCTCCTTTGTCATGCCGGAGGCTCCCTTTTCTATTGTGGATAAAACAGAGGCGCTTGACCATGAGGGCTTCCACCGCATTTTGATTGACTTTTCAAAAACAAAGGTCAGCAAGGGCGAACTTAAAATGGTTAAGAATGCCATGCTCAAAAAACTCCCCGTTCCTGAAACATCGCGCTTTAACTGGAGGGACGGCTTTTACAATCCTGAGCGCATGGAAGAATACAAGGCTTCCAACGAGCGTGCCGCCGAAGCCCGCAAAGCCCAGCAGCACGGTCGTGCTGGCGGCAAAAACCGCGCCCCCCAGAGAAAGTCTCGGAATCCCCGCAAAACTCGCTAGTTTTTTTACACGATTGTGGCAAAGCCACAATCGTTGAAGTTAGCGGCGCCGCCAACTTCAAAACACTGTCTCTCCAGCCTCCTGTTCTGCACGGATTCCCGCTGCGGCTTCCGCAAGGTTTTCGTAATCTTCAGCACATTCTAAGCCTTCGTCCAGGGGAATTGCTTCTGTAGGTTGGTTTTCCGCTTCCCCGTCATTTTTTTTGCGGAACTGGGGCTTAAAATCCACATGCTCCGCAATGACAACAATTTTTGACATTGTCTTGCCATCCGTTGTCTTCCAGCGGTTCTGCTTGAGCCTTCCCACAATGCGCACGCCGCGACCCTTAAAGCCACATTTTTCGATAATGCTGGAGAGTTTTTCTCCCCATGCCTCTATATCGTAGTAGCTTACTTCATCAACATCATTGCCTGTTTTGTCCTTGTAGATGCGGTTTACTGCAATCGGCAGGGTACAGAGGCGGGTGCCTCGCGGCGTTTCCTTTGCCACGGGAACACGCACGATGTTGCCTTCCAAAATCACTTGATTCATTCCATTCATATGCTTTTCTCCATCTCGTTCCGGCCAGAACAAAAAATAAGTGTAAGCCAATTTTTGACTTACACTTATATATAGGCATCAAAAAGCAAAAATATACAAAAATTTTTTTAAAAAATGCAAAAAAAGCCAATTTTTTGCAAAATATGACGGAACTTACATCGGAACGTTCTTAATCAGTTTGATGAGGTAAAGCTGAATGTACATATTCAATGCATCTGAATCCTTGATTCTCTGCATGCCGGGAGCCTTTACCAGCGTGTCCGCAATGCTTCTGATTCTGTCCACCGTGAGGGTAGTGGTCTTGAAGGTTCGCATGCATTTGCGGAGGTAGTCACGGATGAGGGCGTTGACATCCTCAGTAAGGTTTTGATTTTCATTTTTTCCCAAAAGATGATTCCACTGGCGGCGGTAGGATTCCAGTTCACGGTCGAGGGTAGAGGACTGAGGCACCAGTTCCTGTTCTGCAAGGCGGGCGGATTCTCTGAGTGCGACTTTCTTGTTGACGGTGGGATTCTTGGAGACCTCTGCTTCCAGGCTTTCTTCCCGCCTTTTTTCTGCCTCTTCTTCGCGGTAGAGTTCCGCAGAATTTTTTTGCTGTATGTTGCGTTTGTCTTTTGTCGGGCGGAAGAGGAGTTTTGCAATCCAGGAGATGACGGGAAATGTGTACCAGAAGGGCAGGATTATGCGGGCATCTGTGTAGAGTTCATTGCGGTTCATAAAAAGGATGTCGCTGTAGGGAATCAGGCTTCCGTTGTAGAAGAAGGGTACATGCCCCTCAGTTGTCTCCGCAGTTTCATTGTCCACAACGGGGAGAAAACTTGCATTGAGCAGGGCATAGAGTATAGGCTCCTGTATCTTGACTTCTTTTTCCAGACGGTTTTCAAAGGCGGTCTGATCCTTCATTTCGGGCAGGGTGTCATATTGCAGCAGTACTTGATTCCAGTGCTTGGTGATGGTCTCCCGAATGACAGTTCTTGCATCGGAGGCAAGGCGTATGACAAGGTTCATCACTTTATCCTTGAAGATAAAATAACGCTGGTCACTTCCCGTTGCCTTGAAGATAAGAAGTTCCGGCAAGGAGGTTCCCGTGCTTTCCGTGGATTTTGAGTGCAGGTAGTTTTTCAGTTCCTCATCGCTGTACTGCCCCAGCAGCAAATCTCCCTTTTGGTCTTTAAATTTGGTGATGCCGTCAAGGGTGTAATAATAGGGTGGTCGCTTTAACTGGTCTTCCAATTGCTGCAGGGCTGCCTGCTTCTGCTGATTGGCCTGGGCCCTGTCCTTGTAATAGTTTGCGGCAATTTCAATGATATGCACTGCCTGCAGGCGGGAGACGTCTTCAATGGTGTATTCCTTGATTTTTTCGTAGTCCTGACGGATGAAGTAGCAGAGTTGTGTCCACAGGTAAAAAGTATCTCCTGCGTTTTTGAGCATTTCCATGCCTGCCTCAGCCTTGTCCGCAAAGGTGTTGAAGAAATTCTTTGCAGAAACTTCACGCCCCGGATTTGAAATGGTCATCTTTTTGAGGAAGTAGTCATGGTGGTCTCCCTTAGACAGCAGGAGGCGGATTTTTGCAAGGCTTGCGGCAACAAGGGTTTCTGCGGGAACAGAGGATGGCAGGATGACGGTGGGCATGTCATTTGCCATGGAAAGACCGTAGAGAACCTTGTCATTGCTGTCGGGTTTAGCCAGCAATTTTACGAGTATATCATTTGCGTTCTGGCGGACAAGAATATCTGTAGGAATGTTTTTTGGCAAATCAAGTTCTGAAGGGTAGGGTTGTCCAGGGTTTGCAAGCAAGTCTTTGTAACGCTCAGTAAATATTTCGCTGAAAAAAGGTATGACAATGATGGCCTGTTTGGTTGGTGTTGTATTGACGATAAAGACTTGCTTGAGTTCCTGCAACTTGTCAAGTTCATGCTGCAGTGGTGGCACGGGGTCTGAAACGTATTCAATCAGGGCGGGCTGTTCAGAAACATGGTGTTCCGCATACTTTTTGAGGTATGAGGTGAATGACGTATAGTCAATAACTGCATTTCCTTGCTTGCTGGCAAAGAATTTAAGCAGCACAAGAATATTTGCACTTGTTGCCATAACTCCATTTTATCACGAAGCGGAAAGTGTAACAAGTAGCAATCGGCTGTGCCGCAAAGGCGTGCATGCATGGCAAAAAGGGCATAGATTATTTCCCTTTTCCGCGGTATACTGTGCGTATGAAGCGTATTATTCCCGCTATTTTTATTGCCGTTGCCGCACTGCTTGTTTGTTTTCTTTTGGTACGCCGTTTTTTTGAGCAGAATACAGTAGTGCAGCGTTCACGCCTTGTAACGCCCATGGTGGATGGAGGAGACCTTTCCTCAGCAAAAAATGCTTCTGACTATGCCGATGACTATGCCGATACTTCCTTCATTACCCTTGCTCAGGACGAGACCCTGCTTTCTACCGTTACCATGGATATTGACGGCGATGGCTATGATGACCAGATTAATGTGATTAAGACATCTTCAAGCCAGTTTATCATGCTGGTGGTGGGACTCTATGATGCCGAAAGCGCAAAATATGAAAGGGTGGCTTCCCTTGCAACGGTGGTGACGCAGGTTCGCACCTTTGCCTGTACCTCGCTGGATGTGATTGGCAATCATCACAATGCCCTTGTGTATCAGGGAATTTCTCCCAATGGACACTCTGTCCTGCGCATGTATCTTGGTTCCCGCGACAAGCATAAGCATTTTCAGATTGACTGTATCGGCGATTTTGACACTGACGGTACCGTATTCATTCAGCAACTTGACCGTGATGAATCCTATGCCCTTTCTCAGGCACGGGGCATGAGTTTTCCTGTGTGGGTTTACAGCTCTGAGATTCAGACAGGAAGTTCCCGCACCGACCAGCTGCAGACAGAATACAATTGGGATGAAAAAGAAAAAAAATATGTGCAGGTAAGCCAGACCAGAGTGGCGGGAAGCAGTATTGCGGCAAAAGAACTGGCCCGCATTCAGGACGGCACGGTAGAGACTTTTTCCCGCTTTTTGGACGGCCTGTGGTACAAGACGGAAAATACATCGAGGTCTATCCGCTACATCTTCTTTGACTCCTCTGCCCATGAAATCATTTTTGAAAACGGTGACAGTGAGGAAGTCTATTCCTGGCTTAACAGCAACATGAGGCGGGGCGGCATGTATTTTACCGCCGTGAACACTTCCATTGAAAACTTACAGCGTCGAGTGGACATTTCCCTCACTGGCATTGATGAAATCCGTATCCGCCTGCAGGATGATGTGCGCATGCTTATCAGCGAAAGCAACCAGTGGGATGGCTCCTACAAAAAAATGTCGGTTCAGAACACCAAGGTCTCTGCGTCCGAGGATGGGGGAGTCTTTTCTGCCTTGACGGCCGGCCAATGGCAGACGAGTGACGGGAGGGAAATAAGTTTTGCTGATGAAGGCTATACGGTTAAGGGAGCGGGGGAAAGTGACAGGGGACGTTTTATGCGGCTTTCAATTTCTGGTGATGATGTCCTGCAGTTCCGTTCTGATACGGCACATCCTTACTTTCGCGATAATTATACCTTTGAGTTTCAGAAAGTTGAAAAGGAAGAGCAGGTTGGCCGCCGTACCGTTAAAAAGATGCTGGACGACAGGAATACAGTGATTTTTCATCATGTGATTGTGCGTCCCGATGGCTACTACGTGACAGAAGAAAAACCGCTGGTACTTACCAGAATCATAGAAAAAAGCGAAAGCGAGCAATAAAAATGGAGAATAACATGATAGCAAGTCGAATGAAAAATCTACATCCCTATGTTCCGGGGGAGCAGCCCAAGGACAGGAACTATATAAAACTGAATGCCAATGAAAATCCCTATCCGCCTTCGCCATTGGTAAGCAAGACGCTTGCGCGAGCGGCAAAAAAATATGCGGCAAAAATGGCCCTGTATCCCGACCCTGATTCCAATGAATTGAAGGCGGCGATTGCAGACCTGCTGAACAAAACTGGCGGCGTTTTGTGCCGTACCGAGACAAAGGGCGGAAAGAAAAGCGGAAGCGGTGCGGAATGTAGCCCGTCCGCCAGTGACAAGATTCCCTTTGCCGTAACTCCCGACATGATTTATTGCGGAAACGGAAGCGATGAAGTCTTGAGTTTTGTTTTTTATGCATTTTTTGATTCAGACCGCCCGCTGGTTCTGCCGAATTTTACCTACAGTTTTTATCCAGTCTATGCGGGCTTCTACAATATTCCCCTTGCGCCTATTCCCCTGCAAGCGGACTGGACTCTTGACAAGGAAAAAATGCTTTCTGAGGCACAGGCAAAGGACAGCAGCATTATTTTTGCCAATCCCAATGCACCTACAGGTCTAGCCCTGACCCGTGAGGAAGTTCGCAAGATGATTCAGGCAGCCCCCAAAGACCGCGTTTTTGTGGTGGACGAAGCCTATGTGGATTTTGGCGGGGAGAGCTGCATACCGCTGCTGGCAGAATTCTGCAATCTGGTGATTGTGCGCACCTTTAGCAAGAGTCTCTGTGGGGCGGGAATGCGCTTGGGCTATGTGGTGGCCTGTCCTGAGCTGGTGAACCACATTACGACGGTAAAGAATTCCCTGAACCACTTTCCCATTGACTTTTTGAGCCAGCAGGGGGGAATTGCCGCCTGTAAGGATGCGGGCTATTACGCAGTCTGTGCCAAAAAAGTGGCGGAAGAGCGAGACTCTTTCAGCGAATTTTTGCGCAAGCAAGGCTGGTTTGTGATTCCCAGTAGCACCAATTTTGTCTTTGCAAAAAAAGAGGGGCTGTCTGCTGAGGAAGCCTATCGCAAGATAAAGAGGGCGGGCATTCTTGTACGTCATTTTTCCACGGCTGGAATTGAAGAATTTCTTCGCATAACAATCGGCAGTCACGAGCAAATGACTGAACTTAAACACGTAATAGAGGATATGTAAATGAAATTTTTAGTACTTTCTGATATTCATGGCGACGTAGACGCATTGGACAGGCTTGACCGGCAGTTTAAGGCGGCGGATGCGGTGCTTTTTGGCGGTGACTTTGCCAAATTTGAGCATGAGGAGACGGCACTTCCTGTGCTGGAAAAACTCTGCGCCAAGCATGAGGTGATTTTTTCCGTGCTGGGAAATTGTGATGAGCCTGACTTTATTGAAAAAATTGAGGAAAGAGACATCAGCGTTGAAGGAAGTCTGGTTTACCATGAGGGGCTTGCCTTTGCGGGAAGCGGTGGCGGCTCAAAGTTTACGGGTACAACACCCTACGAGCGCAGTGAAGAAGAACTGGTGGGAGACTTTGCCCTGGTGGAAAATGCCAAAGACGCAGGCGATGAAAAAAATCGCTGGAACAATCTGATTGTGATTATGCATAATCCGCCTAAGGACACTAAATGCGACATGATTCCCAACGGAATGCATGTGGGAAGCGAAAAACTCCGTGCCTTTATTGAAAAGACCTGCCCCCTTGCGGTGATTACCGGACACATTCATGAGAGTGCAGCCATTGATACGATTGGCCAAAGCAGGGTGATAAATCCCGGTTCTCTTGCGGAAGGAAAATACGCATGGCTTGAGGTTGAAAAAAATCCCGACGGCCTGTGGCATGTGACCAAGGCAGAACTGTGCAGCCTGTAATAGCAATCACTTTGATAGCCTCATACTGACTGAATTGCATGTGTACAAAAAGGGCGTGAGTGGAGCGGGATTGAAAAAGCACTTGCAAGTGGCGGGCGTAAGCCCATTTTATAAAATTCCATACCACTTGCACCGCGCTTTTTCAAGAACGCGCAGCGGAAGCCCTTTTTGTTTCTTGCAATGGAGTGCTATCTTGCGGTACGGCAGATGCGGAAACCCATGTAGTTGTAGTATTCGTTGGGGTCGTATTTGTAGCGGTCGCCAGTGTAGGGGAATGGTGTGTATTCGCTCCAGCTTCCGCCACGGCTTACCCGATGCTGACCGTATGTCGCGCCAATGGCCCGTAAGCCTGGCTCAATATCGATGTAAGTGCCGTACCAATCCCAGCAGAATTCAAGCACATTGCCGCTCATGTCGAAGAGTCCCATGGCGTTGGGGTTTCCGCTGCCTGCGGCGGGTGGGGCATCGTCTTCAAAGGGTGTGCCTGCGGTGCCTACCAGATGGCTTCCACTGGCATTGCTTGCCGTCCAGCTTACTTCTTCCTCAGGAATGGTAGGGTCGTTAAAACCGTTTTTATCAACTTGTCCGCTGACGCTTCCGCCACTTTGCCAGCCATTTTTTGTCTTTCGGGCGGCATATTCCCATTCGGCTTCAGTAGGAAGCCTCCATCCTCTTGCATTCCAGTTGCACTCTGCCAAATCAAGTTTAGCCGTATCTTCCGAGTCTTTGAGCACTTTGCCTTCAAAAGTGTAGCAGGGAGTAAATCCGCAATATTCGCTGTAGGCGTTGCACCATACTACTGCATCGTACCAGGAAATCATGGTGACCGGCTGGTGCAGACCAAGGCTGGTTGGCTTTGCGCCACGCTTTCCCATGGAGCCTTCCTGTCCGGGGTGGGCAAAGTGATAGCCTTTTTTTTCTGCGTCAGTACGGACAATGTACCAGAGGGCATAGGTGGTTTCGTAGCGATTCATCAGATAGGGGGTTATCCATCGTTTTGCCGTGTAAGACTGGCTGCCGTCGCCAATGACAAAGACATCATATGCTTCTCCATTGCTGGGACCAAGACGTACAGTGTTGAGGGGATTAAAAGTGTCCTGGGCGGAAAGAGAGGCTGCAAAAAAAGCAGAAAGGGCAAGGGATAGCAGCAGTGTTTTTGTATGGCTGTAGGGACTTCTTTTCATTTTTTCTTTCTCCATTTGAAGGGCTTTCGGTCTTTTCGCTTGCGGAAGGGGGAGGTTTCCATCATCACGTAGGCAATGACAAAAGCGAGAATGCATAAAAATGTTATGGAAATGACGCCCTCCCATGTGTTTTCCGTTCCCCAGGGCAGGCGTATGTTCATGCCCATAAAGCTGGTGATAATCGTGGGAATTGCCAGGGCGATGGAAAAAACGGTGAGCCGCTTCATGACCATGTTCATGTTGTTGCTGATTACGGAGGCAAAGGTGTCCATGGTGCCGGCGGTAATAGTACTGTAGGTGTCTGCCATTTCCATAGCCTGACGGGAGTCGATTTCCACGTCGTCCAGCCATTCCCGGTCGTCTTCGTCCAGTGCGAGGATGCGGGTCTTGCGGATTTTTTCCAGCAGCTGCTGATTGCTCCGCAGGGAGGTGGCAAAGGTGGTCAGGGATTTTTCCATGTTCAAAAGCTGAATCAATTCGCTGTTTGCAACGGCTTCCTGTAGCTCCTGTTGGATGCTGTTGGTGCGGCGGTTGATTTCTTTAAGGTAGCGCAAGAACATGGTGTCGGCACGGCTCATCATTCTGATGATAAAGGCAGGAAAATCGTTCAGCGTCAAATCCTTGATTCTGTTTGCAGAGATGTCTTTGAGCACTTCGCAGTTTGTCCAGCAAATCGTGATGATTTTGTCGGGAACCATGATGATGCCCACGGGAGCCGTAAAATACTGCAGGGGTGCCTTGGGCTGAAAAACGGGCAGTCGAAGGATGGCAAGCACGTAGTCATCTTCTTTTTCTATGCGGGCAAGTTCGTCAGGGTCAAGAATATCCAGCATCTGTTCATGGTCAATCTTGTAGGTTTCTTCCAGGTCGTGCATTTCATCAGACGTGACGTTACGCGCATCTACCCAGACACGTTTTTGTGAGTCGATTTCTTCCTGTTCTTTGCGGACAAATACGCCGTCGTCTTGCTGCCACAAATAAACCATTGCACCATTTTACCCCTCTTGTGGCGGGATATTTTGCATTTGACTGCCAACATTTTGTAATATTCTGATTTTTACTTTAAAAAATGACCGATTTTGTATTTTGAAGCCTATATATAGGTGTCGGCGCAAAAGAAAGGTTGCTGACGGGTGAGGTGAAGTATGAAGCAAAAAGATTTCCTTGCGATGCTTATATGGCTGGCCTTCTGCATGTTGCTGACGGCTGAAGCAGGGGTCTCAAAAAAAAAGGTCTCAAAAACAGTGGTTTCCTATGACTTTACGGCACGGGATATCGGGGACATTCTGTTTGCAGTCTCCCAGTACGAGGGATTTCCGGTAACGGCGGACGATACAGTGTTCGGCACGGCGGATTTTCGCTGTACGGGAGAGGAGTTTGACACGGCCTTTGAGTCTTTTCTCAAAAAAAACCGGCTCTATGTGACAAAGCATGCTGACCGCTGGACGGTGAGCAAAATGCGCATTCAGCGGAGAAATGATGAGTTTTCTGTGGATGCGCTGGACGTGAGCCCTGAGCGGATTTTTGAGCGGCTGGGGGCAGAGTGCGGCATCTGTATTGTGGCGGAAAATCTGCCCCAGGTGAAACTGAGCGTGCATACGGGCTTTTGTCTGGCTGACGAACTGGTGAAGCGGCTGGCAGGACTGTGCCCAGGCTTTGAGGCGGTGGCAGAAAAATCTGGCTATTACCGCATGGTTCGCGCAGGAAGCGGTCAGATCATTGGGGCAAATCAGGCTGTAGGACGGGCAGAATTTATTGCCCATGAAGACGGCACTTTTTCCTGTGACGTGCAGAACGCCATGCTTGCTTTTGCCCTTGAAAAACTCTGCAAGTGCGGCGAAAGAAAATTCTGTCTTGTGTCGGGGGGCGAGGGAAAGATTGTCCGCGCGGACTTTGACGGAAAAGATTTCTTTGGTACGCTGACCTTGCTCTGCCTGCAGGGAGGGGCGGAAGCAGTGCTGCATGAGGGGGTCTACTATGTGTTTGCATCCAAAAATGCCCGGGAAAAAATGGCTAGCGCGGAAAAAAAATGGAAGTGGCTTTCCTTGCAGCATCGTAAGCCTCAGGAATTTGCCGCCCTTTCTGCAAAGCGATTCCCTGCTACGGAAGTGATTGTTGTAAACGAACAGGGGGATATTCTCTATCGGGCCGATGAAAATGAGCAGGCGGAATTTGCTGCTTTTGCCAGAAATACCGACACTGCACTTCCTGTGCATCTGGTGCAGCTGCACTATCTGCGGACGGCGGATTTTATGGCACATCTTCCACCCTTTGTGGAAAAAAGCCAGATAAGTGATAGCGGACATGGCGACAGTTTTTATTTTATGGGACCAGAGAGCGTGTATCAGCGGCTGCTGGGAGAACTGACTGTTCTTGACAAGCCTGTGGCGCGGATTTCCTATGATTTGCTGATTATGCAGTATCAGAAATCCAAGGGCATGGACTGGTCGGCACACCTTTCGGCAAACAGGCTCAAACTGGGCGACATGAATACGGCATCTGCGGTGCTGGGAAGCGTTATGGATTTGAGCCTGGATGTGGTGGGAGTCTTTGGACTGCATTTTGCGGCGGAACTACAGGCGGCAATCAATGATTCCAAGGCACAGGTGTTTGCCGACACCACTTTGAACGGCGTAAGCGGGAGCACTATTTCCTTTCAGAATACGAATACCTACCGTTACCGCGACAACAATCTTGACCCAAAAACCGGAAAGCCCATTTATTCGGGTGTTACCAAGGAAATCGCTTCTGGCCTCAAACTGGAAGTGACAGGCACGGTAACAGGAGACGGCATGATTACCAGCAAGATTACCGCATCCATGTCGCGGCAGGGAACGGACACGTCTTCTACAACGGGAAATCCGCCGCCTACCAGCGAAAAGGTGATTACAACCGAAGTGCGGGCAAGGAGCGGAGAACCTGTTGTGCTCAGCGGACTTATTCAAAACGAAGAAAGCGAAACTCAGTCTCGGGTTCCCATTCTGTCAAAAATCCCGCTGCTTGGTCTGCTTTTTAAGGGAAAAAGTACTTCTTCAGAAAAAACGGAACTGGTGATTTACCTTGTTCCCAGTGCGGAAAGGGAAGTTAAAAAGACGGACAAGGAAGTGGCTGACTTTGAAAAGCAGGAAATGCTGCGGCTCTACAAGGAGTTTGTGCTATGAGCGAAAAGGAATTTGTGCTTTCTACCCCTTTTTCCCTCTACAACGAAACGGTGGTATTGAAAAGCGATGGCGACACCATTGTCTTCGGGCTTTTGGACTATTCCAATGAGGAATTGAAGGAAAGGCTTGCAAAGTCAGTGGCGAATTTTTTTAGGGGAAGCGGAAGGACAGGCTCCTGTGAATTTGTAGGGATTTCCCGTGAGGAGTTTGAAAAAGTGGCTTCCATGCAGTATGGAGGCAGATCAGATGACACGGGAGTAAAGGTTTCCCCTGAGACAGAAAAAGAGGGAAGCTATCATGCGGCAGTACTGCTTTTGGATTCGCTTTTGGAGGAGGCCTGCAAGTGCGGGGCAACGGATATCCATATGGAAGAAAAATCGGTGCGTTTTAGAGTGCAGGGGATTTTGCGTCATGTCTGTGACCTTGTGCCTGAACGGAGCCGGGAATTGGTACGGCGCATAAAAATGCTTGCAAAACTGGATGTGCTGCATCAGCAAAAAGGTCAGGACGGACACTTTGTGGTCAACAGACAGGTTGCGGCAGGAAAAAAGATTTCTGACGGCGGTCAGGTCTTTGTGCGTGTCTCCATTATTCCGGCTCTAAGCGATGGCGATGAGGGGATGGCGGAAAGCGTAGTGCTTCGTCTGCTGGATGCTACACGGATTCCTTTGGATTTTGCCTCACTGGGATTTTCGGCGGAGGCATGTGGTCTTCTGGAAAACTTTGCCGCTCTTAAAAACGGGCTGGTGCTTTTGTGCGGGGCTACAGGCTCCGGTAAGTCCACTACGGCGGCAGCCCTGCTTACGGCAATCGCAAAGGACGGTTCGCGCAAAATCATCACGATTGAAGATCCGCCGGAATATGTACTGCCCGGCGTGACCCAGATAGCTGTGGATGGATGCTTTGGCCTGGACTTTTCAGATGCCCTTAGGCTTATCTTTCGGCAGGATCCTGATGTGATTTTTATCGGCGAAATCCGTGACGAAAAGACAGCAAGGACAGCAGTACAGGCAGCGGTGACGGGACATCTGGTCTTTGCCACCATGCATACCGGCGGCTTTTACGAAAGTCTGCTGCGTTTGGAGCAATTGGGCAGAGACACAAAGGAAATTGCCACGGTGCTCAGGGGCATTGTCCTGCAGGATTTGGTACACGATGGCAAGGCTGTAAAACTGCATGCCCAGATTTTACCTGTCAGCGAGGCAATGTCCTGGGCACTGTGCAGCGATGCTTCGCCAGATGATGTGCAAGGCGTTATTAAGGAGGCAGTGGTATGAGAAAAGAATCTTTGCAGTTGGACTTTACCAGCGGGCTGTCAGAACTGATGGAAAGGGGAAGACCTGTAAGACAGGCTGTTCAGGAAATTGCTTTGGCTGGAAAGAAGCAGGGAAAAATGCAGGCATTGTGCAAGGAAATCGGGGATGGTCTTGAGGAGGGGCGGGCCTTGTCTTCGGTGCTGGCTTCCTGTGTGACGCTGTCTTTTCCCCGCTGGTATACAGCTTTTGTGGGAGCGGCGGAAGCAAAGGACTGCATGGGAGAGACCTTCGCCTTTTTGGCAGAAACGATGAGGGGGCGGCAAAAATCCTTCAGGACTTTTCTGTCTGCACTGATATATCCGGCACTGGTGACGGTGCTCTGCTTTCTTGCTTCGCTGTGGGCAGTCTGCATGCATCCTGCGTATTTTGCCAACGACAATCTTGCCTATAAAAACGGTGCCGCGGGCTCTTTCTTTTTGAGCGGACTTTTTATGCTCTGCGCTGCTTTTTTTTCAGTGCTGGTGCTCAAACTGGTGACACAGCCCAATCCTTGTGTGGCACTTATGCATGTGCTGGCCTTTTTGACGGGAAAAGGAACATCGCTTAGGGAGTCGCTTGAATGTGCTATACCCGTGGTGGAAAAAAATGAGCGGCTCTGCGATGCAGTGCTTGCCATTCGGGAAGACTTGCTGCGGGGAGAATCAGTGGAAAAGGCATTTTCGGCAGAACTGGAAGAGGCGGGCTTTTCGTCTGCGGCAAAATTACTTTCTTCTAATGTGACTTTTATGGAGGCTGGCGGGGCTAATGCCTTTGAGCGAACAGCAAAGGCTCTTTCAAAAAAGGCAGAAAACGTACGGTCTTCCGTTTTGTCCTGCGAACAGCCTGTGCTTTTGTGCTGTGCCGCAGTTTACATGCTGATTCTGCTCAAAAATACGCTGATGCCCTATCTGATTGGAGGAGGAATGGGAATATGAAAGAAAAAATCAGATGCCTGTTGCGGGGAAAGAGGGAAACAAATGGAAAGAAAAATCATTCAGAAGACCTTGCCGCCGGCTTTACCTTTGTGGAGACACTTGCGGTGCTTGCTGTGACTGCGGTACTGGCGAGTCAGGTGACGGTGGCCGCTCATACCATGTTGCAGCGGTCGCGGGTGGCGGGAACACAGACTCAAATTGAAAGTTTCAGGCTGGCCTTGCAGTCCTACTACGTGGATTGCGGTTCTTTTCCCACAGAGGAACAGGGCTTACAGGCCTTGTGGAAAAAGCCTTCGATTGAGCCCGTGCCCGAAAACTGGAGCGGTCCCTACACTGACAAGGCGGTTCCAAAAGACCCCTGGGGCATGGACTATCACTACGTGGTGTCGGGAAGCCCTGCCATGCCGCCTGAAACACCAGAGGGGCTTCCCTTTGTGATTTATTCCCTGGGGGCAGACAAAAAAGAAGGAGGAAGCGGACATGATAAAGACATTCTTTCCTGGCAGTAAGTCCAAAAAGGACTGTGGCAGGGTGAACGCAGGATTTGCACTTTTTGCAACTCTCTGGGTGATTTTAGGACTTTCCTTTGTCTGCGCATCTGCCCTTTCTGCGGTAAAAGTTCGTCATGCTGTCGTGCTGAAAGCATCTCAGCATTTTTACGCAGACTTGGAAGATGAAAACAAAAAGTGGGCTGATGAACTGCATCGTTCCGGCTTTTGGGAGGAAACGTATGCGGCTGATTGAAGTGACCTGCGCCCTCTTTGTGCTGGCATTTTTTGCGGGAATCTCTCTGTCGGCGGTAAAGCCTGCCGGACGCTTGCTGAGAGAAAGCCAGTACCTTTCCCAAAACCTTTCCCGTGACAGATTCATCGTGGAAAGTTTCCGCCGGCTGTGTGCAGCTCCTGTCAGCCGCTCACAGTTTGACGACTGGTGCCGCCTCTGCAATGGACTCTATCCCCGTGCATCGGTTTCCGTTTCTCAGGCGGGATTTACGGCAGACAGCAGACAGGTTTTTTCTTGCCAGTGGATGAGCGGAAAAGAAAGAAGACAGGTGCTTGCACTTCATGCCGCTACGGCTTTATAGGAGGTCATATGAAAAAGTTATTGGTTCGTAGGGTTGACTACGATTTTTACACGATGCGGCTTCCTCTTTCCGTCATTCGTCGGCGAAAGAGAGTCGTCTTTGTGCATCGGGAACTGGAGAAAAGGCATCCGCAGTTTTCGGAAAAATGTTGTGCCGATACAAAGTTTACGCTGAGGCAGGGAAAACTGCTTGCGGAAGTGGCGGTGATGGACACGCTGCGGCTGGCGGAATATCGCAAGGCTTTTCCTAACAGACATCTGTTTCTGGAAGGTAAGCCTGAACGTGCCGTGTTTGCCCGCCACAGGGAAGTACGTAAAGTCATTGCCATGGCACTGGTTGCCCTGACTTTTTCCATCGTCCTGGGGAGCAGACATATTCTTTTTCAGAAAAATGGCCTTGCAAAGGCGGAACAGGTGGAGACGACCGATACTGTAGCTGCTACCATGCTTCTTCCGCCTGAATCTCTCTTTCTGTCAGTGCTGTCCGCCGTGGGGAAAAAAGGCGGCAGGGTTTCATCCCTTGTATGGCAGGGCGGAAACTGTACTTTTCTGATAAGCGGCTGTCACCCTGAAGATATTGTGCCCCAAAGCGTCTGTGCTGTTTCTTATGCAAACAATGAGCCGCGCTTTGAACTGAAATTGCCAGTGGCTTATACCAACGCCCTGCTTTCTGGCGGCGAAAATCACTTTTTGCCGCATTTACGAAAAGAACTTTTGCAAAACGGGGTGGTCATTCTGCGGGAGGAGCCGGGCAAAAGGGATGTAAGCCTGCAATTGTTCTGTTCCCAGCAAAATCTGGCTGCTGCCCTCAAAGTCTGTGCGGAGGAAGCGGAGGTTAATCACTGGCATGAGCGGGCATTACGGCTGCAGAGCGGGGAAAACGGCTATGACATCAAGGTTAGTTTTTCAGCAGGCTCACGCTTTTATGAAAGCCAGTCGCCGTTCCAACTCGTGGCGGCCTATGCGTCAGTCTTTGAGCCAAAGCATCTGCCAGAAAAAATTCTTCCCCGCGTGGTAAGTGCTGATGCCTTGCCCGCACGGAAAGATAAGGTGGGAGAAATCAAGCGGCTGAACGGCGATGTTTTTGTCTATTACCGTCAGCAGGATGGTCGTATTGTCTGCGAAAAGGCGCGATAAAAACGGAGGAAAAGAAAAATGAAAAAAATGAAAAGACTTTTAGAACTGCTGCCCCTCCTTGTGATGCTGCTTTCATGTGCATCGACGAAGTTTGCGGGAAAGGCAGCCTGTACAGGACGGGTCTGTGGGCCTCATGGAGAGCCTGTGGAAAACTATCAGGTTTCTTTTGGACTGGGACTGACAACGGTGACAAAAGCGAACGGCATGTTTTTGATTCCAGAAATGAGTGCCGGCACCTATACAGTGAAAGGAAAAGGCACGGGATGGACTTCCGTGGAAAAGGAAGTGCAGTTCATAGACAGGAGAAGCATTGTCTGCCTGCAAGTGGAACCTATTGCCGCCCTCTACCAGCGGGTGGAATCTCTCTTGCGCTCAGGTCTCTACGATGAAGCCGAAGATATTCTGAAAAAAGAAAAATCATCCAATGCTGAGTCAAAACTATATCAGTTCTATCAGCGGGTAATTGATTACTGTCAGTCTCCGTCGGAGCGAAAGATGCGGAAAATCTCTGAAAAATTGATGGAGGAAAGGGATTATGAAATGTAAGTCACAGGTCTGGAGGCTCAGACTCTTTCTTTTGTCAGTCATGCCTTTTTTTCTTGCTTTTCTGCAGGGCTGTTCTACGCTGGAAAATCTGGATTGCCCCTATCTGATAGATAATCCCCATGTGGAAATCGGTCAGAAATACACCTATCACAAATATGCGGGAGCCTATCTGACGGTTTACAACGATTCCAAAAAAACGATTGAAAAGTACACGGTCTCGTTCATGCTGTATGACAGTGACGGCTCGGTTCCCTTTTTGGGAACGAATTGTGTCGTGGCACGCTGTGACACTCCCATTCCTCCTCAGCAAGAAGAAACTTTTATCGTCAATTTGGACTCTTTTATTTCATCAGTTCCCGATGAGCCTTATCTGATGGATTATCTCTATCTGCGGGAAATCATCTATACCGATGGCTCGTCTTGGAAAGACCCTTTTGGCATGTATGCCCTGCGGGAGGAAATTGAATGAAAAAATTGCTCTTGCTGGTGGAAATTATTTGTGCGCTGGCACTGCTTTTTCTGCCCCTTGCCTGTACCTTGCAGCTTGAACCCGCAGATTCAGAAAAAAAGGTCGTGGCAGAGACGGAAAGTCAGTCTGGAGAGACGGAAGTTCCTGCTCCAAAAAATCCTGCTGAGCGGGATGACCGTGTACCCGAAGACGATGAGGAGGCGGTGGAGGATGACGAAGTTGACCCCACGTTAATTCCTCCTGAACCAGAACCCGAACCAGAGCCAGAACCCGAGCCTGAGCCAGATCCTGCGCCCGTCGTAAAAAACTGGACATTTCTTGTTTACATGGCGGCCGACAACAATCTGGAAAAGTCTGCCATTGCTGATTTTAACGAGTTGGAGTCAGTGGACTTGACGGAAAGCAACATCTATCTGCTTGTCCTCTTTGACCGCTGTGCAGGCTACGACGCAACTAACGGCAACTGGACTGACACAAGATTGTTTCGGGTGGATTACGATGCCGAACAGTCCAATACTATTGTCTCCGAGCGGATAGCCTGCCCGGATTTAGGCCTGTCTTTGGATAGCACGACAGAACTGGACATGGCAGATAAGTCCACCCTTGCAGCCTGTCTGTCTTTTGCCTCCCGTGAATACCCTGCCGAGCATTATGGGCTTATCATGTGGGGACATGGCACTGGTTGGCGGGGAGAAAGCGACTCTGTGCCAGAAGGGACAGGCTTCCGTGCTTATGCGATAGACTCGTATGCTGACACCTACATGACTGTTTCTGATTTGCGGGAGGGCATTCAGGACGGTCTTGCAAGAATGGACGGCAGGGAAAAACTGGATTTTATCGGTTTTGACACCTGCTTTGGCATTTGCATGGAAACCGCCTATGAAATCCGTGACTGCGCATTATATCTGGCGGGCACTCCAGCCCTTGTTCCCGCAAACGGCTGGCAGTACGCTTCTCTTTTCTCCTCATTTGCAGGGGGAAATCAGTCCGTGTCCGCCCTGTGCGACTGTGCTCTGGAACAGTACAAGGCGCAGTACGCTTCTTACGGACATGCGTCTTTTTCCGTGGTGGACTGCTCAGGCATTTCCAAAGTGGTGAGCGCATTCAACACTTTTTCCGCAGCCTGTGCCGCAAGCATAGAAAATGTCACTGCAAAAAGAGACTGGCGCTCACTTATGCAGAATGAAGTGGAATCCTACCATTTGGATTCATATCCCTGTGACTTTTTTGTGGATGCCTACGATTTTGCAGAAAAGGTGCGTTCTTACAGTTCCGCGCTTTCTGCCCCAGCCGTCGCCCTCCAGACATCCCTGCGTTCCGCCCTTTTTCAATCGTGGAATGCATCTGCTTCTGGAAGCCCCTGCCCACTGGCAGTCTTTTATGCAGTCTTCGTCTCGGAAGACAATCCCCAGGTAAGTCATCCCGCCGCCTACATCAATGGAAGCAGGGAAGCGGGGCAGAGTCAGTTTGTGCAGCAATGCACGGGCTATGTGCCGACATCTTCACGTTCAGGAAGTCTGCTGGACAAATTATTCCGCATGGATTTGTTCTGATTTTACAGGAGGTATTACATGAAAGTTTTCTTGCGAAAAAAGAGTGCATTCTTTTTATTGCTTTTTACCTTGTGCCTGCTCCCGGTCTTTTCTTGGGGGGATAGCAGTGATGACAGTGATGATGATGACAGCATAGACTCCAGTTGGGATTTTGGCGATGATGACGGTGATGACAGTGACTGCTTTGACTGGAGTGAAGTTTTTGACGACAGTGATGATAACGATGACGAATTCTGGACTGGCGATGAATTGGACAATATGGATAATTATCATGGCGATGAAGATGTGGAACTTCCCTATGCCAGTGATTTTGATTTCGGTGATGAAGAAAAGAAAACTGACGATGGAAACGACAGCCTTGAAAATCTGGTAAGCCACTATGAGGAGGCAAAGGCAGAAGTACAGACTGTCCTGGAAGGAGAAAAACAGGCAGACCCCATAGAATTCGCCCAGTTGCAGGAAGCCGTGGACGAGGCAAAGGCTGCGCTGGACGCATATTGTGCTTCCCATGACTACACCTATACGGAAAATGCAGGCACTGGTGCCGTATCGGTTTACAATGCCGACGGGCAGGTGGTCAATTTTATCGGTGACCCCGTCATGCTGGCAACCGGCATATTTCGTCTTGAAGACAAAGATATGTGCATTCGGGTGGGAAAGACAGAATTTGGTGTGGCAAGACGCTATGAGAGTGTGGATTTTGATGATGCAACTTCCACAGACGGAGCCTTTGGTTCGCTTTGGACTTCAATACTGAATTCCCGCATCATTTTAGGCTGCCACGAAGCAGTCTCCGCGGAAGTGGACAAGTGGCAGCAGCTTGTGCAGTCCGCGCAAAGTGCTCTGGAAATCGTGCAGTCATATGCGGAAGAAGATACTGAATGCGAGGAATTTGCTTTGCAGGTAGAGGAGATTTTGGCTGAGCGGATTGCAAAGCGAAATGAAATGCAGGCATTGGCAGATTCTTCTGCTGCCCGTGCGCAAAAAAATGTCTACACAGGCTACGGCTATGGTGGACAGGTGGCACGGAATCTCGGTCTGAACCGCCTGATATTTGTTGATGATCAGGGGAATCCCATTGTCTTTGAGGAAAAATCCGCCGGCTATGAAAACGAGAAGTATGCCGACAGGTTTACGCTTTCCTATGAGCCTGACGCAGACTGCTATTTGATTCGCTACAAGTCTGGCGAAGAACGACTCTACAATGGCTATGGGCTTTTGCAGACAATTACCTTTCCCAACGGCGGAATCATCGTCTTTGATTACGATAATCAGCATCAGCTTGCCAAAGTCAGCGTAAACGGACTGCGCACCCTGACCTTCACCTGGTCTGGCGGGCATGTTGCATCTGTTTTTGACGGCATGCAGACGGTTTCCTATGGCTATGACGGCAATCGTCTGGTGACAGTGCAGGACGGGGAGGGAGACCTAAAATCCTATGCCTATGATGCAGAAAATCGCCTTGTCCGACAGATAAAAAGTGACGGTTCCTTTATCGAAATTGGCTATGAAAAAGATGCTGCCGGAAAAATGCGCACGACATACACGGTGAATGAAAACGGCGCAAAAGAAACTTTTTCATATGACATCGAAAACCGCCGCACTTGCTATCTTGACCACGATGGCGTTCAGAGTACATATGAATACGACAGCCAGAACCGCACCGTCAAGGAAAGTTATGCAGACGGCAGACTTGTATCATATGGCTACGATACACAGGGGAGGCTTGCATGGTGTGAGAAAAACGGTAATCGGGAAACATACAGCTATGACTCGGACGGGCACATGATTTCTGTAGCCTGTAGCGATGCTTCCTCTATCCGACAGACCTACAGCGGTAACAATCTGATTTCCTATGCTGACCGTGACGGCGTGGTGACTTCATTTGACTATGATTCCCGCGGAAACAACACGGCGGTCTGGCGGGGTGGAGAAAAAGTATGGAGCTATACATACAACGCCCTGAACCTCGTCACAGAAGCCAGGGATTGCTATGGAAATCGGGCGGAATTCCTCTATGACAGTCAGGGAAATTTGATTCAGAAAAAAATCTTTGCCCCGTCATCCTCATCCGCCCTGTCCACCGAAGGCTGGCTCTATGACGCAATCGGCAGAGTGATAAGGCATACGCTTCCCTCTGGCATGGTACAGACCTATCGCTATGAGCCGCATCTTGTCTTCTGCAGCCAATCCAATGGCTTTGAAACTGAACTGCGCTATTCAAATAGAAAAGACCTGATTTATTGCCGCCAAAAAGACATGATGACTGGTGAAGAACGCATATACCGCTACGAATACGACAAGTGCCACAAGTGTGTCCGCTCCTATCTTTCTGGTACTGACGGCAATGGAAAAGTCTGTGCCGAAGTTCCCCTCCAGTCAAACTTATACTCAGGAGAGGGGCGGCTTTTGCAGAATACCATCTGGAATACTCAGGAAAGTGGCTGGGCATGTCAGTATGAATACAACGGCGCAGGCCAAATCGCCAGTCAAAGCTACGGCATGGTGGGAAGAAATGGCAATTTTTATCAAAAAAGCCATGCCGTCACTTTTCAGTCTCAGTATACATCGGAGGGCTTGGTAAGCAGGGAAAGCAATGGCGACGGCAGGGTTTTCCTGCGCCGCTACGACCCATGGGAACGCCTTGTGGAAGTCCGTGCAGGCGACCTTGTAGGTAAAAAGAATCGCTATTCTCCAGGAGGACGGCTTTTGCAGTCTCTTACAGCATTAGGCGGCGAAATCGCTTATGAGTATGACCAGGTTAGCGGCTATTTTGTAAGTTCTCAGGAAGTCCAGGGCAGCCTTGGAAAAGAAGAAAGCGTATGCTATTCGGACGGAAAAAAAGCGGTGGTGACAAATCCCCTGGGGGCAAAAACCTACTATTATTATGATGCTCAGGGAAATCTTTGTCGCCTTGTCACTGACGGAAAAATTGAGGAATGGCAGTATGACGGCGCAAATCGTCTGACTTCTCATACCGTTTCTAGCCCAGATGGCAGGCTCATTGCAGAGGAGACGCTCTCCTACAGTGCAGATTGCAGGACGGTAAACCATGTAAAGGGCGGACGTTTTAAGAAAATATACCGCGTGAATGCATTCGGCGAGATTCTGTCCGTACAGGACGGAGCGGGAAACACCGAGCATTTTATCTACGACCTGCGGGGCAGATGTGTGGAATCCTATGATGCCTATGAAAAAAGGACTCGCTACATCTACGACGGAAAGGATAGACTTGTGCAGACCATAGCATGCAACGGCACCGTCACGAATCGGGAATACGATTTTGACGGCAACTGCATTTCAATCTCTGATGCCAGTGGCGTGATATATGAAGCGACTTATGACAGGAGCGGCAGACTTGTCAGCAAAAAGGAAAATCCTTCTTCCGTGACTGAAAAGTATTCCTATGATGACAAAGACCGGATTACAAAAATTCTTCGTGGCGATAAGGCAGTCGTGACCACAGAATATGGTGAAGATGGTAAGTCTTTTACCCGCATTGACGCAAAGGGAGGTGCTTCTGCATACCAGACTGACGGCTTCGGACGCATCCTCAAAGAAACAAATCGTCTGGGATTCTTTCAAAGTTTTGCATATCGGTTGGATGGTTCTCTTTCTGCATTGCAGGATTATGAAGGAAAGAAGACAGCCTGTAGCTATGACCGGGCAGAAAACAAAGTGACCGTAAGTTATGCTGACGGTTCATATTCCGAGGAAATCCGCGATGCGGCGGGAAACATCCTTTCTGCGCGAAATGACAGCTCGCATCTTCGCTTTACCTACGATACTGCGGGTCATATGCTCACTCAGCAGGATGTCCTTACTGGACAAAGCCTGCGCTGCACCTACGATGACTGCGGAAGGAGAGTTCGCCTGCAAAGTGAGAAGCAGGATGTAACCTATCGCTATGGAAAGCGGGGAGAATTGACAGAAGTTTCCGACCGCATGAGCGGACTGGGAATGAAGTTTGTATACGATGATATGGGAAGAGAAATCTTGCGCCTACATTCTACTGGCGAAAGCCAGCAGTCGGTCTACGATGAGGCAGGACGCTTGCTTTTGACCGCCGCATACAGTGCAGCATCCAATCTGATTTCAGTTGACGGTGCCGTGTACGGCTCTCATGGTGAGCGCAGACTTTCCCTGAACGCTGACTTGACCGTAACCAGTTACCGCTACGACAATCAGGGACGGTTGTCTGCCGTCCAGTATCCTTATTCACAAGCCCTTGCCTCCTATCTGAAAAAACTCTGCGAGGAAAGCGGAGAGGCCAGTAGCGGAAAAAATGATGCCTCGTCCAGCATCCTTTCTCTTTCATCAGAGGAATATGATGCCCTCAGAGCCCTCTGTGCAAAAATAGGCACAGGTCTGTACCAGCCGCGGATTAACGAGTCCATGCTGGAGGAACGGTTTTTCTACGATGCAAACGGAAATCTTTCCCGCCGGGAAACGCCCTTTGGCACCATTTCCTATGAATATGATGGAGAAGACCGACTGCTTGCCTGGGGAAGTGCAGGCTCAGCCCGCTATGATGCCAATGGAAATCTCTTGCAGAAAAGAAATCTTTACAAAAGTGAAGACTATGCATACACTGTAAATAATAGAATGAAAAGTGTAAGCGTACAGGACTTGTTGACATCAGAAATTTTCTCCGCGTCTTGCCGCTATGATGCCTTTGGTCGCAGAATTCAAACTGATTCATCTCGCACTGGCAGAACAAGCACCGTTTACGATGGTCTTTCCTTTAACGATTTGTATGCGGTCAGAAGTGCAGCGGCAGAAGGATGGGAAGACAGCAGCCCCAGCATGCGCTATACATACATTGATGAACAGTCCGCAGACGGCCGAACCCGGACAATTGCTTCCCGTACTGAGGGCATTGGCACCGCTTCCCTTGCAGACAGTCATTCTCCTCTGCCCGTGGATGCAGGCTACACCCTTCTCTATGGAAACAGCCGTACCCCCGCCGCTCTTTCCGTGCTCGGCTCAGATTCCGCCGAAGACTTTGTATTCTTTTCCGATGCAGTCGGCACCCTAAAGACCGCAGGCAAAAATGACGGCACGCAGACCTCTTTCTTCTACGATGTCTTCGGCGCACCGCTTTCGCTTTCAGATACAAGTGCCGCCGCACATGGCTATGGCTTTGCCGGCAAAAAAACGCTTGATATCACATCGCTCTATGATTTTGGCTACCGTGACTACAGCCCTGCCTCCTTCCGTTTCACCACCAGCGACCCCGCCCGCGATGGCCCCAACTGGTACACCTACTGCGGCGGCGACCCCGTGAACTGGGTGGATAAGCTGGGTTTGGAGAATGTCCGCCCGAATGATATTGACATGCATGATTCTCGGTGGGGAAATGATAAGCTTGGTGATGTGTATACAGATTTATTCATTCAACTTGCCGGACATGCCTCTGATGGAAAATCAGTTTGGACAGCAGAAGATTTGGGGAATCTGCTGAATAGTATGGGGTATGATACGATTGCTACGGCAGGTTGTGTTGTGTCTGGTATTGCAGAGATTATAAATGTCTTGACTGGAGCGGATTTAACACCAAAGGATGTAAATGATTTAAAGTCTAACTTTAAGTCAGGAACAGATTTAATTAATTTCGTAGAAGTTGCAAAAAACTACAACCTCGACCATGATTATTGGACAAAAGGTAAACAAGGAGACCTGTCCGTTAAAATTGATGAACTGGATAAATCCTCTACGCAGTATGCGATTTTGGCAGAAGTGTTCTATTCATCAGGTCATACACATTGGGTTGGCATAGACGGAGGTGTCGTTGTGCGCTCTGATGGAAAATCATATGTCGCCATCTCTGCAACCTCTGCTAATGATAAGACGCTTGCGGGAGGGCGCTCATCTATGGGCTGGGTACAAGAAAATGGAAAAATTTATGTACCGACATCTCAAATAAATACATTACAACAATACAGTAATAATTCTTCAACAACAAAAAATGGCAAAGAAGATGCAAATGCATCTAAAAATCAATAACTATGGAGGAAAATATGAAAAGATTTGGTTTATGTATGGTTCTTTTGATCTGCGGTGTAGCCATATTTGCAAAAAATGCAAAGCTGACGCTTGTTGTGAGCGGAAAAACGATTTATTCCGAATACGATGAAAATTGTTCTGAAATTCTACTTTCAGACATAAAGGGCGAGATTTCCAAGATTTCTGGCCTTGAGGGGTTTCATAAACTGGGAAAAATTGTCTTCGATTCCGTATCGTTTTCTAAGAATATGCATTTTGAAAAGAAGACTTCAGGGGTAAAGGTTCTTGTGATGAATTTTTGCTCATTTTATAGTTTATATTTTTTGCGCGACTTACCTTCACTTGAAGCGGTGTATGCACCTTTTTCTGCTACCAGATTTACTCCTATCTATGAAATTGACTTGTCCGCAAATCGAAACCTTGTCTTTTTTTTCATAACTCAAATGCAGCGCAATACAAAGTTCAAGCGAATCAAGGCATTGCCTCCTTCCTTGGAAGTTTTTGGCGCAAGTGATGCAATTTTTGATATGTCCAATTTACGCGACCTACGGGATGCTGGTGGAGGAAAGTTGATATTCGGTCTTAACGAATACACTGCTGAAAAAGTTTCTGAGCAAGGCTTGGAATTTGCTAACCCTGCAACATATCAAACATACGATCAACGTTATCACCTCGGTATGAAATAATCATCTTATGGGAGCGTTTACCTTCACTGTTATTCGCTCCCCTTGTTCTTTTTCATTGCCAAATTTATCGTAACGCTGTACAATACATACATTATGAGTTTACCACGGTTATCTGGCATCTTATTGCATCCCACATCCTTGCCGTCAAGTTATGGCATCGGCACTATGGGAAAGAGTGCCTTTGCGTTCGTTGATTTTTTGGAAAAAGCCCACATCAGTTTGTGGCAGGTCTTGCCCTTGGGCCCGACAGGCTATGGCGACAGTCCTTATCAGTCTTTTTCAACTTTTGCGCTTAATCCGCTGCTGATTGATTTGGATTTGCTTTCTGACCGCGGCTGGGCGCGACCTACGGATATTCTTCCCCCAAAATTCATTAAGAACAAGGGGGATGTGGATTACGGTGCCGTGGTCTGGTGGAAAATGCCGGTGCTCAAAAACTGTGCCGACTATTTTGTTTCAAATGCCAATGAGGCAGACAAGGCTGACTACGCCTCATTCCGCAAAAGAAATAAGTTCTGGCTTGATGACTATGCCTCTTTTATGAGCATCAAGACCGAGCATGACCTGAAAGCCGCCGCCGAAAGCGAAAAGAAGGGACAGTCTGTTTCCGGAGCCTGGAATGTCTACTGGAAAAAAGATTTGGCTTCCCATGACAATGCGGCGGTCTCTGCCTGGAACAAGGCTCACAAGGCAGAAATCGAACAGTACAAAGTGATTCAGTTCTTTGCCGCCATGCAATGGAAAGCCCTCAAGACCTATGCAAACGGCAAGGGGATTGCAATTATCGGTGACATCCCCATTTTTGTCGCTCCTGACAGCGCGGATGTGTGGGCAAATCAGCCGCTTTTCCAGCTCAATAAGCGCGGCCTTCCCAAATGTGTCGCTGGTGTTCCGCCAGACTATTTCAGTGCGACCGGTCAGCTTTGGGGCAATCCCCTTTACAACTGGACAGCAATGAAAGCGGACGGCTACAGATGGTGGATTGCCCGCATCAAGAAACTGCTTGAACTGACTGACTACGTGCGCATTGACCATTTCCGAGGCTTTGAATCCTACTGGGCGGTTCCCTACGGGGCAGCCACTGCGGAAAAAGGGGAGTGGAAAAAAGGACCTGGTCGGGCTCTCTTTGATGCAATCAGAAAATCTCTGGGTGAACTTCCTCTTATTGCTGAGGATTTGGGCATCATCACTGACGGCGTGCGTGCGCTTCGTGACGGTCTTGCACTTCCCGGCATGAAGATTTTGCAGTTTGCCTTTGATGCAAACGAATATAAAAAGGGTAGCCTGGTAAACGCATTCCTGCCCCATACCTATGACAAGCCGTGTGTCGTCTACACGGGTACCCACGATAACGACACCACTCAAGGCTATCTGGAATCAATTGATGATGACCTCTTGGCTCTGATTGCCTCCTATTGCAGGGGCGAAAAGATACGTGCAGAGCAGGCAAAAAAAATGCGTAAGAGTGGAGAACTTTGCCGCAATCTTGTGCAGCAGGCTTTTGCCTCTACCGCGCAGTTTGCCGTCATTCCCCTGCAGGATTTGTATCATCTTGGCACAAAAGCCCGCATGAACATGCCGTCCACCAGCGGTAAAAACTGGGCATGGCGCATGACGGAAGACATGATGAGCGGAGAAAAGGCAGACAAGGCGGCAGCATGGCTTTCAGAAGCAACGGCACTGTATGGACGGACTGGCACGGCAAAATGAGGGAAAGACTGAAAACCTTGTGGGATTTGTTTTCCATCTTCTTTAAAATCGGTTTGTTCACTTTTGGCGGTGGTATTGCCATGCTCCCGATTCTGGAAAAAGAACTGTCTGAAAAACATGGCTGGACGACAAGCGATGAACTTTTGGACTATTTTGCCATCGGACAGGCTACGCCAGGCATTATTGCCGTGAATGTTGCGACCTTTGTGGGACACAAGAAAGCGGGCATACTGGGAGCATGCCTGTCTACATTTGGCATGGTATTTCCCTCAATCATCATCATTACGGTGATTGCAAAGTGCATTGCGAATTTCAGCGAAATCATCTGGGTGCAAAAGGCGCTTAGGGGAATCAACGTGGCGGTTGCCGCAATCCTTACGGTAGCCGTATACAAGTTCGCCAAAAAATCCGTAAAGTCGGTCTTTGGCTTTGTCCTTCTGCAAATTTCCTTTGTGCTCATTTTTGTTTTTAAGGTAAACACTGTCTATGTGATTTTCGGCAGTGCGATTCTCGGCGTAATTCTTGCGGCATGTCGCGGGGAGTTTAAGAAGAAAGCGCTTCCTGCTGAAGGCGAGGCAAGCCATGATTGATTTTATCATTTCCCAGATTCAGGCTCAAAGCGGACTGGGGCTTCTGTGCCTCGTCGCAATCTTTTTCTATGTCGGACTGATTACCATTGGTGGCGGGCAGGTTGCCATTACGATTATGCAGCAGGTGCTGGTAGACCAGTTTCATTTGATTGACGGCGAGTTTTTCTACAGCATGGTCGCCATTTCGGAAAGCACGCCGGGCCCCATCGGAATCAATATTGCCACCTACATCGGAACAGAACTCTACGGTGTCTTTGGCGGAGCCATGGCAACGTTAGGCGAAGTCCTGCCATCTCTTATCTGCATCATCCTCATTGCGCGTTTTTTTGGAAAATTTGCAGAAAAGAAAGGCGTGCAGGCGGCTTTTTCCACATTGAGGCCAGCTGTTTCCGGCGTTGTTGCCGTTGCGGCTGCAAGAATCATCATCATCGCCCTTTTTGTGATTCATCAGGGCTTTGTGCTCTCTGCGCCCGCAACCTGGAATGAAAGCGTTCATATATATGGCATAAACCTTATCTTTTATCTGCTTTCTCTTTTCGTTCTGTTCCGGACTGACATTCATCCTGTTTTTCTTGTGCTGGCGGGTGCGGTCTTTGGCGTGATTTTTTGCTGATTTTTCTCGCTTTTCGGAAAAATCGTGATACAATAAAAGCATGAGTACACACATTAACGCGCCAGATGGTGCAATTGCTCCCAGCGTCTTGCTTCCCGGTGACCCGCTCAGGGCAAAGTTTATCGCAGAAAATTTTCTGGAGAATGCCAAGTGCTACAATGAAGTGCGGGGCATGTTCGGCTTTACGGGCACCTACAAGGGCGTGCCGGTCAGCGTACAGGGAACGGGCATGGGACAGCCATCGCTTTCAATTTACGCTACGGAACTGTTCAAATTCTACAATGTGCAGACGGCAATCCGTGTGGGAACCTGCGGTGCTGTAAACGAAAAGACACAGTTGCGGGATACGATTATCGTACATTCCGCCTGCTCTGACTCCAGCCTGCTGAATCAGCGTTTCGGTTCCCTGCATTTTGCGCCCACGGCACATTTTGACCTTGTCCGCGCCGCAGACAAAATCGCTTCCGACATGGGCATCCGCTACGAAGTCGGCTCGGTGGCTTCCAGTGATTTTTTTTACGACAAGAATGAAAACTGGAAGAAGTGGGCGGAGTATGGAGTTTTGGGCATCGAAATGGAAAGTGCCGAACTCTTTACGCTGGCTGCAGAATACAAGCGTCGCGCCATGGCAATTATGACCGTTAGCGATCATATCCTGCTTGGCGGTGCAACAAGTGCAGAGGAAAGGCAGACCGCCTTTACCAGCATGATGAGTCTTGCCCTTGAAACAATCGTGGCTACGGCAAAGTAATGCTAATCATTTCGCACTTTCCCTCAATCTGTATGTTTTCCTTGGGGGCGAGTGCGAATAAGTCTTCTCCCTCAAAGGCAATTGTTTCTTGCGCCTTGTGTTCCTTGCCGCTGGCACAAATCCTTCCCCTGCCGCTTACCATAAAGAGCAAGTGCCAGCCTTCTTTTTCATTGCTCGTGTCTGCTTCCAAAAAACGGTAGTCTTCTGCAATTGTAATCCGTTTCAGTGAAAAATAATCGCAGGCAAAAGAGTCCGCCATGGGAGCCAGGGGAGGAAGATTTGCATGTTGTATGCTCTGCAAGGCCTTTTTAATGTGCAGTTCCCGCGGCCGCCCCCAGTCATAGAGGCGGTAAGTGATATTGCAGTTTTGCTGTACCTCCAGAAGCCGTACTCCGCCGCAGATGGCATGTACCGTTCCCGCTGGAATAAAGGCAAAATCCCCTTTTTTTACGGAAACCTTGCGCAGTTTTTCTTCAAGCGTCTTCATTTTGATTGCCTTTTGCAGTTCGTCGGCTTTGTATGAATCTTTCAGCCCGTAAATGATTGCTCCGTCGGGTGCGGCATCAAGTACATACCAGCATTCTGTCTTGCCACGGGCATTTTTGCCTTCAAGTTGCGCTGCTGCCTTGTCGTCTGGATGCACTTGCACTGAAAGCGGGCTGTCCGCCTGAATGATTTTTACTAAAAGGGGATAGTCACCCGCTGCTGCCAAAAAATCTTTCTGACAGCCGTCGGGGTGCGTTGAAGCAATCCAGTTTTCATAGCCCCAGACTTTGGGACAGTGGATGGGAAGTAACTTTATCAATTTTCCCACAGTTTTTCAGGATAATAGCCGCTTGCAATCTTCTTTGCAATTTCGTCTTTGACCAGCTGCTTGTCCTCGGGATAGGTCATGCCGAACCAGGTTTCGTCACTGGTAAAGACTTTGAGTTTGCCTTCGCCGTTTTTGATGATGTCGCTTGCAGCCACTGGAAGCAGGGCTTCTGCCTTTGGCTCAGAAAGTTTGGTCGCCTTAAAGTTTTCCCAGTATTTTTCAAAACGCTCAAAAGCCTTGGGACTAAAGCCAAAGAAATTCATGCTGACGGTTTCCCTGCCAGTCATGGGAATCACTTTGCCGTCCAGGTCAGAAACGATGTCGTTTCCGCTAAAATGCTCGCCAGTGTAGTAAATCTTTGTGTTTTCCACGATTGATTCAAGGTAGCCGTCTTTTGTCTGTGCCACGCCACGACTTACTGAACCGTTTCTGCTCATGGTGTTTCCCAGAATGTAGCCTACCATGGCGTGTTCGGTACAATTGTTGTCAATGGAAGAAAGGTATTTTCCCAGTGTCTCAAATGCACTGCGTCCGTAATAGTCATCGGCGTTGATAACGGCAAAAGGCTCATGGATTTTTTCCTTTGCGCACAGCACTGCATGGATGGTTCCCCAGGGCTTTGTGCGCTCCGCCGCTTTTTTCTGTTCTTCCGCCGTCAAAAGAGAATCCATGCTCTGAAAGACGTATTCTGCGTCAAAATTTTTTGCCACGCGGTCAAAGAGCCGTGCGCGGAAGTCTTTTTCAATATCCTTTCTGATTATGTAGACGACTTTTCCAAAGCCGCTTTTTTTTGCATCAAATGTAGAAAAATCCAAGAGGCATTCGTCATGCTGACCTACTGCATCAATCTGCTTTACGCCACCATATCGGCTTCCCATTCCCGCTGCCAAGACAAGCAATGTCGGTTTCATTCTATGTAACCCCTTTTCTAAAGTAATGTCACTTCCATGGTATCACGATTCTTGCAGTAAGTAAAGAATTTGTGTATGTCTTTGCGGAACAAGGGGGCTTTTGGCTTATTGTTTTGGCGGCTCTTTTTCGTCGGGGGCAGGTGCTTCTGGAGGGGAAAGGGATTCTTCTTTTTCCGCATCAGGCTTTTCAGGCTCAGTATTGTCGGCTTCCGCGGCTTCTGCTTTTTTAGGCTTGTCGATTTTTTTAAGGCCGCCGCTTACTGTCAGGATGCCGTCTCTTACATCAGCCTTTAGTCTGCCGCTCCAGATTTTTTCTGCCGTTTCATCATAGGTGTCGGGAATGAAGGTGACTTTTTCCCAGTCAACAAGATTCCAGTCTGTTGCGCCTTGCACATTTTTTGCTGCTTCCGCTTTTTCGTCAGGATTTTCCGCCGGCATCTGGTATCCCTGTATGAATTCTGGCTTAATCGTAAAGACACGGTTGGTGTTTGTGGCAAGTCCCTCTGCAATGCTAAAGCCTGTCAGCAAATCAAACCTGCCTTTTTCATCCGTAGTGATTCTGTAGGCGTTTCCCCGATGTACAAAGGAAATGGTCAGCATGTTATCGTTTTTTTCAACGGAAAGCAGGTCTTCTTTGGCCTGTTCCGGGGAAGTGACGGCAAATAAGAGCAGGGCATACAGTCCTTTGGGAAAAATCCGCTTTTTTTCTACCGTCTGAAGCTCCCGCAACAGTTTTGTGGACATTTTTTTTGAGGCTCCGCTTACCGCATCAAAAGAATCCCGTACCTTTTTCGTTCCGTTCTGCCAGTTCAGATGGTTTTTTCCATCATCGCCATTGAGATTGTAGCGGAAATCAATCTTGAGCCTTTCCGCAAAAAGGGCGAGAGCAGCCAATGTCATCAGCAGGACAAGAAGGAATCTTTTCATGCGTCTCTTTTGCCTTATTTTGCGCCGTACTCTTGGTAGTATGCGTCAATTTCACGCTTAATGCCATCAGTAATCAGGCGTTTGTCACCGTCAGTGTAGAGGTGCTCAATTACGTCTGCCATGGTTACTATGGCACGGGCAGGAAAGCCGTATTTTTCGCTGATAACGTCAAGGGCGGCCTTGTCGGAGTCGGGGGCCTTTTCCATGCGGTTCAGCGAAACAATTTCGCCGACCACTTTGATTGCTCCTTCTTTTTCTTCCTGATTCTTGATTTTGGGATAGGTTTCTTCTATTGATTTACCCGAAGTTGTTACGTCCTCAATAATAACTACGCGGTCACCGTCGGAAATCTTGTAGCCCAAAAGTCCGCCTTTGTCTGCACCGTGGTCTTTTTCTTCCTTGCGGTCAGAGCAGTATTTTACTTCCTTTCCAAAAAGTTCGCTGTAGGCAATCGCCGTAGTGACAGCCAGGGGAATACCCTTGTAGGCAGGCCCGAAAAATACGTCAAAGTCATCGCCAAAATTGTCATGAATGGCGCGGGCATAGTATTTTCCCAGCCGTGAAAGCTGACTGCCCGTTACATAGGCACCTGCATTCATAAAAAAGGGTGACTTGCGTCCGCTCTTCAAGGTGAATGAGCCGAATGTAAGCACCGAACATTCCACCATAAAATCAATGAATTCTTTCTTATACTGTTCCATATGCACATAGTAGCAGAAAAAAATGCTTTATGCTATAATGAACCACTGAATATCATAGGAGATTTTTTCAAATGGAAAAAAATATTGCTTTGATTCCCGGTGATGGAATCGGCCCTGATGTTGTTGCGGAAGGCGTAAAGGTTTTGGACGCAATCGCAGCGAAATACGGACACACTTTTAACTATACTGAAGTAACCGCCGGTGGTGCGGCTATTGATACATGGGGGCATCCGCTTCCTCAGGATCAGCTGGAGATTTGTCTGAATTCAGATGCAGTTTTGCTGGGTGCTGTGGGCGGTCCAAAGTGGGACAATGTTGCTCCAGAGATTCGTCCGGAAAAGGCTCTGCTCGGTCTTCGTGGCGGCATGAAAGTATATGCAAACCTGCGTCCCGCCGTTATGTGGAAGCAGTTAAAAGATGCCTGCCCCCTCAAGGACGAAATTGTAGGCGAAGGACTGGACATTCTGGTTGTGCGTGAACTTACTGGCGGCATTTACTTTGGCGAGCGCGGAACAAGCGCAGACGGCAAGACCGCATGGGATACGGAAAAATACACTTGGGAAGAAATTGAACGCATCGTGCGCATGGGATTTGAATTTGCCCAGAAACGCCAAAAACGTCTCGCCGTTGTGGACAAGGCAAATATTTTGAACTCAAGCCGCCTGTGGCGCAAGGTTGCCGAAGAAGTGCACAAGGATTACAGGGACGTGCAGCTTGACTTCCTCTACATCGACAATGCTGCTATGCAGTTGGTTCGCAATCCCCGTCAGTTTGACGTTATTGCAACAAGCAATATGTTCGGCGACATTCTGACCGATGAGGCAAGTCAGATTACCGGCTCAATCGGTATGCTGGCATCTGCATCGCTGGGTGACGGAAAAGGTCCTGGACTCTATGAGCCCATTCACGGTACCGCTCCCGACATCGCCGGAAAAGATTTGGCAAACCCGCTGGCAACAATTCTGTCTGCCGCCATGCTCCTCCGCTACAGTTTTGGTCTTGAAACAGAAGCCAAGGCAATCGAAAGCGCAGTAAATGCAGTCCTCGATGCAGGATGGCGCACTGGTGACATTGCAGGTTCCAAGTTGGAGGAAGTCAAGGCTGCCGGAAAACTCGTGGGCACTAAGCGCATGGGCCAACTGGTTGTGGAACAACTGAATAAGTAACATTTCTTTGCCGATACTTTAGGTATGCCAGAAAGAGATTCGTTTGAATTATTAGTTTCCGACCTTTCGCCGGAAGAGCGCAAGGAAATGCTCCAGAGAATGCAGGGCTATGTGGGTAATCCCGAAGAGGAATCGCTCACTGCTCCTGCGGTAGAGGATATTGGTGTTTCCATTGATGCAAAGCTAAAGAACGAGTCTCTTTTTTTACGCCTATGGCTTTGGTTTAAATCACTCATCTCAAACAAGCCGGTGGAAAAGGTCTTTAATGACTACCGCGTCAACGGCATTTTCCGTATGATTGACCGGCGTTACCCCAATCTGGTGGATTTAAGGCGCAAAAAAGTCCTCTCGCTTTTTTTTACCAAACTGTCAGACCTTAAAAAAAGTGCAGATTTTTTTAGGCCCTACTGTGCGCCACTGGAAGGTGACTTGGAATCATTTTACGTAACGCTGGGTTCTCTTGCCATGCCGCAGACGGCAGAACAGATGTCCCGCGAAGTTGATCCCTATGCAATGCCCGTGGAGCAGGGTGCCCGCCCTGAAATGCGCATAACGCTTTTGCGTCGCATGGACGAAGTGATGGAGTCTCTTCCCGCAGAACAGAAAAACGTCATGTACGCCTGCGCAAAAGAAGTGGAATGGCTGATGCATTTTGTTCGTCTTCCCTTTAACCGTTTTCTGTCACAATTTTCTTCGGCAGGAGAAGACCGCTACGAGGCATCCTTTAAGATTATTGCTGATGACCTTACCTTGCTGTCAAAAGTCCTCTGTAACGGCGGCAGTATTCCTGAGGAAGTGTTTGAGGCCCTTTTCTTGTTCCGTAGCGGCAAGGAAGATTCAAACCGCGAAAAAGATACCGCCGCCGCAGAACAATTCATTGCGCTGGCTCACGAGCAGCTTTCCCGTATGCATTCCTTTATCGCCACAGTTCCTGTAAGGGCGATTACCTGTCTGGCGCGTGATGATTCATATTTTAAGCCTGACTTGCTTCCTGGGGCAGAAGACTGGTTCATCAAGTACAAGTCAGGCTGGAAAGTACTCTTTGATCAGAAGTGGGAAAACTGGCTGAATGACTGCAAGAAAGAAGTTGTCCGCCAGAGCCTGATGAAGAATTTCGGGCTGGAACGATTTCCCCTTTTACCCTCTCGTCCCTGGATGGAAGCGTGGGGTGGACTTCACTTTCGCTATGAATTGACAGCAGGCTTTCTCTGCTGGTTTTTCAGGAATCGGTTTCCTTCATATGAACTTGCGCTAAAACTGATAATAACGGAAGGCGATTTTATAAAAAAAGAAAACCGTCAGGATTTTTCCGATGCCTTTAATGCCTATATGCAGGTTTCCATGGGCTTGAATACCATGCAGCAGTCTTTTGAGCCAAGCGGCGAACTGGGCACGATGATTGCAACCCTTGACCGCAATCATTCCCTGCAGGCCGTGCAAAAATGTGAGCAGTTGCTCCGTTCCGCAGAGTCAGACTTTAATCATCTGCTCATGGAGTTTGGTGAGGCATCCCGTAAGATGGACTTGCTTTTGGAAGGCATACTCGGTATTTCTACTGATTCCCGCTACGATTCCATTGCAAATTACAATACCCTGCAGGGAGCAGGAAATCCCCTGTTTAAGAAGCAGTTGCGGGAGGCTCATCTATCCTTGCGCAGCGCACAGTCCCTGATAAAAGAACTGGAGCCAGTTGACGCTCCAAAACTTGCAAAATGACGACAATTTCTGTTACTGACCATATTTCCGAAAAAAACTTTGTGCTGCTTCCTTTTTTTCGTGACGGAAAGCCACTGGAGACTGGGGCACGCTGGGGCATGACAGTCCGCAAAGCCGGCTCCATGCGCTTTCGATGGAATGAGAATAACCAAAACCGCACTTCCGTTTTAAAAGCGGTTTGCGGTGAAAAAGAGCCGGTGTCCCTGGAACTGATTCATTCAAAAATCGTCTATGCTGTTTCCGCTTCCTCAGACACGAAAGAAAAGACAGGTGACGGCATCATAAGCACAAATTCCTCCCTTGTGCCCGTGGTTACGGTTGCCGACTGTATGCCGCTTTTTTTATATGACGAAAGGACGGGAGTTTTTGGTGCCTGCCATTCAGGCTGGAAGGGAACGGGCATTATAGCCGAGGCGATTAGTCTGGCTCAAAAAAAATATGGTGCACGGGTGGAAGACATTTCCGTGGCAATCGGTCCCCATATTCATGACTGCTGCTATACGGTAGACGAAGAACGCGCCCGCTACTTTTCCGAAACGGTTACCCCTGACTGCATAACATGCGCAACCGACAGGAACGGCAAGGCGTGCTATCACCTTTCGCTGGAAAAGGCAAATCTCGCCCTTCTTTCGCATACAGGCATTCGCGAAGAAAACATTGTTGTGGCAAAAGACTGTACCGCTTGTGCTCAGAGTGCAGGGGGAGACTATCCTTTTGGAAGTTTTCGGAGACAGGCCGCCTTTGCACCCGGAAACCTCACCACGGAAGACCGCAGCAAAATGATGACCGTGCAGGCGGCGTTTTGCGGCTGGCTCTAGCAGGTTTTTCCGCCTCCAGCCAGACATGAACTACTGTAACAGGCGGTACTCGTTGTATGCCAAGATGAAGGGGCCAACGCCTTTTGCGTCATCCTGTACAATGGGTTCTGCCATGTAGTAGTCAAAACTGCCGTCACGGCGTTTGTTGTGCTCAGGTCCCAGTCCTGCCACGAGGCAGATGCCGCCGAGGCTCAGCGTGCCCTTTTCTGTTTTGAGGTAGGTGTTTGCGATGCCTTCAAATGCTTTTTTTCCAGCCTCGCGGAATTTTTCGTCAGACAGAATGCCGGTGCGCACGCCTTTCAGCAGTGAGTATGCGTAGATTGCAGAGCCAGATGTTTCCAGATAGTTCTTGCCTTTTCCGGGAAAATTGGGTACCTGCCACCACATGCCGCTCTTGTCCTGATATTTGAGCATGCTTTCGCACAAGTCTACAAAAATGTCGCGGAGACGATTCCACTTGTCGCTGCCCTGGTCACCAGCCTTGTTCAGGGTGTCCAGCAACGCCATGGAATACCAGCCCAGTGCGCGGAGCCAGAAGTTCTTGCTCAGGCCGCTTTTTTTGTCTGCCCAGAAAACAGTCCTTGAGCAGTCGTAGCCATGATAGTAAAGGCCGGTCTTTGGGTCCCGCAATTTTTCGTAGACGTTAAAGAGCTGCTTGTAGATGTCATCAATGTTTTTTGCATTGTTGAAGAGTACTTCGTATTCCATGTAGAAGGGAAGTGCCATGTAGAGACCGTCAAGCCACACCTGATTGGGATAAATCTTCTTGTGCCAGAAGTTTCCCTCGCTGGTACGGGGCTGACCTTTAATCTGCTCGTATACCTTGTCCGCTGCCTTGCGGTATTTTTCTTTTTTTGTCAGTTCGTAGAGGGTAATCAGGTTTTTTGCACCGTTGATGTTGTCCAGATTCCATTCCTCAATGTTGTAGCCTATAATAGTGCCGTCATCTTTAATGCGGTAGTCTTCGTAATAATCGGCAAACTTGAGGTATTTTTCATCCTGACTGGTGGCGTAAATTTCCAGCAGAGCCATAATCATACAGCCGTCTATATAATCCCAGCCGGACTTTGTACCGCTCCGTGCCTTTTCGATATTCCATACTGGAATTTCTGCTGTAGATTTTGTCATCAGTTCTTCAATATACTGGTCAATTACGCTTGTATCCACGTCCTTCTCCATTGACGGCGATGATGTACATGCCGCTGCTAATACAATTACGCTCGTAAAAAGCGCTGTCATTCTCTCAATCATACTAGCAAATTATAGCACAATTATCTATAATAAAACGTAAAATTTATTTGAATTTTGAGTTGGAATTGATATGGCTGATGTAAAGACAGAAAGCAGGGCAATTGTCGCTGCTGCATTGCATGAATTTATAAAGACAAGGGGAATTGAAGCCGCACATGCGGTCTCGGAAGATGCGGTTTCCGTGGAAAATCCTCCCAAACCGGAAATGGGTGATATCGGTATGCCCATGTTCCCCTTTGCAAAAACTTTCCGCGCTGCTCCTCCCATGATTGCTGCCGAAGTGGTAAAAATCATTACGTCAAATGCAGGCCTTTCTGCCCGGGCAAAAGCGGTGGGCACTTTTATTGCGGTAGGTCCCTACGTAAACGTCAAGCTGGACAAGGCTGGTGCGGCTTCTGGACTCTTGGAGCGCATTGTTCGTGAAGGTAAAGAGTACGGGCAGTTGAATGATGAGGGAAAAGCGCATCTGCAAGGCCGTCGCGTTATGGTGGAATTTTCTTCCCCTAATACCAATAAGCCCCTGCATCTGGGACACATGAGAAACGATGCCCTGGGAGAAAGCGTGAGCCGTATCCTCAAAAAGGCAGGTGCGGAAGTCTATAAGGTAAACATCATCAATAACCGTGGCGTGCATATCTGTAAGTCCATGCTTGCCTACAAACTTTTCCATGAATCAAATGGTGACACTCCGGAAAAACTGGGCATAAAAGGCGACCATTTTGTGGGTCAGTGCTATGTGGAATTTGACAAATACGCAAAGGCGCATCCCGAGGCAAACCAGCAGGCAGAAGAAATGCTCGTTCAGTGGGAAAAAGGCTCTGATGATGACGACCTGCACAGACTCTGGCGCATGATGAACGGCTGGGCAATTGACGGCGTAAAGAAAACCTATGACCGCACAGGCGTATCTTTTGACAAACTCTATTTTGAAAGCGAAACCTATCTAAAAGGCAGGGAAGAAATCCTCAAAGGTCTGGACAAAGGCATTTTCTTTAAGGCTGATGACGGCTCTGTCCGCATTGATGTGACCAGCGTAACCGGAAAGGGAAAGGACGGCGAAAATCAGGAAAAAGTCCTTCTGCGCAAAGACGGCACGTCAGTCTACATCACTCAGGACATCGGTACGGCAATCTTCCGCCACAATGACTGGGCCTTTAACCAGATGGTCTACGTGGTGGCAAGCGAGCAGAACTATCACTTTAAGGTTCTCTTCTATATATTAAAGCAACTGGGCTTTGACTGGGCAGAACGTCTCTATCATTTGAGTTACGGCATGGTCAATCTTCCCAATGGACGCATGAAAAGCCGCGAAGGCACTGTTGTTGATGCCGATGATTTGATTGACAGCCTGCATGACGCTGCCCTTGCGGAAATCAAGGCCAAGGGGCGGGAAGCAGAAGTGGGGGATGCGGACGAGGTGGCGGAAAAAGTTGCCCTTGCAGCCCTTCATTACTACCTCCTGCAGATTACTCCGATTAAGGACATGGTATTTAATCCCCAGGAAAGCCTTTCCTTTAACGGAAACACCGGCCCCTATTTGCAGTACATGGGAGCCCGCATCGCTTCCATTTTGCGCAAGGCTGACGAAAACGGCGCAACGATTGCCTCTGCGCAGGAAGCCGCTGCTCTCTTAACCGCCTCCGAAGAATGGGATGTAATCAAGCGTTTGGGCGACTATCCTGCAACGATTGCCCGCGCTGCTGAAAATCTGGATGCAAGCGTGGTGGCAGCCTACCTCTACGACCTGGCAAAACTTTTCAGCAAGTTCTACCAGCAGTGTCCCATCCTTGCCGCAGGAGATGAAAAACTGGTGGGTGCCCGTCTCTTTTTGGCAAAATGCACTCTGCAAGTCCTAAAGGATGCCATGGAACTGGTGCTTGTGCCTTATTTGGACAGAATGTAATGCTCATACAGGTGATTTCAGACATACACGGAAGCCTGCCCGACTTGCAGACGGCGATAGCCTCTTTTGCTGACCGTAAGCCAGACCTGTTTTTGCTCTGCGGTGATTTTTTGAACCATGGCCCGCGAAATGACTTACCCGCCGGCTACGACACAAAGGCCACCGCCACCTTGCTGAACGAGCTCAAGGAAAAAATCCTCTGTGTGCGGGGAAACTGTGACAGCGAAGTAGACCAGATGATGCTTGATTTTCCCTGTCTTAGCGCATATACTACGCTTTTTCTTCCCACGAAAGCCGGCCA
This sequence comes from uncultured Treponema sp., assembly GCA_937885175.1. Classification (GTDB taxonomy): domain Bacteria; phylum Spirochaetota; class Spirochaetia; order Treponematales; family Treponemataceae; genus Treponema_D. The sequence continues at coordinate 5,242 of CAKZZO010000131.1, read as the reverse complement.
AAAACTCAACGGACGTATTTTTGTTCATCATGGACACCTCTATGACCGGACTCAGTTGCGGTCATGGCTTCCCCGCGGCAGTCTCGTGATAAGCGGTCACACCCACGTAACCGTGCTGGAAGAAGCCGATGGACTTTTTTATCTGAATCCTGGTTCCATTTCCATCCCCAAATGCGGTGACGGAAAGACCTGTGCCCTGATAGAAAGCGACTCCCATGGTATCCGTAAGGTTTCCCTCTGTTCGATTGACGGAAAAACACTGCGCTCACGCTCTTTTTAGTCCTTTTTTTCAAGCACTTGCCATTCAGATGTCGTAATAGTGCAAAATCTCGTTTGCAAAGTTCTTTCATTTGTCTTTATGCTAGGATTTGAACAATAACGTTCTGGGCAGCGCAAGCCCAAAAAATGTAGTCATAGCAAAAAGTTCAATTAAGGAGGAACTTCTATGAAAAAGTTTAACAAGGTGCTGACGGGCATACTGTCGGCACTGATTTTAGGGGGGGGGTATTATTAACCTCCTGTAGTGACAGCGGGGACGATTCTCCCAGCACAGTAGCAGTAACGGGCGTAACGCTCGACAAGACGACAGTCGGCGTAACGGCAGGGGAAACGGTGACGCTGACGGCAACCGTTGCACCCGACAACGCGACAAACAAAAACCTAACCTGGTCTTCAGGCGATGAAAACGTGGCCACGGTAAATGCAGGAACAGTCACCGGCGTGGCTGAAGGCACTGCGACAATCCTTGTAAAATCAGAATCAAATCCAGACAAGACGGCAAGCTGCACGGTAACGGTCGTGTCAGCAGCAACCGCAAAAGTGGCAAAAGCCAGCGCGGGCACCTATACGATTGGCGACACGGTAATCACGATTAACGCAGACGGCTCGACCACGGCAACTAAGAACGGCGACGAAGTAGCGGCAAAGGTAACCGTGGAAGGCGGTAGTGTTACCATCACCCTGGGTGAGGGCGACACCGCAACGACGTACACTGCAAGCAAGACCGCAGACGGCAAAATCGACACGGAAACAGTGAAGGACAGCGGTGGAAACACGGTTGAGGTAGAATTCACGGAAGCGGAAGATGAGAACGATGACGAAAAGGTGGAGGAAGATGACAGCAGTAGCGCAAGTTTCTTCGCATGGACGGCAAGCGAGGACACTACATTCACAGCTTCAACTGACAACATTACAGAAAACACCGACTTTGGTGCGATTACAATTGGTGCGGACACAAACAATGCCGTACAGCGTGATGCAGCGAGAATCAAACTTCCTGCAAGGGCATGGCCTACATCATTTGTCGCAAAGGACGGCTCTTTGAATGCAGTCCGTGTCATTAGGTTCAAGGCATCAAAAGGCACGCAGAAGATTACGGTCACTGCTGCACCAGCGAGCACTTCAAGCAGTGGAAACATCACGATTACAGACGGCGACAAAGATAGCCCGAAATGTCTTGCGACGAAGGCACTTCCCAGTTTTGAAAAAGGGGCTACGCCTCCGCAGTCTGATGTCGTTGTTGATTTTGATACGGCATTGGAAGCCGACACCTATATCTATATTCTTAACCTGAAAACGGGTGGTACTACACCCACGGGCTTCACCGAGGGAGACGGCGGAACAATCGGCATCTACAAGATTGCAGTTTCCGGCACAGAAAAAGAAGCACAGGACGCACCCGCAGCAACAGACTTTGCGGTGGAAGCTCCTGCATCAGCAAGCGCAAAGGGAAAAATCACCTACAGCGGCGAGAAGATTGCGAACCTCCAGTACAAGGACGGCGATGACTGGTACAAGTGGGGCACTGAAAAAGCAAAGGAATTTGCCGCAGGAAAAGTGTATGTCCGCTATGGAAGCGACGACACCCATAAGGCAAGCGATGCTACGGAACTGACCGTACCCGAATACGTGAACCTTGAATTGACCGCAGCAACAGCACCGACCGCAGGAAGCGTAACGGCAACCGCAACGACAAGCGCAGCCGACAATGACGGAACGCTCACAGTAGACACAACAAAAGAAGCCCGCGCCCTCGAATACAAAGTAGGAGACGGCAACTGGACTGCATTTGAGGATGGAAAAGCAAGCGGACTTGCAAGCGGCACCTACACAATCCGCACCGCCGCAAAAGACGGCGAATGGAATGCCTCTACGGAGACAATCAGCGTGGTGGTGAAGAAGTTCACTGCTGCACCAAAGGCCAGTGACTTTACGGTAAAGGCGGCGAGCTCTGAAACGGCAAATGACGGTGCAATCACCGCAAAAACAGCGGCTGCAGTCGAAAACCTCATGATTGTTGGAGTCGGTGAAGGTGGTGCTGATGTAGCATGGGCAACACTCGCCGGAACGGAGACACCTCTTGTCGTTACCGTACCCGCTGGCACTTACAGCGCATACTATGCAGAGACCGAAACCACGGCAAAGAGTGCAAGCGGCGAGATTGTGGTGGATTATGACAAATACTTTAATGTTGTTGGCATGCAGTTTGATGCAACAAGTATTCGTGCGCTTGCTGGAGTAACGAATACTAACGACTATAATGTGACATCTGATGTTGTAGCCTCTGATGGTACATGGAAAGTCACGGGTGTTGATAGCAAGACCTATTTCCAATTAAAGTACAAAGATAAAAATGATACGACAGCAGGATTTGAAACTTATGACTATGATGCGAATGCTAGTACTGGCTATAAGTGGGCAAGTCGTCTTTCATTTAACAAGAAGACTGCCGTAAAACTTTTACTCAAAGTCGGTGCAGGCACACGAGTTGTTCTGCGTGTAGATGGCGGTTCTGTAAAGGATGCTCCAAATACTGGTGTTACAAACTTTACTTTCAAGGGTGCGGGTGACGCTGTTGTATGGAATCCCCTTGTAAGCCTTTCTACAAAATATGTCACGGTAACAGGCGATGCTGATGGCTATGTAACGATTACATCAACTGATACCACAAACGGTGCAAACATCTACGGTATAACCGTTGTAAGCGCAGAAGTTGATACGAGTACTTCAGTACGTAAGGATGGTGAAGGGGACGATGTTACTGTAAGCACTGCTGCCGTGTACAATGTGCCGACTATCAGCAACTTGTCGGCAGATTCCGCTAATCAGGGTACAACGATAACCGCTACTGCTGCCGCAACAGTAACGGTCTCTAAAACACAGAAAGTCTACGCTGACGGACATTTGGGTGATGCTGTTGAAGGAACTGAAACCGTTGACACTTCTACAATCAAATGGTACGCAAAAGGTTCTGCTGCCGATGCGACAGAAAGTGAAATTGGAACAGGAGCAACTTTTTCTTGGGCAACAACGACAGAAACAGCCGTAGACACTTATTCTGTTGTAGCTAAATACACAATCGGTGAAAAAACATATACTTCTGAAGCCGTATCTGTACGGATTTTGGATGCAAGCAAGACCTATGTGACGATTACCTTTGATAAGGGAGATGGAACATTAACAGGCGACGCCCCGGCACAGAAAGTTGCAAGTGGGGAAGCAACAGCACTTACCGCATTTGCTGGTTTGGGAATTACTCCTCCGTCTGGAAAAGAATTTGACGGCTGGGCAACGGCAAGCGATGGTGAAAAGGTTCATGCTGATGGCGCAAGCGTTACTGTCAGTGCAGATACAACATTGTATGCTGTGTATAAGGACGCTTCTGTTACCCAATGGCACGGAACGCTTGATTTATCTCCTACTGGTGACACAGTCGCTGATGATCAATCCGACTTAACAACTGCATTCAAAACGGTGAAGACGATTACAAAGAAAGATGAAAACAATTACTCTCAAACTTTCTCAATTAACGCAAACGGTACAAACTCTGTATCCATTGCCGATGAGAAGGGACTAAAGTTCCAAAATGGTGAGAATCTGACGTTCGCAACAAAAGCAATTTCAAAAATTACACTCGTTGTTGAATGTTCAAATAACTCCAGAACTACGACAGTAACGGGACCAGCGGGCTTTTCAACAGTTTTCTCTAAAGGAACTGACGCGCCTACATCAGAACTTTATACCTATAGCCGATCTTCAAATGTTATGACTTTAGTTATAAAAGCTGCAGGAGCAGGGGACTGGAAAGTTGAAACTTCAACTGGCACCGTTTATATTGAATCCATATCAATCGCCGTAACAGAATAAAACAATAATTACCACACGGATTGGGGATTTCTAACGAAATCCCTTTCGTGAACGCCGTTAGGCGTGAACAAATGCACCTACGGTGCGTTCTGTAAGGAAACTATAGAACGCACCGCTTACGCGGTTCGCGAATCCGTGTGACAAAGACTTAGTCAGTCGGTTCTTCTGCAGATGTTGCGAATGTTACGCCAAAAAGTGCTGTTCTAACGCTGACAGTTGTCAACACATATTCTGTGTTTTTTATCGCATCAAAGGTAATCGCATAAGCAGTTGCTGTCGATGTTTTAGTAGCTGAAGCGTCAAGAACCGTTTCTGCATCAGAAGTGTCTTTTTTCAAAGTGAGGGAGCCAGAAGACTTCTCTACAAGTTTACTTGAGAAATTTCCATCAGAAAGCGTCAAATAAATAGTTACCGTGCCATTAACAGCAGGTTTAAATGTAAGACTGTTTGCATTTCCACTTGCTAAGTATGCATAGTCAAATTGATAACCTGATGAATCATTTGCACTGGCGGTCTGATAATCTTTCGTAGCTGTATTGCTCTTTACAGTATCAACTAACGAGAAGAAACCTGTAGAAAACAATTCAGAACTTTTCTGTACTGCGGTTGTGCTAGTAGAGGATGTTACAAAGAACTTATGCAGTTTGACAGAAGCGTCCTTATAAGAAGTGAGCTTTAAGCATAGAAAGGTTTTGTAAAAGACCTTTCTATGCCTGCAGTTCAGAGGTAGAACGACTGATTGAAAATCGGCATGTCGCGAGGGCGAATCCCGTCAGGTTCACTGGTGTGCAAGGTTTTAAAACATGCACACTGCACAGTAAAATATATGTGGTATAAACCCCGCACCGCGCTTCTCCTTACATCGCGTGGTACGGGTTAGGGGGCAGAAGATGGCCATTGGAGTTCCTAAACTTTTCCTTTTGGCAATTTTCTGCCCCCGCTTTTTTGCGTGAAGAAAAATTATTGAGTCATGTCCTGCTGCAATTGCTTGACTTCCTCGGTGGAGAGCTGCGTGATGTCAGCAATCTTGTCGACAGGGTCACCATATGCCAGCATCCGCCGCGCGTCTTCCATTGCCCGCCTGTGCTCGCCCTGT
>CAKZZO010000130.1 GCA_937885175.1 uncultured Treponema sp. | reverse complement strand
CGAAGGGGGTGTGGTGAAGACGGAACGGCTGAACCCAGGGGGAAGACCTTCCCCCCAGGTGGTGGCTTAATACTTAAAGGTGCTTCCTCCGATGAACTCACGCACGATGGACTGTACCGGTACGTAATCCGACGGCATGGGGGAGAAAAGATCCAGAAACTGTAAGAGCCGGGATGCCTCCGCATATTCTTTTTGGTTTGGCATGACACAGCGCAAAAGCGGTTCTGCATAGACTTTGAGCACCGAAAGTTCGTAGTCCAGTGCGGTGTTTAAGACGGAATCGGCGTTGTTTTGATAGGGAAAGATGTACTTGCGTTCGCCGCGCTGTACGCTTGCCCACATGCCGATGGTTGCCGCTGCGCTTTTGCCTCGGAATTTTGAGTCACGCACAATGCGGCGAATCAGGCGGTTGTCTCGGGTGGAGACTCGGTTATGGTCGTCAATGTTCAGCTGGGTGAGGGCAGAAAGGTAGACCTTGTACTTCAAGTCGTTGCTGATGAGGGGGGTGAGCTTGTCGTTCAGACCGTGAATGCCCTCCATAATCAGAATGTCGCTGTCATGCAGTTTCATGGTCTCACCGGTAAAGAAGGCCTGACCCAGGTCAAAATTGTATGAAGGCACCTTGATTTCCTTGTCCTTGAACAAATCCACCAGATTGTTGTTCAGAAGCTCTACGTCCAGTGCTTCCAGACATTCATAGTCGTAGTTGCCGTTTTCATCTTTTGGATTGCGGTCACGTCCCACGTAATAGTTGTCCAGGCTGATGACGCGGGGGGTGTAGCCCAATGCCTGCAGGTGGAGCGAGAGTTTTTTTGCGGAGGTGGTTTTGCCTGAGGACGAGGGACCTGCAATCAGGACGACTCTGACGTTTCCCCGCTTTTGAATCTGCAAGGCGGTTTCGGCAAAGTTCTGTGCCTGGAAAGTTTCGGTGATGTCAATAAAATCGTTGATTTTGCGTTTTGCTATCAGTTCGTTTACGGCGGCAACGGACGTGACGTTTATCTGCTTTCCCCAGTCCTTGTATTTCTTGTAAATCTGAAAAATCTTGGGGTGGTCGGTAAAGTCCGGAATCTTTTTCGGGTCGCTGGTCATGGGGAAGCGGAGCAAGAATCCGTCCTGATAGGGAAGCAGGTTGAAATTCGCAATTTTTCCCGTGCGGTTTACCAGCGGGCCTACGTTCATGTCGCTGTAGTCATCAAGGGTGTTTACCAGAAGTTTATCTGGGTTGACGTAATCCAGGTGCTTGCGGGTTTCCAGCTGATTGTTCTTTTCCAGCAGAGCCTTTGCCTGCTCGTAGGATATGATGCGGCGCTGAATCGGCAGGTCAGCCTTGATGATTTCATGCATCTTTTTTTCCAGCTGGTCAACTTCCGCTTTGCTGACGGCTGTGGTGGACTCAAACATGTAGTAGAAGGCATAGCCCAGACTGTGGCCTACAATCAGTCTCTTGCCCGGCCAAAGTGCATTGGTTGCCGCTGCCAGAATAAAGCACAGTGAACGGCGGTATATGTTTGAACCTTCCGGCTCATTAAAGTAAATCGGCTCTACCTTTGCGTCAAAGGGGATGGAACTGGAGAGTGCCTTTACCTGATTGTTCACCAAAAGCCCGGCAAGTTTTTCCTCGCCGCCTTCAAATTCCGCTGCAATCTGTACGCCTCTGGTGCCAGATTCAACTTCGAGTTTTTTTCCTGTGGAAAGTGTCAGTGTAATCATAGGAACAGTATACACTGGAAAAGGTGAAAAAGAAAGAAAAATTTGAAGGAGCAGTACACTTTGAGGGGGGAAGGTCTTCCCCCTGCGCCGCACTTTGTTGCGTCGCACCCCCTTCGCCTAAGGGCTCCGCGGCCGCCCTTAAAATCCTGCCTTTTGCTTAATCTTCAATATCGGGAATGTGCTTCTTTAGCGCCGCCATGAACTGTTCACCAGTAACGCCTTCCCGCAGGCAGATAAAAATGCAGTTTTCTCCGGCAACGGTGCCCAGAATTTCGTCAAGGTTCAGGCAGTCGAGGGCGTTGGATACGCTGTCCGCATGTCCGCCAAAGGTCTTAATCACGACTATGTTTCCGCTCCAGTCTATGCTCACGTATCCCCGCAGAAAATCCTGGGCAAAAATCTGCTCGCTTTCTACGCGCTCCTCATCGCTGGGGAGGGTGTAGACGTAACCAGAGTTCCCGTCGCTCACTTTGCCTACTTTGAGCAGTTTGAGGTCGCGGGAAAGGGTGGCCTGCGTTACTTCAAAGCCTTCCTTTTGCAGATGATTCAGCAGTTCTTCCTGACTTTCGATGCGGTTGTTTTTGATTAGTTTTTTAATGCTCTTTAAGCGGCTCAGACGTTCTTTCATAATTATGCAATAAGTATGTATAAAAATACGAAACTTGTCAATGAAAGGTCAAATGTCGGGTTTCATGTTTTTAGCGTAAGGGAGCCTCTAAAAACTTCAGTTTTTAGAGGCAACTTTGAACCTTGCACAAGGTCATTCTGAACGCTGTAAGCGTGAAGAATCCATCTTGCATGCCCTAAAATGACGGGATGCTTCGGAACTTCATTCCTCAGCATGACGTTTTGCCAAAACGTGCAATTGACACTAAAAGACAAAAGACAAAAAAAGGCTTGAATTTCTTTAAAAAAGAAGTTAGCATTACATAACATACATTATCTATAAACAACAAAAGATGGAGGTTTTATATGCTGCATACCCTGGCTATTGACAGAGTTGTTGGGCGCGAGATTATTGATTCTCGTGGAAATCCTACGGTAGAAGTAGATGTGATTCTTGAAAACGGAGTGCTGGGACGGGCTGCTGTTCCTTCGGGAGCATCAACCGGTGAGAATGAGGCACTGGAACTGCGTGACGGAGATAAAAAACGCTACGGCGGAAAAGGCGTCCTCAAGGCAGTGGAGAACGTGAACACGATTATTGCCCCCGCCCTGAAAGGCGAAAACGTATTTGACCAGCGGGCAGTTGACTGTAAGATGCTGGCCCTTGACGGAACAGCCACAAAGAGCAGGCTTGGAGCAAATGCCATTCTTGGCGTGTCTCTGGCGACTGCCCAGGCGGCGGCAAAGGCTCTGAATATTCCGCTCTACCGCTACATAGGCGGCGCAAATGCCCATGTGCTTCCGGTTCCCATGATGAATATTATCAACGGCGGTGCACACTCTGACGCACCTATTGCTTTTCAGGAATTTATGATTCGTCCGGTAGGTGCTGAGACTGAGCGTGAGGCAATTCGTATGGGCGCAGAAGTCTTCCATGCACTGGCAAAATTGCTCAAAAAACGCGGACTGTCTACGGCAGTAGGCGATGAAGGCGGTTTTGCACCGAAATTTGACGGCATTGACGATGCCCTGGACTCCATTGTGCAGGCAATCAAGGATGCGGGCTATAGGCCGGGCGAGGATGTGAGAATCGCCATGGACTGTGCCGCAAGTGAATTCAGCGTGGAAAAAGACGGCAAATTCTTCTATAACTATAAGGAACTTTCCAATGGTACTCCAAAAGACCCCAATGGAAAGTGTCTTTCTGATGACGAACAGATTGCCTATCTGGAGGAACTGATTACAAAGTATCCCATAGATTCTATTGAAGACGGTCTGGATGAAAATGACTGGGCAGGCTGGAAAAAACTGACTGCAAAAATCGGTAACCGATGCCAGCTTGTGGGCGATGACCTCTTTGTTACGAATGTCAAATTCCTGGAAAAAGGAATTAAGGAAGGCGCGGCAAACTCAATCCTCATCAAGGTGAATCAGATTGGCTCCCTCACCGAAACCCTGGAGGCAATCGAGATGGCTCACCGCCACGGCTACACCACGGTTACATCGCATCGCTCTGGCGAGACCGAAGACACTACGATTGCCGACATAGCAGTTGCAACAAACTCAGGGCAGATTAAGACCGGTTCAATGAGCCGCACTGACCGCTTGGCTAAGTACAATCAGCTCATCAGAATCGAAGAAGAACTGGGCGACACCGCCGTGTATGGCTACAAGAAGTTGCGCTAGCCATCGCTCTGTATGCCCATGGCAGGCGCATTGTAACGCATTCGACAAGAGACAAAAAGGACACAGGCGAATGTGGCTCAACAAAAACGAAAAATGAGTCCGCTTACGGAAAAGCG
>CAKZZO010000129.1 GCA_937885175.1 uncultured Treponema sp. | reverse complement strand
TCCTCTGAGGGAAATGACTTTTCATAGAGATTCCTAAATGCTTCTTCATAGGCATCAAGCCTGTGACAAATGCAAAAGGCTGCTCCTTGCAAAAGGAACAGCCTTTTTTTATGCAGCGCAAACCTTATTTTACGTACTCATTCAGCCAGTTGACGGAAAGATCCAGCCAAATTTTGTCCGATGCCGCATCAAGATGATGCCCGCCGCTTTGAAACACATGCAGTTCCGAATCAACAGCCTGCGTCCACAACGCCTCATAGTAGGCAAGCGCATTGGTTTTCACTTTTGCGGTACCGTCATTGCTGGCAGAAACGATAAAGGCTTTTGGGGTGTTCGGTGTTACCTTGGATATGATGGGAACAACGGTTCCAACTATATCCATACCGACAGCCGGGACACGCAGCACCTGAAAATCAGGGCGGGCGCTCACTGCATCTGCCTCGTCCACCGGCTCATAAGTTTTCTCGTCGTAGCAAACCGCAAGCCGTGCGGCATCCTGCCCGCCTGCGCTTTCGCCAAACACGCCTATTTTGTTCGGGTCAATGCCATATTTTGCCGCCTGGCTTCGTATAAGCCTGATTGCCCGCTGCGCGTCTTGCAACGGCGCGGCAATCGGCTCTGCATGACCGTTTTCCGGCAAGCGCAAGACGAGCACAAAGCACGTGTATCCTTCCGCGCAATATTTTTCCGCAGGCTCCGTCATGCCACTGACCGCAAGTTCCACATGCGCGCCGCCGGGAATCATGATGATGCCCGCCTTCTTGTTCTTTGACTTCTTTGCCTTATGAACCGTAAAATACGGCTCGCTCACAGCCGAAATCGAAGCGATGCTACCGTCGCCCTTGGTCTTGACCACCTGCTTTGCCGTAAAATTTTCTGAACCAGGACCTTTCTTGCCCGGCCAAAGATACACTTTTTCTTCGGCACAGACAGAAAACGCCATAAGGAAACAGAAAATCCCTATGAGAGCCTTCTTCATTATTTAATCCTTACATCGTAGATGCGGACAAAATTATTTTCTCCCGTTGCTTTTGAGCCGATGATGACAGGAACCTTGTCCGTAGCATCGTATTTCTGCGTAAACACCGTACCCGCCGCAGGAACGCTTGCTGGATATTTCGGGTCTGGATATTCCTTGCCGCCAATCTTGAGCAAAACTGAGCGGTCTGTTCTGTCACTGTTCGCATTAGAGGCATAGGTTATTGAAATGGTAAACGGCCCCTGCACTTCGGCAATTTCCAAGAATTCTTTTCCCGCCTGAATCATACCAGCCGAGGCAGTTTTTCTGATTGCCGTTTGGGTCGGAGTCGGTTTTTCAGCATCCCATTTTCCGTAGCGGATTGGCACACCGTTTTCGTCCAAAGATTTGAGCGTCATTGTAAGACCTGTTCTTCCAGTTGAAGGATACGCGACATCTTCTTTGAGCATAAACTGATAAGAACTAGCGCGACTTGTTGCCAAAAATGATTTTGCATTTGCTTCTGTTGCGGCAAGTTCCTCGGCTGTAGCGCATTTCCATACATCTTTTTCATCATTTGCAATTGCTTGGCAAGAAACATTCGCAAGGTCACCAAATGTCCAAATGTATGCGTCAGGATCGTTAGCGATTGATTTTACTGGTTTAGATGCGGCTCCGCTTGCACCTTGCGTTGTACCACAACTAAAACTAAGCAGTGCAAGAAGCACGCTGCCTGCAAGAACAATTTTGTTTCTTTTCATAAAAACCCCTCTAAGATTTTTTTCTAAATTAAGCAGTATCTTTACCACAACTTCTTAATTAAGTTGTAAAAATCATAACACAACCACTTTTAGAAGTAAAGATAAATTTCGATACCAAATATAGTAGTCTAAACGCATGGACTTCAATACACGCTTAAAAGAAGAGATAGAATTTGCCGATTTGCGTTATAAAGAACTGGCTGAAAAATCGGGAGTGGCAGAGCGTGCATTGTATAATTATGTGGCGACAAAAAATCCTTCCATGCCCCCTGCCGATGTTGCGGTAAAAATTGCCAATGCACTTGAAACTACTGTCGAATATCTTGTTTTGGGAAAAAACAAAGAAAAGCAAACACAAGCCATAGATTTACAAAAAATTCACAAATATGCGCATCTTATTGAAAAAATAGACAATCTATCACAACAACAACAAAAGTTAGTGCAAACAATTGTAATAGAAATGGAAAATTGGAAATAAGAAGATAAGCGTTAGGATACGGAATGCACAAAGCGTTGCCGTAGGTAATGAACTGCGAACAGCACGAAACCTGTAGAATCTAACTCGAAAAGAACACTGCGAACAAGGGGGGTACGCCAAATTTTCTCTTTACCCAACTTTCATCGCCCTGTCCGTGACAATCCCCTCGTTCTGAATCACATAAAAATGCTTGCCGTATTTGCTCATCTCGGCGATGTTCGCTTTTGTGCCTTTGCTTTTGCCGTCCCAAATCATCATGCCATAGTCGGTATCCTGCGCCATTTTCTTGTCTTTTTGCGTGTACAAAGCCCTGCCCGTAAGATTTGACGGCACATTCACCATCTGCCAGTTATTGAGATTGTTGCGGATTTTGCTCCCTGCGTAATATACGCACACATTCGGGTAAGATTTTTGCTTCAAATATTCTTGGATAAGACAGTCCACTCCGTCTGCATCACCCACAAGCACGGTAAAATTATGCGCAATTATTGAATCCAGTTTTTCAACGGCGATTTGAGGAAGTTTTTTAATGCTGATTGACCCTGAGACAAAGATTTTCATCAGTCGCTAATCCTCGTATGAGTGAGGGCGAACGCATACAGATTTTTGTAGCCGTTTTGCTGCAAGAGGTCGGCGACAACATTCATCGTGCTTCCGCTGTCGTAAATGTCATCAAAAATAATGATGTTGGCTTCCTTGCTCACTTCGGGATGCTCCTGATAACTGTATGAACTCTTTAAAATGTCGATTTTCTTTGCTTTCTCAACCTGCTTGATTTCAGTGTGATTTTCGGCTTCGACCATATCTTTTATGACTTTTATGCCGAATTCGCGGCTAATCGCGTCGGCAACGAGTTCCACTGGCTGAAATCTGCGGGTCTTGTTTGTCGCGGGAACAAGAATGACGAAATCTTTTTTAATAAAGTCAACGAATTTTGCATCAGATTTCAAAAGTGCGATTATTTGCGGGAGGACGGAAAGATTTTGCTTGTATTTTAACTGATAAACAAGTTCGCCCATAGGAGTGCGTTTCGTGTCAAACTGGGGATAGCCCGCCTCATTTTCGCCGACATAAATGCTATACTGCGTGTGAACTGAAAAAGCGTAACCTTCAAGCCATTTGTCGGAAAAAAGACGAACCATAATGCAATCTCCTATTAAATATAAGTATAAATGTTTTTTGAGATTTTTGCTATAATTTTTCGATTAAGAACGAAATCGTTCCTTCAATCGACGGCGACCAGGAAGACCTCAAAAAATACGCACAGGATGTTTGGACTCGCTTCCAGAATCCGTTCAACCCGCACCGCTTGATTGAAATTTCTTTGAACTCAGTCGCAAAATACTGGACACGCTGTCTGCCGTCTGTCTTGCAGTCAGTCAAGAAGAATGGCTCTGTTCCCAAGCTGCTGGGCTTCTCAATCGCAGCCCTCATCGCCTTCTACAACGGTACAGAAATCAAAGACAACGCAAAAGGCCAGAAATGTCTTATTTCTAAGCGGGAAGACGGCGAATACGAGAACCTGGACACACTTCCTGTTCTTGAATTCTTCGCAGCCCTCAACAAAGAGACAAAGGATGCAAATGTTATCGCAAACAAGGTCTTGAGCAATGTTGACTTCTGGAAAGAAGATTTGACAAAGGTCGCAGGACTTGAAGCCGCTGTGGCTGGTCACCTGGCTGACATTCAGTCTAAGGGTATGAAGAAAGCACTGGCTGAGATTGTGAAATAAATTTTTGCGATAAAAGTGTAAAAAGAACTAGAACTTTTTATATTGCACTCCCCGTGAGGTTTTTCTTGCGGGGAGTTTTTTTATCCCCGCGCAATGTATGGAATCATGTAAATCGGCTCAAGGCGCAGTTGCTCTTCGTTCCCCACATCTTTTTGGGAAAGGAGAAATTGCTCGCCTGTGCGGTCGGAGTATTTTTTAGCAAATTCGGTGATTGACTGGTGATGCTGGATTGACGAGGATTTCACTTCAATAG
>CAKZZO010000128.1 GCA_937885175.1 uncultured Treponema sp. | reverse complement strand
GGGCTGACTTCCCTAGATGTGAGCGGCTTTGACACGTCCGCCGTAACGGATATGGGAAGTATGTTCTCTGGTTGTAGTGGGCTGACTTCCCTAGATGTGAGCGGCTTTGACACATCTGCCGTAAGGTATATGGGAGGTATGTTTAACGCCTGTTCCTCTCTTACTGCTATTTATGCGTCTACATCGTTTGTCACAACTGCCGTAACTTTATCTTCAGGTATGTTTGCCAGCTGCACTTCTCTCGTGGGTGGCGCGGGAACGCCTTTCAGCTCCTCCTTCACTGATGCCACCTATGCCCGCATTGACGGCGGTACGGCTTCTCCCGGCTATTTTACTGGTACTGTGTACGCAAAGGTAAACGACACCTGGTATGAAAACCTTGCCGATACCGTGAATGCAATTACCAATGCCAGCGGTGACATCACCGTAACGCTCTACGGCGCGGTGCAGGAAGGAGACATCGGAAAGTCCGCCACAAGCGGCACAATCGCATACGCCATTGCGCATACGTCTGCATCCGCAGTTTCCCTTGTGGCAGACGACAGCGCGGGCATTGCCCTTACCATGGCATCAAATATGTTCAAAGACTGCACGAAACTTGTCTCCGCACGCCTTTCCGGCTTTGACACACGCCATCTTTCAAGTGCTTTCGGCATGTTCAGCGGCTGCACATCGCTTACCAGCCTTGACATAAGCGGTTTTGACACGCAGGAACTCAGCACTACGGATGAAATGTTCTACGGCTGCTCCTTGCTGGAAACCATTACCGTATCGGGGCTTTTTGTCACGACGAGTGTTACCACCTCAGATGACATGTTTACCGGCTGTACTTCCCTTGCGGGCGGTGCGGGCACTGTGTATGATGCAGGACACACCGATGCGGAGTATGCATGCTCAGACGGCGGAACTGCCCGCCCCGGTTACTTTACGGGCAAGACGGTGGTGTATGTCTCATCCTCCGGAAACGACACTACGGGTGATGGAACAAAAGCCTCCCCCTATGCAAGTCTCTCCCGGTCAGAGACGCACATCAATGCGGCCGCACAGAGCGATGCCGAATGGGTAGTCTGTCTCAGCGGCGGCTTTGCTGGTACGCAGACCATAGGCACCGTCGATGCAAAATCCCTTATCCTTGCAGGCGTGAACTACAACACTGGCACTGGCGGCGCAAAGGACGGATTCTACGGAAACAATAAGACCGCCTCGTCACTCGTCCTTAACACGAATGTTCCCGTCATGCTGAGCGGTTTGTACGTTTCGGGCGGCTCTGTGGGCGTAGAAGTTACCGGCACAGGTACGGTCACCTTTGCAAAGTCAGGCACGAACAGCAACGGTCAGGGCATGAAGATTACAGGAAACGCCAATGTGATTATTGAGTCAAGCTGGGTAGGGGATAACAGTGCTTCTGTAGACGGCGGCGGCATTTACAAGGCAGGAAGCGGAACACTCATCTTGCGCAACAGCACGGTCGGAAGCAACACGACTACGAAAAACGGCGGCGGCATCTACCTTGCCCAAGGCTTTGCCGAACTTACCGAAAGCAGTTATGTCGGCACGGATTCCTCTCCCAACAGCGCGGCTTCTGGCGGCGGCATCTATGTGGCCGCGGGAACAAGTCTCACTATAGAGGATTTATGCGGCATTGCCGGTAATACTGCAAGCGCGGACGGCGGTGGCGTGTACTGCGGCGGTGTCCTTGACTTTAGAGGCGGCTCTATTGGTGGAAGCGGCGCCAGCCACGCAAATACCGCCGTAAATGGCGGCGGCGTGTACCTTGTCTCAGCCGCATCTCTCATCATGGATGGAAGCGCAGAAATCGCGTACAACACTGCGACAAATGGCGGCGGCGTGTATGTCGGATCAGGTGCATCGCTCACCATGGAGAATCTGTCGGCGGTCATGCACAACACTGCTACGGCTAACGGCGGCGGTATCAATAACAGCGGCATAGTCACCATGAGCGGCGGCACCGTCAGCGGCAACACTGGCGGAGGCATGTATAACACTGCTTCGGGAACTATATTCATGTACGGTTCTGCCGTGGTTGGCGACAGTTCTAAGACAGAGACCGCATCAGAAAGCGCATACGCAAACAAAGGAAGCGGAATCACCTCTCAAGGAACGGTGTATCTCGGCTACTCTGACTCAGGCACGAAAGTGCCTCTTACTGGTGGCATATATTACAATGGTGACTGCGGAATCGGACTGCTAAACGGCACGCTCTTTATGGATTCGGGAAATATTTCATATAACTGGGGAAGGGGCGTGTATGTAGGAAGCGATGACTATAATAAATACGGCACCTTTACCATGACTGGCGGCACGATACAGGGAAACGCTTGTGACGGACCGGGCGGCGGTGTGTACTGCGGCTATCACGGCAGGTTCACCATGAACGGCGGCACCGTCAGCGGCAACACGGCGACAAATGGCGGAGGAGTCGCCATTGCAAACTCCCTCTCATCCTTTACCATGACGGACGGCACGATAAGCGGCAATACGGCGACAGGAAACGGTGGCGGAGTGTATATCGCGGCCAACACCTTTACGATGAGCGGAGGAACGATAAGTTCAAATGCAAGCGGCAGCTATGGCGGCGGCATCTATAATTCAGGAACGTTCAACATGACAGGCGGCACGATAAGCGGCAACACTGCCGTCACCAGCGGCGGCGGACTTGCCGTCTGGAGTACGGTAACGCTTGGCGGCGATGCCTCTATTCCGGCAGGCACAGACGGCAAAAACGATGTCTTCCTGTACACAGACGCTGGAACAAAATGGACGCTTGCGCTTTCAAGTCCGCTTACCCGCAGCCAGACTATACGGCTTACGCCCGGCGACTATACGGCCGGTCGCTCCATGCTCACGCTTGCCTCTGGCGCGACCACCACGGTTGCCGCCGAGTACACAAAATTTGCCGTCACGCCAAAGGGAAGTGAAACATGGAGCATTGACAGTGCGGGACTGCTCCAGCAGCAGGTGACCGGCGGCATATCCATTTCTATGCCCACATACACCAGCGATGACCTTGAACTTACAGCCGCGCTTTCAGGCGAAAACTATGTCTTTACCGCAAAGGACGGCTACAGCACATACATCTGGGCAATTGACGGCACGACACAAGGCTCAACGGCAAATACATGTTCCATTGCAAGGAGCACGTTTACAATGGGAACGCATATCATGCTGCTTATCGCAATAGATTCTGGCGGCAACTATCACAACGCCACCACAACCATAACGGTGGAATAGGAGAATAAGAAAAATCCAATGAAAAAAATGACACGGCTTTTGTTTTTGATACCTCTTTTATTCCTGGCCTGCTCGCCCGGAGATGAAAGTGTTGGAAATGCGTCCGTTTCGGCTTCTTCTGATGCTTCTCAGTCACAAAACACGGATGCAACAAGTTCATCCGCATCTGGTGCATCTGTATCCGAAGCGGCCGGGCAAACGCCTGCACCCGAATATTGCAGGGTGCGTCTGAACATTGATACAGACACCCTCGCCGACAGCATGCGCGCAGTTGTTCCTGACCTGGACAAAAGCGTACTCTATTACCGCTTCGGCTACTACCGCTATGGCGAAAGCCCCTCAAGCATCACTATGTATCCCACGCTGCTTGCGGCATCCTATACGGACATTACGACAAAAGAATTTGAGCTGCTTACCGGCACCTATGTCTTTACCCTTACGGCATACACCTCAAGCACTTCTGTTACGCCCATCCTTGAAAGCAGCACCTCTGGCGAGGCAGTTACCTCCGGTACAAGTTCCCTGTCTTTTGCAATGCAGGAATCTACTTCGTCCACGGAAAACGCTGAGATTTCCGTTCCCTTTTCTTTTCCCGCACGGGCAGACTTGTCCACGGTTACGGCAAAACTTCTTTCTCTTCCGGCACTTTCACTCACCGCAAGCGAAACGCTCACCCCGACTGACGGTGCGGACGGCAGACAGACTGTCACCTTTAACTACAGCACGACAAAAGGCACATACATCCTTTTTCTGACGATAACGGACGGACAGAACCGCTCCACTGTCATCCCCCAGATGGTTACGGCAATTTCGGGCGCAACCAGCCGCCCTGACTCGTCTTCAGGCACGGACGGTGTCATCGTCATTTCAGAGGCGCAGGCAAACGTCCGTCCTGAAGTGTATGTTTCCGCCGCAGGAGATGACGACAGCGGAAACGGCACGAGCCGCCTGCCATATAAGACTTTGCAGAAGGCGGTGGAAGCCATAAACACCGTCGGCCTCAGCACGGAAGACTGGACGATATACGTGAGCGGCACCGTGGAGGGGAATGTAAAAATGCCATCTGGTGTCATAGGGACACTACAGGCAAAGACTCTTACGATTTGCGGGCGAACAGGAAGCACCACCGATATTTTGCAAGGAAATGGCACAACGGCGGTTGTTATGGTCAATGTACCCGCTACCGTTACGATGCAGTCGCTTACCATAACAGGCGGCTCATACACCATTGGTGGCGGCATATATGTGGGAAATGATAATGCCACTGTCATACTTGGAGAGGATACCCTTATTACCGGCAACACGTGCAGTGACTCAACCCAGTACGGTGGTGGAGGCATCGGACTGAACAAAGGTACGGTCATCTGCCGGGGAGCGCACATACAGGCAAATACGGCGCCGTTAAACGGTGGGGGTATATGGGTCAACAAGGGAACATTCCTGTTTGAAGACGGGCTGATTGGCGGTGAATCAGGTAAGGGAAATGCCTGCACAAGCGAAAACGGAACCGGTGGCGCGGTTTTTGTAACAGGCTATGGCTCAATGGTGATGAGCGGAGGTGCAATACTCGGCAACACGGCAACAAAAAATGGCGGCGGCATTTACAATGCCGGTTCATTGACGGTGAGCGGCGGGTCTGTCAGCGGCAACACTGCAAGGGAACTAGGCTGCGGCATCTATAATTCAGACAATGCAAGCGCCTGTATCTACGGCACCGCAGTCATCGGAGACAGTTCCCAATCAACTGCCGCCACAGCAACATCTTGCTCAAACACCGCAGAGGAGGGCGGGGGAATCTACAGCCTTGGCAGACTGTATTTTGGCTACAGTTCCTATACCGATGAGGAGACAAATACACCCGCTGCCTTTAGCGGCGGCATCTGCTGCAACTACGCAGGCATGGGCGGCGGCATCTTGGTTGCCGGCGGAACAATGATTGCGAATGCACTCCCCCTCAATTACAACGGCTCAGACGGCGGCGGCGGGGGATTGTTTGTTGATGTCGGAAGCGGCACGGTAACAATCAATGACTGTGCTGTTTCCGGAAACTTTTCTACGGATGATGGCGGCGGCATTCTGCTTATGAGCGGCAACATGTCCATTCTTGGCGGCACGATAGCGGCAAACGCATCAGCAAACAACGGTGGAGCAATCGCAATGCTTGATGACACAAGCCTTATCCTTGGCGGCGGCATTTCCATTCCCTTTGGAGGAGATGTCAGGCAGAATGATGTCTATATGAACAAGACCAATTGCTACGCGCAGATTGCCTCTGCGCTGACGGCTTCCCTTCCTCTTGCCACCATTACCCCGGAAGAATATACTGCGGGAAGACAAATCCTCACGCTTGCCTCTGGAGCTGGCACAACGCTGGCGGCAGAATCTGGAAAGTTTTCGGTAACGCAAGATTCATCAAATCCTGATACTCCGTGGCGGATAGATACTGAGGGAAAACTGAAAGATAAATATGGGGACAAAGATTCATCAGAAGATTACGCTGTTGGTGATATTGTTTTCAACGATGGCTCGGCTCTCCCTTATACATCAGGTCTTACCCTTACGAACTCTCAAAAGGCTGCCGCAATAGCCCTGATTTTCTACAAAGGAACAGACTTGAACAGTGGTGACAACACTGCAATTAACCGCACTTTAGGTGTAGGTCTCAAACACAACAAGAGCCTTGTTTCCTGGTGTAGATCTTCTGCAAAAGCTTACAGCACGAACATCACGACAATACAATGTCCTCCAAGCGGACCGGACAGACAATACACCTTTGAAGGCGACAAAAACGGAAGTGACAATCTGGAGCAGATTGCTGACTTTCTGGGGGAAAACAATGATACAGGAGTTGGAGAAAACAGCACAAAAACAAAAGAAGAGGCCGCGGCGCTGTATCCTGCCTTCTATTTTGCAAAGAACTACAAGGATGTCTCCGGCAGCAATGTGAGCGGAACTGCTTATGAGGAAGGCTGGTATTTACCAAGTATTGCAGAACTCTTCCAGGTTTATGTGAAAGGCAGGGGATCTTCCAAAGTCTTTGCCATAGATGAGGCAAGTCAGGCTCTTGGCGGAGATACGTTTGGATCAAGCTATTACTGGTCGTCGTCCCAGAGCAATGAAGGAGACTATGGCGCTTACAATCTCTTTTTAGACTCTGGACGCTATACCGGCGATGGGTGCTATAAAAGTATCAACAAATACAGCGGCAGCATGGCTGTTTGTTGTATCCGCGAGTTCTAGCAAGCGAAGCGCGGTGTCATTATCGGGCAATCATGTCATTATCGGGCTCGACCCGATAATCTCGTGCATGAGATTGCCCGGTCAAGCCGGGCAATGACAGATGTGGCAATTTCGCAAATCTTTTAAATAAATTCCCAAAAAAATCTGATTTTGTGGTATAATACCCCCGATGGTCATAGAGCAGATACAAAAATATTGTGAAGAACGGAAAATTGGATGGTCGATTCATGCTGCTGAAATGATGATGAAAAGAGGAATTTCCCGGCGGGATGTTTTGAACTGTCTGCAAAGCGGAGAAATTATAGAAGATTATCCGAATTCATTTCCGCATCCGAGTTGCCTTGTTTTTGGGAATTCTGTTGGTGGTAAAATAATGCATACTGTAGTAGGATTAAAAGAAGATTTGCTGATGATAATAACTGCATATTATCCTGACACAGTAAAATTTGAAGATGACTTACGCACAAGGAGGCGCACAAAATGAAAACTTGTTTTTTCTGCAAAAATGGCACTGTTATTCACACATATACAACCTATATGGTTGATTTGAAAGACTGCATAATCATTGTAAAAAATGTTCCTTGTGAAGAATGTTCGGAGTGTGGCGAAAAGTTTTTTTCTGATGAAGTAATGGAAAAACTTGAATCAATTGTAAATAAAGTTCGCGGCTTTGCAAGCGAGGTATTTGTCACAGATTATTCTAAACAGGCTGCATAATGCAATGGCAGGGCGTCTATAATCGGGTGTATGCATGCCGAGCGGTGCATTGTGCGGTCTACAGGTCTTTTGTAATCTCCACCGCCTCATCGAATCTGAGGTAATACAGCCAGCAGCGGATTGCAGTCACGTCACAACCCAAAAGACGGGCGGCGGCGGTGCGGTAACAGGCTTGCTGGGCATAGTAGGTTTCAGGGCGGATGCACTGGTCGGTCTTGTAGTCCACCAGAGTGTAGGTGGGGGAGGAATTTGTGCTGTCTGCATCCTCAAAAAGCAGGTCGATTGAGCCGGTAATCAGCATGCCTTCTGCCCTGCCGGTAAGGGCTTGGTTTTGAATCATCGTGCGGAAAGCGTATTCAGCCTGTATGAATTTTCCGGCTTCCTGAGCCGCTTTGAGCGCCTTTCCCAGAGAACTCTTTGCAAAGCCTTCCGCCATTTTTCGGGCGGCAGAAAGCACCGTAGCCTGTTCGCTTTCGCTAAGGTTTTTAAAGAGCCTTGTTTCTGGCGTGAATTTCTCTGGCGGTGTTCCCTTTGCTGCCGCTTCAAGACAGGCGTGGGCAAGGGTTCCAAAATCCGCATAGCTAAAGGCGGCGTTCTGCAAAAGTCCAGCATATTCGGTTTTTGCCCCGCTGTCTGGGTCAGTCCTGTCTGATGTCGGCGCGTATTTTTCTACAATGGCGTTTACGCTTGCGGCATAGGGGTCGGTCTTTTGCGCGGAAATGTTCTCTTTGCTTTCATCTGTCTGCTCCAGTGCGCTGGGCGTAGTGCGTAGCTGGGGCTCTCGCTCTGTCATCAAGGGAGTGGCTGCGGTGTAGACAGGAAGCAGCCTTGCAATTATGTCTGCCCGCTTTTCTGCCGGGGATTTTTCTTTTTTACTTCCCTGCGCATCTTCCCTTTTGACTGGCTTGAACTGCAAAAAATCAAAGGGCGCACCGTCTGCATATTTCGGGGCTTCTGCGGCAAAGGTCAGGTCATCGTCCCTCCATTCTGGATAATAGATGTCCATCTGTTTTTCAAGCAGTTTCAGGTTCACCTTGTCTTCGTTGCTGGAGCAAGTGCTGCGGGAAGACTTGGCATTTGAAAAAGTTCCCACCACATATACATCTTCCTCGGCTCTTGTAATGGCCACGTACAGAAGCCGCCGAAATTCCGCCCGCTCCATTTTTTTTGCCCTTTCCTGCTGCAACTGCACAAAATAATTGGTCCCGCCTTTTTCCGGCTTGATGCTCAGTCCGTATGTTTCGTCAAAAAAGGCAGCGGAACGGTCGCTTTTATTCCGTGCGCCAATGCAACCAGTGATAAAGACATGCTTGTACTGCAATCCCTTGCTTTTGTGAATGGTGAGAATCTGCACGCCATCAGCCTTTTCCACGGGATAGGTAACTTCCTTTGCCTCCAAATCGGCATCTTCCGAAAAACCTGAGCCTTCCTTGTCTCGAAGTATGGCAAGCTGGTCAACAAACCAGGCAACGTTTTTCCCATTTGCGTCACACTGGCGGGCAAGTTCGTAGAGCATGTCAAACTGCTCGGCAGAAAGTTCCGCCCGCTTTGAAAGCATGGTTTCATACCGATAGCCCGCCTGATTCCATAAAGTTTCCAGCGTAGTGGTGAGGGGCTGGCTCAGTACACGGGGCTTTTCTTCGTCAAAAAAATTTTTTGCCTTTTCAAAACGCTTTCGGTCTTGCTCGGAAAGTGCCGCCATGGCTTCCCTGCTGTCGTCTTCCTCATCGTAGGCGAGTAGTGTTTCCAGGGCATGTTCGCTCAGGGCGGCAAGGGGAGAGGCATAGTAGGCGGCAAGGGCAGTTTTATCCGAGGGGTAGACGCAAAGCCGCAGAAAATTATAGAGGTCAAAGACCAGTCCTGAGGCAAAAAGGCTTGCGTTCTGGTCTACCGTGTAGGGAATGCCGTATGCGTTCAGCCATTTTATGAGGGAGGCGCGGTGACTGCGTGATTTTTCCAGAATGGCAATGTCGCTGTATTTTTCAGGCTTTAGCTCAGCGATTTTTTTTGCGATAAAGCAGGCCGTCTGTTCATCTTCATCCAGATAGTCAGTTTTATCCTCTGGCAGGGCATCATCGTTATCGGCAAAATGTTTTTTGTTCAGAAGGCAGACATGCATGGGCACCGTCTTTTCGGTAAGTTTTTTCTCCGTATATTCCTTCCGTTCCTTGGTGTCAAATTTTTTTGCCGGCAGACTGTATTGTGCTTCGTAGGAGTCGCCAAGGCTCTTGTCAAAGATTCCTTTCTCTCCGCCAAAAAGGCTGTTAAAGCTTTCCAGTAGGTAAAGGGTGGAGCGGTAATTGTACTCCATGGGAAGAAAACTGTCTTTTCCAAAAGTGAGGCTAAAATCTTCCTTGAGCCTGTTAAAGACGGCTACATCTGCCCCGCGGAATTTGTAGATGGACTGTTTTTCATCTCCCACAAAAAAAAGTTTGTCCGGCGCAATGTCGCTGACCCGAGGATTTTTTCCGCTGGATGGGGGGGAGCAGAGCAAAAAGAGCAGGTCGCGGTTTTCGCCGTTATTGTCCTGAAACTCGTCAATCATAATTTTGTCGTAGGCGGCGTTTTCCTGTTCCCGCAAGTCGTTCTGTTCCCTCAGGGCTTTAAGGGCCATTTTCTGCACGTCCCTAAAGGTGAGTTTTCCCCTCATGCGCTTAGTGCGGTTTATCTCCCAAAGGAATTCGTCAAAAAGCACAAAGAGGGCTTCCATGGCATCTGCCTGTTTCAAATAGAGGTCAAGGGAGACAAGGTAGGGAAGAGCGTTTTCCTTGAGCACTTTGATTACTGCCTGCAAGTCTTTGGTGTAACCTGAGCGGGGGAGCGTTGTGGCAAGTTTTGTGATGTTTGCAAGGTCTTCGGGCGCTCCCGCCTGTGGCGGTCGGGCTATGCGCGGTTTCGCTTCCGCTCCATTGCCTTGCGGCAACGCTTCCGCGCCGCTTCTATCCCTAGCGCATTGTATGCAACCACACAATTTTCGGCACTGTGCAACATAGTCGCTTTCTTTTGCCGCTGAGCCCAAGGCGGCCTGCAAATCTGCGTACACGTCACTCAAGCTCACCGCATTTTCCAGTTCCTCCGGCTTTTTTCCCTGACCGGTCATAAACCAGACAAAATCCTTGTGGACTTTTTCCTTTTGCGTATAAAACTTCTGCACAAAAAAATCCCTGTCATCTGCTATGCTCGTGTAGTCGTTTATGGAGCAGGCAAGGATGTTTTCTGCAAAGTCCTGCAATTTTCCCGCATCGGCAAATGCCTGTAGGGCGGGATTGTTACGGTGTTTTAGAATAAAGGGCAGGGCGGCATCCTTAATTTCCCGCTCCGCATCTCCCGTGGTAAAGTCAGGACGAATGCCGTAGCGGTTTGCCGCCTGTCGCACTATGGCACTGCAATAGGAGTCCAGCGTCTGGATATGACTTTCGCCAAAGGCTTCCAGTGCTTTTTTTGCCCGTTCCCTTTCGGCTGGAGGAGTCCTCTGGTTTTCCGCAAAAAAAGTCAGGGTTTTGTAGATGCGCTCATACATTTCTCCCGCCGCCTTTTTGGTAAAGGTCAGCGTAAGGATTTTTGAGGTGGGAATATTCTTGCTCATTACAAGCCAGGCAAAGCGCGTTGCCAGTACCTGTGTCTTTCCGCTTCCTGCACCCGCCGCAACTACCGTGTTTTCCGCCCTGCAGCAGACTTTTATCTGGCGGTCGTCAAGTTTTCGTTCCAGTAAATCAAGATACTCGTACATCAGTCTGCTTCCTCCCGCCCAAGTTTCCGCTCACCCAGAGTGAACGTCGTCCTGCAAATACCCGCAAAGTGGCAGCCTGCGCATACGCTGTATGGCTCTACATGAACAAAGGCATGCTGCTTTTGTCTGGGCAATCGGGGCTCAAAATTCGCAGCCTGCACCCGCGCGGCAAAGTCAGCCGTATAGCGGTCAAAAAGCGGAAGGGTGTTTTTCTTAAAGCTGTCATAGTGCCAGGGATTTTCCATGCCGGCTTCCTGTGCGCTCTTGCTCAATCCCAGATAGTCATCCACCACGCAGTTTTTCTCGCAATGCTTTATCGCATAAAAATAGGCTGCCTCCAAGGGCTCCTGCACCAGCCTGGCATACATGGGTATCTGAAAGTCGCCTAAAAGTCCGTTTTCATCTTCCAAAAGGTCGGCCTTTTTGGGCATTGCGGCAGTGGAATTCTTGTAGTCTATTATCACAAGGGCACCAGTCTCCGGGTCAGCAAGAAGACAGTCAATCTTTCCAAAGAGGGCTATGCCTTCTGCATTGGTAAGGGCAATGTCCTTTTCTGCATCCAGTACCCGATAACCGCCAAATCCTTTGAGTGCCGTTTGCGTATTCTGTTTGTCCGGGCTTACTTTTTCGGGAGCCTTGCAAAGAAAGTGCAGAAAATTGATTAGGTTCTGGCATATGAGGTCTGTCTGACTTTCCAGCGTTCGCAATACAAGGGGGCTGTCCTTAAAGTCCATCTCCCTGCTGTGAATTGCCGTCACCGTATAGGCATGCAGCCGCTCTCGGATTGCAGCTTCTTCATCAAAGAGCCCGTCTTCATTTGTTACAGGAAGATATTTTCCCTTCATCGCTCCCATGAACAGTTCCAGAATCTTGTGGTTTACGTTTCCCATGTCAAAGGGCTGCATCAGGCTTGTGTCCAGGGAGTCTTCACGCAGATTCAGTATGGAAGAAAAAAGCCAGTTTCGGGGGCAGGGGTAAAAGAGCGAAAGGTCTTTTTGGGTCACTACGATTTTGTCGCTGTGCCTCCTTGTGGCAATTTTTTCCGTGATTTTTTTCCGCAGCCTGTCGCTCACCTTGTAGGGGAGGATTTTTTCAAAGCCTTCCGTCCTTTCTGCCCAGTCTAAAAATGCCTTTTTCTGCACTTCCGTTATCTTTGCTGCTTCAACGCCACTTTCATCTCTGATGCGTTCCGCCTCGTTTTTATAAAAATCTTCCTTGTCAAGTTCTGCACGGGGATTCTTGTCAGACAGGACTTGCAGGACATTGTGGGCAATGGCAAAGCCGGAAAAACTATCCCTTGCGTAGGAAAAATGCACGTCATCGTCCGCTGATTTGGCGTAGAGCCGTATGAATGCGCTGGAGGCATTGACATGGTTTTCCGCATCCTCGCCCAAAAGCCGCTTGCGTTTTTCTGCATTCAAAAAGCCCAGCTTGCGGTAGGGAATGTCCAGATTTGCCTGACTTGCGTCAATCACAAACTGGCAGGGAATCTGCGCTGCCGCAGAAAGTTTGTAGGGAAAGACCGAAATGCCGTCCAGTTTTTCCTGAGGACGGTAGGTCTTTGCGTTCAGTTCGTTCAAAAAGAAGGCGTAGGGCTTTTCCACAGTCAGCTGCAGGGGCTCAACATAGCGTTTTTCAATGTCAATGATGTCCTTCAGTTCACTTATGCAGCGGCCAAGAATGTTGTTCGCTTCTTCAGAAAAATCCGCGCTCAAAAAATTCTGCCTGAAGATAAGCCATGCCGTGTGCAGGTCAGAAAAAGTCTTTGCCTCGCAGAGGGCGGTCACTTCATGCTTTATCGCGCGGTACAGTGTCAGTTCCAGTTGGTCTTGCGCTACTGCCGACAGGGCCTCTTCCCAACTGTCAATGCGTTTTTCGCCTTCCTCGTAACTGCAGATCGTGCGCAGACGGTTTCCCTCACGAATCAGGTTTTCCTTTAGCCCCTGCAGGTCTTCTTTCCAGGGCAGGTATTCGTTTTGCAAAAGAGCGCGCACGCTGTCGTAGGAAAAATGGCTTGTGTAGCAGTCGTTAATCTGGCTGAAAATCAGTCCCGCGCAGTTTTTTGTCAGCGGCTCGCCCGAACGAATGTTCACTGGAATGCAGTAGCGCTCACATTCCCGCCTGATATAGGGACGGTAGGTTTCCAAGTCGGGAACGCTCAAGGCCATGTCCGTCCAGCCTATGCCTTTTTCATGGAGGGCGCGCAAATGCAGCATGGTGCGCCTGAGTTCCGACCGAGCGTCCTTGTATTCGTATGCGGTTGGAGCGTGTTTTGGCTCATTTTCGGCGGACAGTTCCACGGCAATCACGTTTTCTGCCTCTGCAAACACGTCCTCATAGTCCGAAAAATCCTCCAGCAGTTCTGGAAAAAAAATGACGATTGTTTTTTTCTGCTCGATAAATTCCGGCGTAAGCCAGGCCGGCTCAAAAAAATTGTTCTTGTCCAAAAAATCCTTGTAGCGCGTGTAAAGGGCAAGATAGCCTTTGTTTTCCCCATCCCCGTCATCTTCAGCAGAAAGACCTTCTTCCTGTAAGAAAGCCATGTATTTTTCATGCCAGAGTTTGAGGGAGGGAAGGATTTTTGAAAGCCAGTCGGTAAAGGCATAGGCGGATTCCGCGTCATCAGAGGGAATGATATTGTAGAGAAAGCCCCTGCCAATATTCTCACGGATAAGCGTGCGTACAAAGAGTTTTCTCAGCAGGGCTGGAATGCAGACTTTTTCGGCAACTTGACCTGCAAGAAAACTTCCCTTAAATCTGTCCCATGCGGTAAAGTCGTCCAGGGCAACAGCTTCTACACCTGATTCATTTGGGTGCATGACTGCCCAGACAGACCAAGAGTCCGCCGCTACATCAGAAGAAAAGACAAAGAGAGGGGCTTCGCTTCGGGCGGCTTTTTTTTGCAGGTGCTGGCTGATGATGGCCCCCATGTCGGCGGGAGCCGCACGTAAAATCCTCATGCCTTTTAATTCGCCTCCGTAATCAAATCGCTGAATACAAGGGATTCTTCATCTTCATAGGCTGTGCCGCTGTAGTGTATCACGACACTAGTAAAGTATACTGTATGCTTTGTCAAAAGGCAATGGTTTACCACACAGGGTCTTTCTTGCGGGATTTATGAATGTGTGGTAAAATGTAAGGGAATAAATTCATTGTGAGAGAGTGTATGAAAAACAAACAAGGCAATCCACTGCTTTTTTTTATTCTGCTGCTTATTTCCCTCTGCATTCCTTTGTTGGTGCATTATGCGGTTCCTGACAGGGAGACATACTCTGCGGATGAATTTCATGTTCTTTTGACGGAGTTGATTCATGACGATATCGAAGCCCGCATCCATGGGCCTGTTATGGTTGCCAAGGCCATGGCGGGAAACGGTGTCGTCCTTGAACTTTTGGAAGACGAGACGTCATATCCTTCATCTTTTATGGCAGAAAAAATGCGCATGTGGCTTTCAGGCATACAGTCCAGTGGAAATTACAGTACTGCCTATTTTATTTCTGATAAAACGCATCGTTACTATACGGCAGAGGGTATTGAAAAAATCATTCAGCCAGATTCTGACAACCATGACAGTTGGTATACTAATTTTATCACTAAAAATGTCCAGATGAACCTTGATGTGGATATTGACCAGAACAATGAAAACCAATGGACGGTCTTTCTGAATGTCCGCGTGGAAAATCAGCGGAAAAAGCTGCTGGGAGTCTGTGGTGTTGGTGTGATTATGTCGGATTTGCAGAAACTTTTTGCACAATATGAACAGCAGTACAAAGTAAAAATCAATCTGGTAAACAAAGATGGTCTGGTGCAGGTGGACACGCATACCATAAACATCGAGACTACCTATCACAGCGGACAGATGCTTTCCTCAACGGAAGAATATGTGTATATAAAGCGTAAGAATGGTTTTTTGGTCACCAGTTATATAAGTGAATTGGACTGGTATCTGGTGGTGCAAAATACCGTTTCCGAGTATCATCGGGAGCTTTTTAACGGCTTGTTTGCGCTGGCAATCGTCCTGGCCGGGGCTGTCATTTTCTTGACTGCCTATTTCCTCTTGTGGAAAAGTGGAGGAAAGAAAAAAACGCTTTCGTCCGAAGAACCTATGACCGATTCCTTGACCGGGCTTTACAACCGCAATTACTTTAAGGAAGTGTACGGCGAACGCGGCATATTCAATACAACCCGCTACAAGTCCATCGCTGTATTTGACATCGACTTCTTTAAGGAGGCAAACGACCGTCTGGATGGAGACTCGGTGCTCAGGTATGTTACCTCATGTGCCCTCCGCATTTTTGGCGAGCAGGACGAAATCTTCCGCTGGGGTGGTGATGAATTTGCCGTGCTCATGGCTCAGCAAGTGTCGGACTCCTACGATTTGTGCCGTCAGTTTGTGGCGGAAATAGAGCAGAATGGACAGGTGACGGTTTCGGTTGGGGTGACAGAAGTGAGGCTTTCCGATACTATCAAGAAGAATTACTATCGGGCGGCACAGGGCTGCTATCTGGTAAAAGAGATGGGCGGCAATGGGGTCAAACGCTCATAACGGAAACTGCGCATGAAGGATAAAATCGGACATTCTATTCGTAAAAAAATGCTTTCTCTTTTGTGCGGCATTGTCTTTGGACTTTACGCCCTTGTTGCGGTCATTGGCTCCAGGGAAATGAGGCACATCATCTCCGAGGAAAATGCCGCCACTATGAATATGCTCGTAAAACAGAAGGCGAGTGAACTGAATGCTCACATGGCGGCCGTAGAGCGGGGTGTAAAAACACTTTCCCAGTATATTATTGAAAATGCAGATATCCATCGCCTGCAGCAAGAGCCCGCTTACATGCAGGCCTTTATGGAAGCCCTTGCCATACGTTCCGCTGAGGCGGCCGCTGTTGCCGGAGATATTGAAACGGTGTATTTTCGTCCCGATCCCCATGTGTATGGTTCTACCGCGGGTATCTTTCTTACGCATCGTGAAGACGGAAACTACATGAGCATTACTCCTACCGACATCCTCAAGTACGCCAGTAATGACCGCGAGCATGTTGGCTGGTACTATGAGCCAAAGGAACGGGGAATCCCCATGTGGATGGAGCCCTATTCAAATAAAAACATTAACGTACTGATGATTTCCTTCATTATTCCTGTATGGTGTGACAACTCCTTCTTTGGTGTCGTCGGTATGGATATGTATATGGCGGCAATCCATCAAGTGGTTGATACTATTGACTACAAAAACGGCTTTGGTTTTCTCCTCGGGCAGAACGGCAGCCTTGTCTATCATCGTGAATACCCCGAAGGTCTTTCTGGCGTTCAGTTTAACGAATCCCTGCGAGAGGCTTCCCGCTACCTGCTTTCTGAGCGGGAAAAGAAAATGTCTGTAGGGTGCTACCGTTGGCATGGGGAAGCGCATTATCTCGTTGGCGCAGACATGCAGAACGGCATGGTTCTGGCTATCACATCTCCTGCCAGTGAGGTCTTGCAGCCTCTTGTCCGCATGCGCATTGTCATGGTGATTATTTTTCTGCTGGTTGTGATGGCAACGATAATTACCATGCGGCTCATCATGCGCTATATCATTCGCCCTATCGGAGAGTTGACCTATGCATCTTCCCGCATAGCCCGCGGTGAGCTCAACATACCCATTCATCATCATTCAGACGACGAGATTGGAAAACTTGCCGAAAGCATCAGAAAAATGGCTGGGGAATTGCAGGAATACATCAGCTACATTCATGCTCAGGCCTATACCGATGCCATGACGGGGGTAGGGAACAAGGCCGCCTACATGGACAGAATCAAACTGCTAGACAGAAAAATCCACGAGCATATGGCAGATTTTGCCGTCATTGTCTTTGACGTGAACGGTCTCAAGCATGTGAATGATACTCTGGGGCATGAAATTGGCGATGCCTTGATTTCCGATGCCGCAAAGGTGCTTAAAACTGCTTTTGGAGATGACGCTGTGTATCGTATCGGCGGAGATGAATTTATCGTCATCAAAGAAAAGATAACCGCTGACTATCTTTCTCACCTGTTTACAAAATATCGGGCTGCGATAAGTTCCTTTAACCAGACTGAACGCCAGTACGACATCGAACTGTCCATTTCCTCAGGCTACACGCTTTATGGCGAAGAAGACGAAGAGTATAAGACCGTATTCCAGCGGGCAGATGCCGCAATGTACAAGGAAAAACAGCGTTTCTACCAAGGCCGCAACGACCGCCGTCAACGGTAGAAACAGCCCGTCTTTCTATCTGTCGTGCATCACAAAGAGTTTCGTACCCTCAGTGGGGAACTTTTTCTTTATGAAGTCCACTACTTTTTCCACCCTTTCCTGTACGCTGTCATCCGCATAGGAAATGATGACGATGTTCGTTTCTGGCCAGGTGGTATCTCCCAGTTTACGGGCATCGCCACCGCGACCGGTCGCAAGCGGAATCACCGTGTACATAAAATCGGGAATCGCCTGCTCCAGGCTCGTCGTCAATTCCACTTCCAGAGACTGATTTGCGATTATCTCAATACGAATCATTTGTCACCTCCTTCAGCTGCTTCTGCCGTACCATTCAAGGCCGCTTCAAGAGCCGGGTTCTGTACCTGCTGAATCACCTTTTTCTTGCTGACCAGTGAGTAGATGACCGGAATGACAAAGAGCGTGACCAAGGTACTCGTGGTAAGTCCGCCGACAATACACAGGCCAATCGGCTGTGTATAACTGACGCTGGGATCAGAGAAGAAGGCCAAGGGAACCATGCCGAGAATCGTCGTAAGCGTCGTCATCAAGACCGGACGCAGACGGGAAGCACCCGCATCCTCACACGCTTCAAGAAGCGGCATGCCGCGCCGTACCTGCAGGTTCGTCTGATCAACCAGAATGATACCGTTATTAACGACGATACCGACCAGCATGACCATACCGAACATTGAAATCATCGTGAACATGCTTCCTGTGATGACATGAATCAATGCGACACCGATGATAAGGAAGGGCATCGTAAAGAAGTTGATAATCGGGTCAAGGAAGGATTCGTATGTTCCCGCCATAACACCGAAGACGAGCACGATAGCAAGGAAGAGGATGATTCCAAACACCGCACCTGTTTTCTGAGTCTTTTTCCAAGAACCGTCATATGAAACCGTAACGTTCTCAGGAATGATGAGACCTTTTGTCGCTTCCTTAATGTGTGCTTCTGCGTCACCTGCAGAAATACCTTCCGCAAGGCTTGCCGTCAAGTTAACGACACGGCTCTGATTTTCACGGTTAATCGTAACCGGGCCAAAACCGCGTTCAATGTGGGCAAAGTTCGATACAGGATAGCGTCCCTTCGGACCGGTGACATAGATATTGTCGAGGTTAGAGATGGTCTCGCGGTCTTCATCGCGGAAGAGCAGCCTAATGTCGTAGTCGTTACCGTTCTTGCGGTACACAGAAGCCTTGTAGCCGTTTACGCTCGCAGAAATTTCTGTTGCGATTGAGGCGACATTAAGCCCGAACTGAGAAGCGCGGTCGCGGTCGATGTGTACTTCTGCCTGCGGAAGACCGTCTTCCATATCGATTCTCGGCTCCGTAACTTCCGGCACTTTTGATTTAATGGCATCAATATACTGGTTTGCCAGCACCGTAGAAGCGGCCAGATCCTTTGATGTAAAGACAATCTTGATGGCAGGACCGTTCGCCTGATCAAGACCGTCAGCCATGAATGAGAAGCGCACGCCCGGGAATTCATTGAAGTGCTTGCGGAGTTTTTGCTTAACCACTTTGTCCCGGTCAATCTGATCTTTGACTGGCGGCAATGTAACGTCGATGCTGCCTTTGTTGGTCGCATCGATATTAGCCTCAAAGTCCTTACCTGCTGCAACGACGATAGAATCATAGCCCTTTACTTCATCGGCGGCGATTTTTGCCAGACGGTTCAATACATCGTAGGTGTCGCCGAGTTTTGTGCCCAGTGGAGTGGTTACGTAGAGTTTGACGGTCGTTCCTGCCATCTCGCCCATAAACATAATCGGAATCTTAGCAAAGAGCACAAATGCGGCAAGCATCGCACTCGTTGCAATCACCAGGGTACTGAACCGATGCTGAAGAACATAGTGCAGTCCCTTTCGGTACACGCTCGTAAGTCCTGTAATCGCATCCTCAATTTTCTTATCGAGGAAGATTAAAAGCGGATTGGTGAGCGGCTTTTCGGCCTTTGTCTGGACAACGATGAACTTACCTGCCAGAATCGGAACGAGGAACATAGCGACGAAGAGAGACGCAACCAGACAGATGATGATGACGACCATCAGGTTGGTGAAAATCTCACCGATAATATCGAGGTCGCTCTTAAAGAGGAAGAAAGGAATAAAGACACAGATTGTCGTCAAGTTACCTGAAATGACCGATGTCATAACTTCCTGCGTACCGATTGCAGCCGCGACTTTTGGCTGTGAGCCGCGTTCCCGATAAGAGAAGATGTTTTCCAAAACGACGACCGAAGCATCGACGACCATACCGACACCCAGAATCAAACCGGTCATACTGATAAGGTTCAGGGTGATTCCCGCAATGGCCATAATCAGCAATGTAATCATAATGCTAAAGGGAATAGAAATTCCCATGATTATGGTACTGCGGACATTGCGCAAGAATACAATCAAAACTATGATTGAGAGGAGAAAGCCTTCTACAATTGAATGAATCAGTTCATTCAATGTATTTCGGACATCGATGGCATCATCTGTCAGAAAGTGCATGTCTATGTCCGGCGGAAGCGTGGCTTTAAGTTCCTTAATCTTTTCGTGGACGGCATCAGAAACCTGTACGGTGTTTGCACCGCTTTGTTTGTTGACATTGATGTACAAGCCTGGCTTACCGTTGATGTAAACGCGGTTCTTTTCATCGCTGTAGCCCATCGAAACTTCCGCGACATCAGAAAGACGCACTTCATAGCCGTTCATAATGCCGACAACCGTATCGGCAATCTGTTCGACCGATGAATATTCACCTGTAGTACGAACCATGAGTTTTGTCTTGCCTTCTGAAACATCACCGCCGCCGACTTCAAGGTTTGCGTTGCTAATCGTATTTGCAATCTGCATAAGGGTCATGTTGTAGGCATCGAGGCGGTTCTGATCAAGCTCAACACGGACTATTGAATCTCGGCCGCCGACGATTGAAGCCTGGGCAACACCGTCAGTCTGCTTTAGGCGTGGAATAATCGTATCATTCACAATGCGGCGCACTTCGTCAGAAGATCGGTTGCCGCTGATTGCTATCATCATGATTGGAGCCGCACTCGTGCTGAAACGGAAAATCTGCGGTGCCTTAGCATCTTTCGGCAGACGGCCTTTTACGGTGTCAAGTTTGTCACGGATATCGTTTACTGCCGCATCAAGGTTTGTGCCGTAGTTAAATTCCAGCGTGATGCTGGAGAAGCCTTCAAATGACTTTGAAGTCAATTTCTTTAACTTATTGACGCTCATCAAGCCGCTTTCAAGTACTTCCGTAACGCTCTTTTCCACTGATTCCGGCCCCGCGTTTTCATACACGGTCTGAACAGCAACCTGCGGGAATGTAACTTCCGGCAGCAAGGCAATCTTAATCTTACCGAGCGTAAATACTGCAATGATAGCGATAAGAGCAAATACACAGAGCGTCAGAACCGGATGTTCAAGGACTTTCTTTGAAATGCTCATAGGGCTTCTCCCTGATTATCAGATGATGCGATACGGATTTTTGCACCATCAGCGACGGTACGGATACCGGAAGCAACGATTTTTTCGCCTTCCTCTATACCGTCAAGAATTTCTACGACACCGTCAATGGTGACGCCGGTATGAACTTCTTTTTCTTTAATCGTGTCATCGGCAGTAATCGTGTACAGGAATGTGCCGTGGTCGGTCACAAGCAGTGAGTCAATCGGTACATTGAGTACGTTTTCATGGAGAACCGTGTCAAGGCGGATTTTTACATACATACCGACATTGATGCGCTCGTCGAGGCTGTCGAATACATAGTAAACTTCCTTGCTGCGTGAGATTTCATCGACAATCGGAGAAACGCGCTGAATGTGAGCGTCGAAACTTTCGTTTGGATACGCTTCAAGAGTGACATGGGCTTTGAGCCCCGGCTTTAAGACGGCAACATGTCGCTCTGGAACATGGGAAAGGACCTGAAGTGACTTGATGTCGCCGATTTTACCGACTGGAGTAGACTGCGTAACATAAGTACCGACTGGAAGCGGAAGCGAAGTGATGACACCTGAAATCGGCGCATAGACGGGGTTTGCCCGGTAAGCCGTACCCGGTGTTGACGGGTCAATTTCTGCAATCAGCTGACCTTTTTTGACACTGCTTCCCAAAACGACAGGAACGCTTGAAATTTTACCGGCCATGTTAGGGTATACGGAAATGGCATTCTCTGAGCGGACACCGCCATTCATGAGGAGGTATTCCTGCATGTTGCCGCGCTTTACTGTGGTCGCACTGACTGGAATTACCGGGTCAGCTACCTCCAGACTTTCGACAGATCCGTGCCTTACCGGGATAAGCACCGCAAGGGCAATGATTGCTATTCCTATAACAATAATTCTGATTTTTTTAAAATTAGTATGCATCCTTAATTCCTCCTCAAATGTCAGTTCTCTGTATATTTTTCTTTTAGAGTCAGCACATCAGAAATAAGATTGTACTGTTCTTGATAGTAATAGACGCGCACCGCCTCGTAATCAAGACGCGCTTTCTGCAAATCCGTGGCGGTTTTGGTGCCGCGCTGGAACGCTCCGTCGGTAAGTTCGTAGCGTCGCTTTGCAATGTTGATTGCGTTACGGCGAGACACTACAACTTCTTTTGTGAGGTTGATTTTGTCGATGAGGTTTTTTGTGTCGGTCCGCAAATTCCTTTTGGTGTCAGCAAGCTGAATTTCAAGGCTCTTTACTGAATCTGAAACCTGTGAAATGGCGTCATGCGTAGAAGAAAGCGGAAGCCATGTATCAAGGGGAATGCGAACCATGGCAGAAACTGACCAGGGCTGAATTTTATTCTTCGCCTGGCTGTCGAGCGCGTTGTTGTCGAATTTGCGGTAGCCGAGCGGATAAATGCCTCCGTTCAAAACAATAGAAGGAAGATAGCCCTGACCGACTGCCGTCCACTTTGATGCGCGGGCGGCTTCCAGCAGTTTTTCAATGACGGCAATTTCTGTTGATGCAGAAAGGACTTTGTTGACAGTTCCTTCACCGAATTCTTCTGAGGGAACGGCATCTTCAATATTGCCCTGAAGTTCATAGCCTTCGCTGTCAGTGATGCCGATTGTGGAAAGGAATGTTGCGAGAGAAGAAGTGTAGTCGAGTCCGACATTTGAAGTCTGAATTTTTGCGTCTTCTGCGTCGTACTGAGCCATAAGAAGGTCGCTTTCAGGAATCATACCGTTTGCATGCTTGACCTTTGAATCATTCAAAGTCTTTTCTGAAGAAGACTGGTAGTCGCGGTATGCATCATAAATCATTTTTTTGCAGATGACGGCGTAAAAACCTTTTTTGACGGTTGATGTTACCTGACGCACTAAGTAATCATAGGTGATTTGCTGTGCCTGATACTGTTTTTTAAGGGCCTTTATTTTTGCAGGAACACCAAGGTCAATCGTAAGCGATGCGGATGCTCCGATTTTGGACTGATACACATTCTCTTGAGAGTCCTTGTCGTTTAAGTCGCCCGCTTTTGCGATAATCCCTTCGGCGGCAATGCTGGGCAAGAAAGAATTGGCGGAATGGCTGCTTTCGCGCTTCGTTTGGTCAAGGGTGATTTTGCCTTGCTGAAGACTCGCGTCATTTTCCAACGCAGACTTAACAGCATCTTCAATCGTTAAGGTCTTGGCCGGGGGGGGGGCGCTAAATGACAATGAACTG
Organism: uncultured Treponema sp.; assembly: GCA_937885175.1. Lineage (GTDB taxonomy): Bacteria > Spirochaetota > Spirochaetia > Treponematales > Treponemataceae > Treponema_D. The sequence continues at coordinate 42,443 of CAKZZO010000128.1, read as the reverse complement.
GCTGATAATATAACTGCAAAAGCTATAATCCGATGTACAAGATTCACACGAACCTCCTCAATCTATCATAACAGTAAGATAGTTACTATTATGCTACTGCAAGACAAGCCGTTTGGTCAAGAAAAAAAATCCACGGTCTCAGCATGAGGTCTGAAACAGCCTAAAGGGTATGCATAGACTTTTATCTTGTTTTTCAGTATAATAATGTCCACATATTTTATTGATGCGAGGCTCATTTTGTATAAGTCAGTTGATGCAAAGGTTGATTTCCCCAAGCAGGAAGAAGAAATCCTTGAATTTTGGAAAAAGAATGACACATTTAAAAAGTCAGTGGCGCAGCGCAGCAAGGCGGAGGAATTCGTTTTCTTTGACGGCCCTCCGTTTGCCACGGGTCTTCCCCATTTCGGCCACTTCATTCCATCAACGATTAAAGACATTATTCCCCGCTATCAGACCATGAAAGGCAAAAAGGTTGACCGCCGTTTCGGCTGGGACTGCCATGGTTTGCCTGTTGAGAACCTCATCGAAAAAGAGCTGGGCATCAACTCAAAGCACGAAATCGAAGCTTATGGTGTAGCAAACTTTAACGACAAGTGCCGGGCTTCCGTCCTCAAATACACCGGCGAATGGCGAAAGACCATCACCCGCATGGGCCGCTGGGTTGATTTTGACAACGACTACAAGACCATGAACCCTGACTTTATGGAAACAATCTGGTGGGTGGCAAAATCCCTCTGGGACAAAGGCCTTATCTACGAGGGCAAGTACATTCTTCCATATTGTCCCCGCTGTGCCACCGTCCTTTCTACCCACGAGCTGGCTCAGGGCTACAAAGAAAAGCAAGATCCTGCAATCACCATCCGCTTCAAGGTCACAAAAGCACCTGCCGCCTTTACTGACCCGGACATGACCAACGGCAAGACTTACTTCCTTGTATGGACGACAACTCCATGGACTTTGCCCTCAAACCTCGGACTTTGTATGGGGCCGGAGATTGACTATGTAAAGATTCTGGACAAGTCGTCTGGCGACTACTACATTTTCGCAGAAAGCCGGCTGGCCGCATATTACAAAAATCCCGAAGACTACGAAATCATCTACCGCCACAAGGGAAGCGAATTCCTTGGTGCGGAATACGAGCCTCTTTTCCCTTACTTTGCATCTCTCAAAGACGCCGCCGAGTGTGAAAAGCAGAGCGGTCAGAAGTGTGAGAAGGGAGCCTTCCGTATGTTCAATGCGGACTATGTCTCAACTGAAGACGGTACCGGCATCGTTCACATTGCCCCGGCCTTTGGTGAAGACGACTCCAAGGTCTTTGCGGGAAGCGGTGTTCCTTTCATGGAGCCTATTGACGCTGAGTGCCGCTTTACAAAAGAAGTTTCTGACTATGCAGGCCTTTTCGTAAAAGACGCTGACAAAGACATCATGGACAGATTGAAGAAAGAGGGCAAGCTTGTTAAGCGAGAGACCGTAATGCACCAGTATCCCCACTGCTGGCGTTGCGGCTCGCCACTCATCTACCGTGGAATCGGAAGCTGGTTCGTAAAGGTTGCCGACCAGCACGACCGCCTCTTAAAGGCAAATTCTCAGATTAAATGGCAGCCTGCCCACATCAAGGAAGGCCGCTTCGGAAAATGGCTGGCCGGAAGCCGCGACTGGGCAATCAGCCGTAACCGCTACTGGGGAAACCCGATTCCAATCTGGAGATGTGACGACTGCGGCGAGAAAATCTGTATCGGAAGCCGTGCCGAGCTTAAAGCAAAGAGCGGCGTTGACTTGGAAGATCTTCACAAGCAGTTTGTTGATAAAGTTACGATTAAGTGTAAGTGCGGCGGAACAATGCACCGAATCCCGGAAGTCTTTGACTGCTGGTTTGAGTCAGGGAGCATGCCTTACGCCCAGCTTCACTATCCATTTGAAAACAAAGAGCATTTTGAAAAGCATTTCCCCGCAGACTTCATCTCAGAGGGCTTGGATCAGACACGAGGCTGGTTCTACACCCTTACCATTCTTGCAGCCGAGCTTTTTGACAAACCTGCCTTCAAGAACTGTATCGTAAACGGCCTTGTCCTTGCAGAAGACGGACGAAAAATGTCTAAGTCCCTCAGAAACTACACAGACCCGGTTGAGGCAATCAATCAGTTCGGAGCGGATGCCCTCCGTCTCTTCCTCACTCACTCGGCTGTCGTTAAGGCGGATGACTTACGCTATTCAGATAACGGCGTGCGCGAGGTTTTGAAGAATATCCTTATTCCTCTCTGGAGCGGATACAGCTTCTTCGTAACTTACGCAAATATCGACAATTACACGGCAAAAGGCACTGTATTTGAAGGCAAAAAGCCTGCAAATCCCCTTGACGCATGGATTGTCTCTATCACACAGAAGATGATTCAGGATGTCACGACAGCCCTCGATGACTACGATTTGAGCACGGCAATCGACCCCCTGATTAACTTCATCGACCAGCTCAATAACTGGTACATCCGCCGAAGCCGCCGTCGCTTTTGGAAGAGCGAGAATGACAGCGACAAGGCAGAAGCCTACGAGTCACTTTACTATGCCTTAAAATCATTCTCTCTGGTTGCCGCTCCCTTCATTCCTTTCATTACAGAAAGCATGTGGCAGAATCTCCGCACTGAAAAAGACGCTGAATCAGTCCACCTGGCAGATTTCCCGGTTTACAATGCAGCCCTTCGTGACGAAAAACTTGAGTTCCGCATGGCAACCGTTCAGAAGGCTGTCTCAATGGGACGCTCCCTGCGAAATCAGTTCAACCTCAAAAACCGCCAGCCTTTGGCCTCTACCCAGCTTGTCACCCGCAACGCCGAGGAACGCAAGGTTCTTGAGAGCATGATTGACACCATCCGTGAGGAACTGAACGTCAAGCAGGTCATCTTCCATGAACGCGAGGATGAACTTGTTGAATACAAGGCAAAGGCAAACTTCAAGGTTCTGGGAAAAGAGCTGGGAGCCAAAATGAAGGCCGCCGCCGCAAAAATCACCGAGCTTAAGAATCAGGCGATTTCCGACATCTTGGGCGGAAAGAAATTTGCCATTGATGTTGACGGTCAGAATGTGGATTTGAACACCGACAAAATCATCGTCGAGCGCATCGAAAAAGAAGACCTCAAGGTCGTAAATGACGGCACCCTTACCGTGGGCTTGGACACAAAAGTCACCGACGAACTCAAAAAAGAAGGCTATGTGCGCGACCTTATCCGCGGAATCCAGAACCTCCGCAAGGAGAGCGGATTTGAAGTCACCGACCGCATCAGGCTCTTTGTTTCTGGCGACGGCGACTTAAAGGACGCTTTTGCTAAATTCAAGGATTTTGTCTCTGGCGAAACCCTTGCCACCGTTCAGGAATGGAAGGAAAAACTTTCTAAGCCAACTTCTGTTGAAGCTGATGACAAAACATGGAGCATTGAAATTGAAAAGGCCTAGTTTTCTTGGACTGGCGATTGCCTGTGCAGTCGCCCTGACTTTTAGCTGTAAGTCTCTTCCTGAGCCAGAAGCGGTTGAGCCTCTTGCACTGATTGACCGTGATGCAGCATTATATATGTACATTCCCGTTCAGGCTCATCTTCCGCTTGTCACAGCCACTTTGGTGCGCATGACCAATATGAACGAAAAGGACGCGGAGCGCATTGCAAGCCGCACGGAAACAGTCTATATTGCCGAAGAGACTACAAAAAAACGGCAGGTTTTTCAGTTGTCGGCAAAAGGCTCCTATCCGCTGAAGTATGTGACAAAAGCCCTGGTGCCAGAAAACGGATGGACTCCTCAGGTCACCGAAAACCTGTCGCTGCCTCATAGCTATTACAAGAATCCTCAGACACAGATAGAAGTGGCTCTCCCCTCATCGGAAAATGCCTTGGTTTCATACCATGTTGAACCTCAACTTGGTCAGTATGAAGAAGCAGTGCAGGCTAAGGCAAATGCCCTGGTTGACGCTACACCTGTCAACGCTATGCCTGAGGGCTTTGACAAAAAAGTCTATGAGTTTTTGACTGCGGGCAGCAATGCTGAAATCCGCTTTTACGAGCGCAAGGCAGACGCTTTTTTGCAGAATATGCTGGGTACAGACCTCAAACTGCCCCTTAAATCCGTGGCAGGAACACTGGCAAATGCAAAAAAAACGGATTCAGAATACGATGCCAAGGTTATTCTTGAGGTTGCCGATGCTACACCAGCAAAAATCAAGGCGCTGCTTGCAGGCTTAAAGATTGCTCTCTTTCCTATGCCGGCAAAAATTCAGCAGACAGGTGTAAGTTATATCACGATTTCTGATATTTCACTGAGCAAAAGCACTCTGTCAAAACTGCTTCTCCAGTAAGGCTTTATGCGTATTCGAGCCTTTGTCCTGATTTTCTTTTCTCTCCTTGCCGCTGGTCTTTTATTTGGCTGTGCGGCAAGTGGTGGTCTTCTTGTGCCGGGACAGAATCGAATCGTTCTGCAGAATCTTGCGGTAGAGTATTATACTATTGCCGAAGCCTATGTGGGACTTAAAAATTATACAAAGGCTGCCGAATACTACAAGCTTGCCATGAGAAACGAAAACTTGTATTATCAGGCCTATTATAAAATGGGCAGAGCCTATGCCCTTGCAGGTCAGTGGGATAGTGCCATGCCCATTTATCAAGACATGCTGTCCCGCGACCCGGAAAATGGTGAACTGGCAAAATCCATTGCCTATATCAATGCGATGAAAGGCAACAACGATGAAGCCTTTGCCCAATATCGGACGCTTATCGAAAAATATCCCAATGACCAGGCTTTGCAGGAAAATTATCTTTCGCTTTTAGTTGACTGCGGGAGGGGAGAGTTTGCCGAAAAAGAGTACTTTGTGCTAAAAGAAAAGTTTCCTGACAGCAAATTGATTTCTGACCTGGCTGTTCGTATTGCCGAACTGGTGGACAATGCCGATCCTGATGCGGGAAAAACAAAAACGGCTGAAGAAAGTCCAGCCGATAATCAGGCTAAGAAAAACTAATTGTTCTTCTGCATGAACTGCCGGTATTTTTCGGGGTTTACGCGGAATGCGATAATCGGAGAATCCTTGTCTTCCGCAGCATGGAGCACGGCCTGTTCCGCTTCTGTAATCAGTCTTTGCACGGTGATGATTCGTTCGCTGCGTGATGAAATACCAATTGCAAGGTTCGCACGGTCATTTTCTTCTTTTAGTTTTGTGGCGATGCCGTTATAAAGCGACTGCGCAATTGCCAATGCTGAATCCAGATTGGTATTGCTAATCAGCAGGGCAAAGCCGTCGTTATAGCCGTAAGTCATGCCCTGATTTCCCATGCGGTCTGAAAGCATCATTGCAATGTCTCTTGTAGATTCTGCATGCTCTCTAAATGGCGTAATACGGATAATCAGCAGGGAAAGGTCTGTGTCGTCCTGTGAACTCTTGGAAATTGCCGTCTGTAGTTCTGGCTCCAAAAGTACTTGAGCGCGGGCAGGAGAAGCGTCGGTCTCGTCTTCAAAAGAGAGTATGTCCTCATCTTCATCTTCATCTTCATCTTCTGCTGATTCACGGTTTTCTTCTTCCATTGCGCTGATGGGGTCAAAATCATCATCTGCACTTTCTGAATCTTCCTCGTCTTCAGGCTCTTTTTTATCGGAAAGGACAATTTCATCATCTTCTGCAAGAAATGCTTCATCTGTCTTTCTGATTCTGCGGTAGCGGGGGGCGGCCGTAAACTGAATGATAAAGAGAAGCACAAGGGCGGCAATGGTTCCCGTTAAAATCAATATAAATGAAATTTTTGCATACTTGTAGATGGCGGCCTGGCTTATGGCAAGCATGATGGCCGTTACCGTCAGCGTGTTTCCCAGCATCGTATTTGTCTGACGGGTCAGCCTTTCTGTTACAGTGTCAGAAATCTGGGGCTGCTCTGCAGGATACTCATAGATTTTTTTATTGTTCACGTCAAGCCGCAAATAGGCAAAGTCATTTCGATAACGCGTCAAAAGTTGGGTAAACTCCCCGTTAAAGTTTGGAGAATTAGGCTCGTATTTTGCCGCAAGGCTTGTAGTTTCCATCATGAATGTATCAAAGCGTTCCTGAGCCTTGCCTGGACCTGCCTTTTTGTCTGACATGATTCCGAGCATAAAATAGGCTACCGCAAAAACAAAAATGACAGCGATAATGGCCTGGGCGATTTTAATGTGTTTTGTTTTCATATCTGTTCCATATACTCCAATGTTTTTGTGTATGCCTGCCGGACAATTTCAGAAAGACTCTCCGCAGTTCCTCGTGTGCGCAGCCATGCGACATAGGGAAGCAGTGTCAGCCACAGGGGGGAACTTCTGCTGACTGTATCAGGGCATCTGCGCAATTCACTTGCATACGTGCGAGAAAAACGCTCAAAGTCAAAGCGTGTGACTTTCAGCAGGTCAGCCTCATTTTGTTTTTTTTGCTGACCGGCTTTTTCTGCCCGTATATAGGTATTATCGGCTTTTTTTATAAAATTGTTCACTCCCATATAAGAGTCCAGTGATTTTCCATAGGACTCCAGCACTTGGCTGGTGTATTTGTCGGATGATTTTTTAACCAGCGGCGTGCGAAAAAGCAGGGCATCAAACTGGGTTTCACTGGTATTCAGGCGGGAACTTTTATTGTTGTAGAGGTCATCAAGGTAGGTTCCTCTTGCATAAGCCTTTCCATGCAGGTAGCCAAAGTCAGCACCAAAAAAAACTATCTGCTGAAAGCCTGTCTGTATGGCAAAGTCTGCGGCAGCAATCGTTACGGTTCCGCTTCCTGCCTGCAAAAGGGGTAGGGCGGTTTGGGAGCACTGTGACGCGTATGCGGATAAGGGGTGTCCAGTCTGTACGAATTGCAGGGAAGTTTGACTTGCAATTTTTCTCCCTGTGGCAGGATTTGCAGACAGATCCAGCACAAAGTGTGTTTTTCTTATGTCAAAAAAATGGGCATGGGAAATCATCTGTGCGTCTACGCTTACCGCTACATCGCTTACAATGCCATGGCGGAGCAGGGCGCGGTAGCCGGTATCTGTTGCAATGATGACGTATTCTTTCCTGTGATGCAGCAATTCCTCTACACTTTCATCCAGACTGGGACCTGCCGCAATGACTGCCGCTTTTTTTGACCTGTCTAAAGAAATGGTCGCTGGTGAAAATGAAGAGGCCGCCTTGAGGTTTGCCAGAATATTCCTCTGCCAGATGCCGCCAAAATGACTCTGTACGGAAAAGTCCGCGCTGATTTCTGCAAGGGTTTCCTGTATACAGGACTTTATCGCTTTTGCATCCTCGGCAAATTGTTGCTCCCAGGCGCGCAGGGAAAGTACTTGTATGGCAGCATGTTCTGCTGGAAGAAAATGAGTGGTCAGCATGGATTTTACTTGTTCTGCGCTGCAGGCTAGCAGGTGCTTGTTTTTCAGCAAGTCCTGTACCACGGGCAGTTTCTTTAGAAAACTAATATCTTCCTGACTGCGCTCTACAAGCAGCATGTAAGCATCTGGAAAAGCGCGGCACAAGGCCTGTACATGAAAGCCGCCACAAAGCCCCAAAATCACAAAAAAAGAATCCGTAGGGCTTCCCGCGCATTGGGAGGCAAAGCCATCTCCCTCCCGAATGGGATTATATTTTGAATGGAAGGCAATGCCATTTCTCACGGGAATCAAAGAACCGTCTTTAGCCTCAAGTATGTCCGTGTAGGAGCATTTTTCACTCATGGAGTAGCCTCTCTGCTTCTGCGAGAACCGCTGCCGTTTTTTTTGCAATTTTTTTTTCATATGATGCTTTTTCCGCCTCAGACGAAGTCCTTTTCTTCAACATCATTTCCACGGGACACAATTCTTGGTAAAAGTGTTCTGACTTTGCAAATTGTTCGATTCTTGAACGCAGTATCTGCCTATAAGAAGGAGACTTCTTTGCTGAAAGATGGAGCGCCGGTTTTTTTCCCCTGCACTCAGGGCATTTTTTTTCAAAGTCTACCCAATTGATGTCCTCAATTGCTCCAAGATTGTTTGCAAAATGCATCTTGTCGGACAGCCGGTACAATCTTTTTCCTAAGCGTGATGATTCAGATTGAAACCATGAGCGATACAGGTCTAAGGCTCCTGCAGGCGCACAGGCAGAAAAGGCAATGCGCGTTTCTTTTGGCTGAAGCCGATTATCACTTGTTTCCTTGCAGAGGGAAAGGGCATTTGGTTCTGTGTGCTGAAACGCTGCCGACTTTTCCAAATCCAGTCCGCAGAAAAAGAGGTTTTTATCTGTCAGTGTCAGTGCCAGTTCTGCGGCAGTTCCACTTACCGTACCGTTTCTTTGCGCGCTCATGGCTGAGATACCGCAGGCCGAAAGCAGTTCTTTTTCCATGCTGTCTTCATAGCAGAGGGGAACTATCGGTGCTTTTTCCAATACATTCTGGGGACATGCCCCCTCGGCGGCGATTGCGTGGGGAATATGAGACGTTTGCTTTCCGCACAGGGCAAGATGTTTTTTTGCCCAGACCCCCCCATCGGTAGAAAGGACTAGGTCAGGGGTAATCCCGCAGGTCAGCAGGGGAAGCAGGGCAGAAGAAAGGGCTATCAGATAAAATCTTTCCCTCATCTTTGCGATATAGGGCAGGGAAGATGCAAGACTTGGTCCTGATGCCGCAAGCAGAATGTCACAAGAACCCTTTTCTATGATGGCTGGCTGCTCTAGAAAAGTGCAGAACCGTATGCTGTTTTTGAGCCAGCGTTTTGCAAAATAGGCCCGAGTTCCCAGCACATCTCGGCTTTTTGTCATGGCCTTTTTAATTTCCTGCCAAATAGCTTTTGTTTGATTTTCAAAAACGGCCTCCGCTGCAGGCCAGGCAAAAAAGAGACTGGAACATAAACTTTCTTCTCCAAAAGCCGTATACAATGTTTCTGCAAGGTCGTTTTTACCGCCAGCATAGAAAGTGGCATCCCAGAGCCTGTCGCTTTCTACAAAATCATGCACTAGTCTAATTGCGCAAAGCCTGGCATGAGGAAAACGTTTTCGCAAAAAGGAAAGGCAATAGGAAAGGGCAGGTTCAATAATAAAGACTGTGCTCGGATTAAAGCCGGCATCTAGCCTGGCTACAAACTGCTCGGCTTCTCGTGACGGATTGTAGACAGAGTGGAGGTGCTTTCCTCCCAGGACACATGTCCTTTCGCCGTTTTTTGCGTCAGAGAAAGTAACCACAATTAGCCCTGCTGCAGAAAAGCCAGCGTTCCTTTTACATTCGGACAGACCCCAGCCATCAAAAGAACGATACCCTTCGCGGCTTCTTGTCCTACAACATCGGTAAGCGTCTGCACGATATGGAATTGCAGCAATTGTTCGTCAACTTCATCCTTTGCAAAGAATGCTATTTTGATTTCACCGTCTTTTCCCAGTTCGCTGCAATTGGGATTTTGGAAAATGGTCTTACAGATACGGGCAATATGCTCATAAATGATGTCTGTCATTTTATTCCGCGCAGCATCTTCCGCAAAGGGCACGTCTTTTATCGCTGTGGCAACGGCATTTTTTACTGAAAGAAAATAGAGGTTTGCATTGGATACGGCAAGTCCTTTTTTTACAGCGGTTTCAGTTTCAAAGCCTGTTTCCTGAGTATTGGGCAAAAACAAAAGCTGAATCAGTTCTTTCTTTATGATGTCCGCTGGAGGAAGTTCTGTTTCTTCTTCATCAGGCTCCTGCACAATCATCAGTATGGAGTCGTCCAGCTTGATAAAATGCAGTTTTGAAATCATGCTCAGCATTTGTTCTGAAAAGAACTGATTGAATGCACCGCTTTCAGGGGTTCCCTGATTATAAGACTGCCAGTCGCCATTGGTGAACAAGGTTCCTTCCCAGAAGTCTTTTGAAGAATAGGAGAGGGCGATGGACTCTGCGTCAAATCCAATGGATTTTGTTATGTGGTATGCGTTTCCATCGTGCTGAAAAAGTGCAATGTGGGTAAAAGTATGTTTTTTACACCAGTCATAGAAATTTCCCGGGTGCTGACCCATCATTTCATATTGTGCAGCACGAGCAAGCAGTCCGGGTCCCTTTTGTTCCATTGTGTCGATATAACTTAGCAAACCCATTATGCCAGTCCTAGTTCCTTAAACAGTTTCTTGTAGGTTTCAAACTGCTCTGACTGAGCAAATTCTGCAATCTTATCTTCGGGAAGATTTTCCAGAAGTTTGTCCATGTATGAAAGCACCGATTTGATTTCCGTCTTCAAATCACCTGAAAGGTCATTGTCATTTGCTGCGGAGGTTGCGGCAGGTTCTTCAACGACAGGAGCAAGGTCTTCTTCGCTTTCTGCCGCAACAGGTTCTTCAGCAGTTGCTTCTTCTGCGGCAGAAGCAAGATTTTCTGTTTCAAATGAAACTGGCGTTTCAACAGGTTCTTCTGCCTTTGGCACGGAAATTTCTTCCGGCAAGGATTCCTCACCGCCTTCAATTGCATCAAAATTAAAGTCATCGGATGCCGCTTCTTCAATTATCGGTTCTTCTGCAGCAGAACTTTCTTCCATGGCGTTGTCTTCAGCCTGTTCGTGGGCAAAGTCAGCGGTATTCATGATGTTTGCCAGTTCATCAGTAGAAAGTGTTTCCTCACCAGCCAGCGTATTGTCTTCTTCGGTAACAGTACCCGGCTCCGGCATGACAAAATCGCTGTCGTCAAGGTTTTCAGCCACAGTTGCTTCTGTTGCATCTTCTTCCGCAGCAGGACTTTCTTCCATGGCGTTGTCTTCAGCCTGTTCGTGGGCAAAGTCAGCAGTATTCATGATGTTTGCCAGTTCATCGGTAGAAAGCGTTTCCTCACCGGCCAGCGTATTGTCTTCTTCGGTAACGGCATCAGGTTCCGGCATGACAAAATCACTGTCATCAGCTGTTTCCGCTCCAGGTTCTGCACTTTCAGCAGGCGCGTCAAAAGTGCTTTCTTCAGTTACCGTTTCTTCTGCGGGAGCGGCTTCTTGTGTAGCTTCTTCGGTTACTGCCTCTTCTGCGGGAACTGCTTCTTGTGCAGCTTCTTCAGCTACCGTTTCTTCTGCCTGCTCGGTTTCAAAATCAGCGGTATTCATGATATTTGCCAATTCATCGGTAGAAAGGGCAATGGTATCATCTTCCCCATTGTCATCAAAGAAACCGCCTGACTCCTGTTTTTCAGCCGTTTCTTCGGCTACAGGTGCCGAAATGACTTCTCGATTTTTCATTTCTTCAAAATCATTCTTGAGACCGGCAATTTCATTTTTAAGGGAGGAAAGTTCACCCACAATTTGTGAAAGAATTGCTGTTGCGGCGGAAGATGCCAGAGCATCCTGTCGGGGAGCAGGGCTTTGAGGAGCAGCGGACTCTTGTGCGATATTCTGAGGAGTCGTTTCCTCTATGCTTTCTTTTTTTGCTTCTTCTACAGGAATTTCCGCTGGAGCAGGGGTGTCTTCAAATGCAGGCATGTCAAATGTTGCTTCTTCGGCTGTTTCACTGTTCAGATTTGCCAATTCTTCATTAGAAATTGCCGTTTCCTCAATAACGGGCTGTTCTGGCTCTTCAACAATCGGCATTTCTTCGGAAGCGGGCACAACTGCTTCTGGAGCAGGGGCTTCCGGCGGCAAATCGTCATCTGCCATAACATTCATTTCGTAGTCTACGGTACCAGTGGCAAGCGATTTTGTGTCATCTTTTACTTCGCCCTGACTTGCCAGTGAGTCGTCATCAAAACCAAAGTCCGACAAATCAACTTCTTCCTCACCGCCAGCACTTGCTTCCGCGGGTGCTGGGGCTGCTTCTGCAGGACTTTCTTCCGCAGGTTCGTCAAAGAATGCACTGGCATCAATTGCTGAATCTTCAGAAATGCTGTTGAACATTTCGTCAAAACTGTCTCCGCCAGAACGCTCTGCTACGGGTTCTTCGGCAGCAGGGGCTTCACTTGTTTCTGGAGCAGGGGCATCTGTAGCAGGAGCCTCCATAGAAGAAGTGTCTTCTGCACTGTCATCAAAGCCAAATTCGCTTAAATCAATGGATTCGGTGCCGTCCAGACTAGAGGCGGAAGATTCTTCTGCCGCTTCGTCTGCAACGCTTACATCTGCATCCACTGTAGTTGTTGCAAGGCTGTCTGCACTGTCATCAAAGGAAAGGTCAATGTCAAGGGGGGCTTCATCAGCGGCTGTCGTGTCGGGGGCAGGGGCTTCTGCGGGAGCGGATTCAAAAGAGTCTCCGTCCAAAAAGTCATCAAGAGAAACGGATTCTTCGCCAGCAGGAGTACTTTCTGCAGCAGAGGCGGGAGCGGCTTCCTGACCGTAGCCTCTGTTTCCTTCTGCCACGTCTTCAAATTCTCCGCCAGCAATAAATTCGTCAAGGGCGATGTCTTCGGTTTCTCCGCTTGATTCATTTGCCGCGGCTTCTTGTTCAGAACTTTCCGTAAGGTCGCCTGTAATGTCAGATAAGTCAGTGTCTAAGTCAGAGAGAAATGAGTCTGTTACGTCTACAGTACTCTCGCTGGAAGTGTCGTCAGGTAGGTCTAAATCAGAAAAGTCAGGGAGATTCATGTCCATGGTAAAATCTGCTTCCTCTGCAGCTGATGAATCGACTGTTTGGGGACCTTTTTTTACCCAAACGCCGTAGTTGTCTAATTCATCGTTTTTTTCTGAATCGCTCATATTCATCCCCTTGTGCGAAAATAAATAGCACTATGATTTACTATCGGCACTTTTTATAGCAAATAATAGTACTTAAAGTATTATACACCAGCATTTTATAAAAGTCCATCAGATTTTATAATTTGCTATATTTCATTGTGGATTTTTTAGGATTGTGCCGATAATGTACACATAATGAAAAGATTACGATTCCTCTGCGCTGCATTGGCTGGAACCTTGATGTATGTCCTCGTCTCCTTGTCGGGAGGAAGGGATGGCTTTTGGGCAAAACAGCAGATGCAGGAACAGAAAAGATTACTCAGTGCACGTACTCAGGAAATCCAGAATATTACGGACAGCCTTGAACTGGAATACACTGCTTTGGAGCATGACCCTGATGTTATTGCGGCATTTGCGAGAAAACTTGGCTACATAAAAAGCGGGGAAAAAATCGTAAAGATTAACGGTCTTGATACGGACAGTGATTTTCATTTTAAGACAGGCATTCCTTTAAAGGCTGTTGAGCCCTATACGCTGCCGGAATGGTTTTGCAAGGCGTTTGCGCTGGCGGTTTTTATCATTGTCTATGTACTTTTGATTCTGGACGATTATCGAAAAGGGCATTTTGCCAAAAAACATACAACAGTACAGGGGATTCCGATTTATGATTTGCCGCAAGTGTGATGAAGAATCAATCAGTATTACCAGTGACTACCTGAAACGTGGAAAAGTTGTTGCCATTCCAACCGATACTGTCTACGGGTTTTCTGCCATTGTGGACGGCCGCCATTATTCCTATCATACTGACGAAAAAATTCGAGCCATAAAGGGCAGGTGTGAAGAAAAGCCCTTTATCCAGTTGATTGCATCTCCTTCAGACTTAAAGAAATATACCAGAGACCTTGTTCCTGACGAGATTCTTGCCAAATGGCCCGGTCCCCTGACGATTATCGTGCATACTTTTGCCAAAGGCGGAGAAATCACTACAACTGCATTCCGTTGTCCTGATGACGAATGGCTTCGCAAGGTGATTGCCCAATGTGGTGCACCCATTTATTCTACCAGTTTGAACCGCAGCGGACAGAACGTTTTGGACAATGTGCAGGACATCAAGCGGGAATTTGGCAATGAGGTAGATTTGATTATTGATGACGGCAGCAAGCGGGGAAACATTCCCTCAACGATTGTCGCCATTGAAACGGACGGCTCTGTAAGCCTTGTGCGTAAAGGTGCCGTAGAGATTTAGGATTCCGCTTTGTCCGGACTCATCAGTTTTCCGCCGTACAGTACTTTGGGATACACGATAAATCCCAGTTTCTTTTCCAGTGCGGCATACTTCCTCATTTCGTATTCATCACCAATAACAATATTTGTGCCTGTTTTGCCGGCACGGGCAGTTCTTCCTGCACGATGAATAAAAAAATCTTCGTTTGACGGAAAATCCATCTGAATGATGTAGGTGATGTTGGGAATGTCCAGCCCGCGGGATGCCAAATCGCTAGTTACAAGAATGGGGCACTTTCCGCTTCTAAAACGGTCTATGGCAGCCTTGCGTTCCTGTTTGTCAGCTTTTGCGTGCAGACCTGCACAGTCAAAATGATGGTAGGTCAGTTTTGCGGTGATGTTGGCCACTTGATCGACGCGGCTGGTAAAAATCAAGGCTTTTGCAGGCTTTTCAGCGGTCAGCAGTTTTCGCAATGTTTCAATTTTATCACGCTGCTCGGAAAAAATGGCCATGTGGGTAATGCGTTTTCTCAGCACATCCTCTGGCGGCAAAAACAAGGTGTCAATTTTTTCGCCTTTTTTTGCAGCAGAAAGAATCTTTACGGTGTTCTGGCTGATTGTCGCACTGCAAGCCACTAGTTGCGCTTCTTTTTTGAGCAGGGAAATCATTTCTACTGTTTCATCTCTCAGTTCTGGCGAAAGAAGACGGTCAACCTCGTCCAGAACGATTGCCTGTGCGCCGTCTAGTTTGAGTTTTTTCAAATGGTAGAGTTCTAGGAGACGGGCTGGTCCTCCGATGACGATTTCTGGCTTTTCCTTGAGCAGTTCTATCTGCCGTTTTATGGGAGAACCGCCAATGAGCAGGGCGGCCTTTATATCGCTGAAGAGGGGAACCTGCATTTTTATTTGTGCTGCCAGTTCATAGGTTGGCGCAAGGACAATAAGCCGCACTTCTTTTTTGGGGTTTTCGCTTTCGCGAATTTTTTCTGCAAGGGGCAAAAGGTAGGCCAGCGTTTTTCCCGTACCAGTTTCGCTTTGAAAAACCACCGATATGCCTTCCCTGATGACAGGAATAGCCTGGCTTTGAACGGCAGTTGCCTCCACTATTTCATGCTCTGCAAGTTTTGTCGTAACGTCCTGGGGAATGGAAAGCTGGGTAAAGGTCATTTTTTGCTCCATGGAAACAGTATAGCAAAGAAATAATAAATATGCTATAATTAAGCAGTATGAAAGTCGGTATAGATACGTTCGGTTGTGACCATGGAAGGTCGGGGCTAGGTTCATATCTCAATTCTCTTGTGCAGTATCTGAAAAATGATGATGAGGTGCAATACGAACTTTTTGGCGCAGAGATTGACCGCTATACCTACGGAAACGAAAATGACATTGGCTACAAAAGCATTTCCCTGCCGGACAGCCTTACTGCTGAGCGCACCTGGCATCTGCTGGCCGCAAACCGTTTTGCAAAGAAGCAAAAGTACACTGCTGTTCTGTATCCTGCTGCTGCCCACATGCTGCCCTTTTTCTTTGGAGTTCCAGGGGTGGCCATCGTCAATGATGTTGTTTCGGAAATTTTCACGTCAAGAAAAGATACCAAGCATGAAATCCATGTAAAGCACAGCCTGAACAAGGCTGAAAAAATCATTGCCGCAAGTTTTTATATCAAGCGTGATTTGGAGCGGCTTGGCATAAAAAGCGAACGGATTGCGGTAATTCATAACGGTGTTGACCATTCCATGTTCTATCCGCGGGAATTGCTTTCTCCCAATCTGGTTGACATAAAGCCCTTTGCCATTCAACGGCCTTATTTTATTTATGCTTCGCGGCTTTCTTCGCCGTCAAAAAAACATATTGAACTTATCAAGGCATTTACACTCTTTAAGGAACGGACTCATCTTCCCCATCGGCTTGTGCTGGCAGGCAGTGAAGATGCATATTCCGAGGAAGTCCGCAAGGCCGTTTTTGCTTCTCATTCTGCATCGGATATTTTTGTGACGGGTTTTTTCCCCCATGAAAGTTTTCCCGAACTGTACTCTGGTAGTGACGGCTGCATATTCCCATCTGTAAGTGAGGGGGTGGGGCTTCCCGTGCTGGAATCAATGGCGACAGGGGTTCCCGTAGCCTGTTCACACTGTGGCGCCCTTCCTGAAATTGCGGGTGAAAACGCCTTGTATTTTGATTCCGACGATATAGAACAGATGGCGGCGGCTCTTACGGCACTTGCAAGTGATAAGTCACTCAAAGAAAAATTGGTTGCCGGCGGTCTGGAATGGGCAAAAAGATTCAGTTGGGAAAAGACTGCGCAGCAGATACGTGATGTTCTTCTTGACCTCGTAAAACGCTAATCATTTTCACCAAAAGATAAACTGCATGAAATGAAAAAAAAGAACCGCAAAAGCGTTTGTAAACCTGTTACGAACACCTTTGCGGTTTTTTAAGCAAAATTGATTTTGTACAGCAAGCCTGCAACAAAAAAATTGCTTAGTCTTCTACGGCAACACCGTGATGCTTTTTCTGATATTTTTTAAGCATGGCAACGCCGTTTCTCTTTCCGTTGTATACAAATCCGCCGTTCCAGTATTCAAGAGCGGCAAACAGTGCGTTACCGCCGTCCTGATCGTCTGATTCCTTTGAGCGGAATGAAACATAGTTTGCCAGCTGTTCAAAGTCTGAGTTGTGCAGGGCTTCGATACGCTTGCGGTTAAACTCGTTCCATTTTTCCAAGTCCTTAAAGCCTTCGCCTTCGTCCTGTACGATAATGTGTGCATGTGACGGGCTGAAAGAATACCAAACCTTTACCTTCTTGTTGATGTCGCAGCGGTTACCGTGCTTGACGGCATTCTTGATAACCTCGCTGATCTGCTGTTCCAGCAAGTTGATTTCCTTGATTTCAAGCGGTGCAGACTGCACGATTAACAATGTAAAATAGCGAATCTGGCGAAAATCTGACGGAAATTCCTTGTACAACATATTTGAAGTGTCAAACAAGGGGTCGTTATCGTCAGAACGCAATTCTTTAAACTGATCCATAGTATTCTCCTATTCGTTTACCATCAGCAGTGCTTCTTCAACACTGTTTGCAATGGGGAAGTAGCCCATCAATTTCGTCAATTCAATGACTTTTTTTACAGAGCCATGAATATTGGAGATTGCGAGCTTGAGGTTCATCTTTTTAATCGTAGAGCAGATGTAAATCAGCGCACCGATTCCAGATGAGTCGATGTAGTCTACCTGTTCAAGATTGATAATGAAGCTCTTGACGTTTTTTTCAAGCATCTTCATAACCAGTTCCTTGAGTTTATAGGAGTTGTAGAGGTCCATCTCTCCATTTACATCAATGATGTAGACTTCACCATTTTTACGAATCTTCAGTTCCATTAATAACTCCTTTGCCTACTGAATTTTCACTACAAGAAGCGTCTGGTCATCGTGCAATTTCTCCGTGCCCAAAAACTTCTTTATGTCATCTTTTACCTTGGCAGCAATGTCTTTGCCAGGTAATTTGTTATTTGCCTTAATAACGCTTGCAAGATGCGCCGCTGAATACTGCTGACCTTGACCGTTCAGTGCTTCAACAAGACCATCCGTAAAGACAATTATAATATCACCTTTGCTTCCTGTAAACTCTATATCTTTGTATTGTGTTGTCTTCTCTACACCGATTGGCTCACAGGGGGCAGAGACGCGGGCAACTTCATTTTTGGCCGCAATGTAGTGGTGTACCTGATTGGTGCCGCTGGAGGCAAACTGAATCTTCTTTTTGGTGTCATCGTAGTTAATCAGTGATACTGACGCAAAGTGATCCAGACCTGAATTTTCTGAACAGATTCCCTTGTTTGCCCAAGTAAGGATAGTGCCCGCAGACTGGGTTGTGTTGACGATGAGACGAAGCATGGCGCGAATCATGGTCATAACGAGGAGGGCGTTCATGCCTTTTCCTGCAACGTCCATGACGACAAAAGATGTTCTGTCCTTGCGGGAAGGAACGATATCGTACAGGTCACTGCAAACGCCTGATGTTTGGTCGGTGTAGCAGCCCAAGGTTATGCCGGGAAGTACAGGCAGTTTTTTAATGATGTAGTTCTTCTGCAAATCTGATGCGATGTCGCTTTCCTTGGTCATCTCCTGCTGTTCTTTGTATTCCTGGAAGCTGTAGACCGTACGCAGGGCAGTAGAAGCAAATTCGCAGAGGGTTTTTGCATGGTTAAAGTCCTCAATGCTGAATTCTTCGCTTTCACGCTTGCGCGCAAGGCCGACCAAACCGATAACCACATCGTCCTGTTTGAGGGGAACAAAAATGTAGGTGCCGCAGCGCAAAAACTCTTCCGGACTGTTCTGATAGATGCGGTCGTCTTTTTCCGGATGAGTAATGAGTTCTGCCTTGCCTGCACTGGCTACTTCGCCAAAAATGTTCTCGCGCAGGGGGAACTGGGCAAACTTAAAGCTCGTTGAAACACGGATAGGCTTGTGGGGCAAGTCCGCAGGCAGTTTGTAGGGCGGCGGAAATTCACCGGTATAGGATTTGACGGAGATAACGTCTTCAAAGTCATCAACCAAAAGCACAACGCCACCGTCAGCCTTGGTGATTTCTACTACTTTCTGGTTGATTGCATCCATCAGTTCCTGTGCGCCGTCGGGCTTGGAGAATGCTTCCGCAGCCTTGAATACAAACTGTCGGCCTTCTTCTATAAGACTGATTTCTTCCGGCTGGATTTCTTCGATAATGGCATCAGGTGCTTCGGCTTCCTTTGCCTCGGAGGCAAGAATCATCACTTCCTTGGGCTTTCCGAATGCAAGGATAACGCAGTAGGGAATGATGAGTATGGCGGCTGCCAAAAGAACAAGGGAAATGAGCATGAGGCTGGGGTTAAAAATCGTGTACAGTGACCCGCCTGCGATAAGAGCCATAGAGAGGAAGGAAATGAAACTGACTTTAGCGGTGTTGCGCACTTTTATGACGATAAGGAATGCGACAATCACGATGGCAACAACTGCTGTTGCAAATAAAGGAATGTATGCTATTGCGTCAAGATTAGACAAATCTTTTTCTCCCTGTTTGTAGAGATTGTCAGCACATAAGGCGTGTACAATCAATCTTTCTTATTTTATCATTGAAATTTGCTGCCGTCAAGGTTCAGAATTGTTTTCAGTGTGTTTTTTTAAGAGGATTTGCTGTATCTTGTTCTTGAGCCTGCGGGTAAGGGACATCTTGTATTTGTGGGTCAGATAGTCTGCCACCGTGTCCAAGGGAATTTCCGTGTTGAATTTTTGTTTGAGTTCGTCCCAATATTTGATGACCCAGACATACATGTCTGCCTTTGTACGCTTCTTGAAGAGCCGCATGATGTGGTGACGGTCGATGACATGGATGACTGGCAGATAGACTGTGTTGAACCATGAGCGGATGGCAGTCTCCATGGAAATCTCTTCGGATTTGTTCATGTTTATATAATATTTGTGGGTCAAGATATGGTTGTATATCACGTCGTATTGGCCGGGAACGGAAAAGTCCAGCACCCAGTAGTCAGTGATGTCTCCAAAACTGGTTTCCGCGTAGAAGACTCTTTTTTCATAGTTGATGACCTGCCTGGTCATTTTGGCAAGGTTGTCTCCCGGCTTTAAATGGATTTCGCTTTGCAGGCTTACTACTTCCGCATCAATAAATTCAATCCCTTTTGCGCGGGCGACAGATACCCGGTGGTTTCCGTCACGGACAAAGTAGAGTCCTCCCAGTTCATAGAGCGAAATGGGGGGAAGGTTGATGTCCTGGATGTGAGCCATGTCGATGTGTTCCCAGCGGCTTTTGAGGTGCATGCTCTTGGGGAAGAATCGGTTGTCAAAGTCATGGTAACGCCCTTCGCTTCCTACAATCTGGTTGATGGGGACGACGGTCATGCCCTTGTAGACTTCATTTTTTGGCTTGAGCATTTTCTTTATGTCAGAGAAGGAAATCAGCGTGGCTTCGTCAGGATTGAGAAAATGCTGTATTTCATTAAAAAGGGCCTTGTTGTGTGCCTTGTTGAAGTCTTCGTCTGTCTGTGAGGAAATCATTGTACTCATTGGTCTGATCCTTGCAGTGTGATGATGCAGTGGCTGAAAGCGTTTACTACAGTGGTCTCTCCGCTTTTTGTGTAGCGCGGACTGTTCATGTCGTACAGGTGAATATGTCCGTGCACCAGATAGGTGGGCTTGAAGTGCTTGATAAACCAGTTGAAGCAGTCAAAGCCTTTGTGGCAGGCATCCTCGCGGTCGTGGATATGGCGGGGAGCTGCATGGGTTAAAAAAATGTCCAGATAGCGGCCGTAATGGATTTTATTCCATAAGAGGCGGGGTGCCATGGTAAGGAGCAGAAGGAACATCTGGCTGTTCGTGTACTGGCAGAGGCCCTTGTTATAGCGGATGGAACCCGATGCTCCTGCCAAAAGCAGGGGAGTGTCTTTGCCTTTGGCATTCTTTACGGTAAGCATTTTTTCCTTTACGGTTTTGAATCCCAGGTAGGTGGCTCCATGGCTGTGGGTCAGGTCAAAGGAACTGATTTCTTTTTCAAAAGTAGGATGCGGACCACGGGCGTTTGCCATGGCGGCCTGACGATGGTGATAATAGCTGAATTCCGTAAGGTTGTGGTTTCCGAATACAAAGAAAGTAGGCTTGTTCAGTGTGGAGACGATAAAATCAATGTAGTCGGACGGCAAATCGCCTGCGCATAAGACGGCATCAATGTCCGTAAAGCGTTCTTTAGCCCTGGTGCTGTAGACCAGCGGGTCGAGTTGGTCGGAAACGCAGAGTATTTTCATGGAGAGTTAGACGCCTGCCTTTGCGAGCACCTGCTCCAATTTTTCTTTTCCCACAAGTTCGATGGGGCGGGTTTCTGCAAAGCCTATGGCCGTGCTGGTAAAGCCGGAACTGTTGCAGGCTACAACCTTTACACAACCCATTGTCTTTGCGGCATCAAGCAGTTTGCGGACAACGGCATCTTCGATGGGGTCGGTGTCGCGGAAAAAACAGATGAGGTACATCTGCTTGCGCAGGCTCTTCCAGTCATCGTTCTTAGCTTCGGTGGCAATCATCTGCAGACCCCATTTCTTGACCTCGTGGCTCTGGGAGGTAAAATTCATGACGGCGGCTGCCTTCTTGCAGATTTCCACCAGCTCTTCCTGACCGCAGGTCATGTATTCTTTCAGGCTGTCGTTTGCCTGTAATTCCTTGTACTGGCTGAGTTTTGCCGCCACATCCTTAAAGTTTTTGTTTGCCTGCATAATCAGCTGCCACTGCTCGATGGCTTTGTCGATGTTGCGGTTCTTTTCGTGACAGGCTGCCAGAAAGTAGCGGGCAAAGAGGGTTTCCTGGGCGTGGTCATTTTTGGACGCTTTGATGGCGCGGTCAAATTCACTCATGGCCTTGTCGGGAGCGTTTGCCAGCATGAAGCAGGAGCCTTTTTCCAGCAGGGCTTTCTGCTTGTAGTCGGGGTCACGGACAGCCTTTTCAAAGGCTTTGACGGCTCCCGGCAGGTCTTTTGATTCTTTCAGAATTTTTCCCAAATAATAGTAGGTAGAGAATGTTTCCGGACTCAACTGAATTGCCGTGCTGATTTCCTGCTGTGCGCCTTTCATGTCTTTGCCGCGGAAGAGCAGCAGTCCCATGGCCGCATGAGCCTTGACGTGCTTTTTGTTGAACTGCAAGGCTTTCTGGTAGAATCCCATGGCCATGTCTGCGTGTCCCTGCTGCTCGTAGATTTTTCCTGCGTTGAAAAAATGTTCCGCATTGTTGGGTTCCAGTTTAGTGAGCAAAAGGTATTCCTTTACTGCATCGTCAAGCTGGTTGAATTTCATGTACAGGTCTGCCAGCTGCGTACGGAATTGTGCTTCTGGAATCTGGGAGTCAAACAGGGCATTCTGGGCAACGTTCTTGTATTCCATGAGGGCGAGTTCGTTCTTGTGCTCTGCAAGATAGGCTCTGCCCAGATAGTAATGGGCCAGGTAGTCACGGGGGTCTTTTTGGATTATGGATTTAGCAAGTTTTTCTGCCTGAGGATACTTTCCCTGCTTGACGAGCTTTTTAATGCTGTCAATCTTTTTAGGCTGCATCATGGATTTAACAACAAAAACGGCGAGAAAGCCGATGCCTACAACCATGACTGCGATAATAATCAGCGAAACCATTCTTCCTCCAAAAAGAACTGAATACTTCCATAAAGATACTCATTTTTACATGATATGTCAAACCCGCCAAATGGGTGGAGAGGGGATAGACTAAAAATCATCTTGTTACCTTTGCTTTTTTCCGATAGTTTAAACAATCATGAAGCGATTTCTTCTTTTAGGTCTGGTCGCGCTGAGCCTGCTTTCCTTGTCTGCCCAGTCGTCGCCAGATACAAAAAAAACTCAGAAAACAAGTTCCTCAAAAAAAGTGAAAAAAGATGCTGAGCCTACAATTGTGTTCAGTCAGGACTTTGCGGACGGAGAGGAATTGTTTCAGCTGAACAGACCCTTGGAAGCCATTCCCCTGTTTGAAAAAATAATCGACGACAAAAACATAAATCCCGCTGTATTCGTGTATCTGGGAGTGGCATATTATCAGGTGGAGGAGTACCAAAAGTCGCTGAATGTCTGTGTAAGGGGCTTGACGCGTCCAGACACCGACCACAAAGTGCTGGCCTACAATGGCGGAAATTCTGCCTATGCCTTGGGAAATTATGCCCGTGCCGATGCCTGCTATGCCATTGCCATAAAGGAAGACCCGAATTTCTCTGCCGCCTACCTGAATCGAGCCAATGCTCAGCTTAAGCAGGATCATTTGGAGGACGCACGGGCAAACTATCAGAAATTCATCGAGATGGAAAGCGAAAACGAGCAGCGCCCCGCCATTGAGCAGTTGATTGCGCTTTTGGATGCAGAAATCCTGCGGCGGGCAAATGAAAAGCCTGAGTTGATTAGTCCCGAGGACATGAACGTGGAAAATCAGAATATGCAGGTTCCTGAAAACATAGAAAAAATCGCCATGGAGGAACTTCCCGTCCAAGAAGAACAGACAGACGGGGGTGAAGTGCTTCCTGAAAAAATTGCCATGGATGAGATTGCCGCCCCTGAACTTCCGCCCGAAGAATTGCGCATAGAAAGCGATGAAGGCGAGCGTGTCTCCGTGGAAAACGATATTCCTGCCGAGGAGGAAAAGCCCAAGAGTGCAAGGGAAGTGGTGGAAGAGACTGTTATCCACGAGGCTGAAAAAGACATTCTGGAAGCGGAAGAAGCCGCCCGCCGTCAGCGTGAAAAAGAAAAGGCAGTTGAGGAAGAAATTGAAATTCCCGTGCTTCCCGATGCAAATCCCCGGCAGAAAAAAGAGCCGGAAAACCTTGAGCGCATTCAGTTTAGGGAACCGCCGGCTGCGGGTACGCCAGAGTCAAACTAAGAGGTAATCACATCATCCCATTGGAGGCCAGAGCCGTTGGCAACATCTCTTGTCAGCAGGGCGCCGATAACCTGCTCCAAAAACTGCGGCCCCAGACCCGGCGTAAGGACTTTTTCCGTCCGCAGCACGGCGATGTCCTGGGGAGCAATGCGGTCTCCCTTTTTCATCGCTCTCATAAAGTGCAGGCTGCGGTTTGTCCTTCCGTAGTTTGCACGCTCGCTTTCTGCCAGTCTCTTTACGCCGTCACCCAAGACTGCCTGAACTTTTTCCCTCCCGTACTGATTTTCCATTTCTTCCGTAATGTTGTCGCCACCGCAGGTAAGGCTGTAACGGCGTATCATTGCCTCGCATTGGTGAACGCAGTAGCACATGTGGGCAAACTGCTCTGGAGTCAGGGCAACCGGGTCGTCAAGTCCGTCCGTTTCCTTGCTCAGGGTGATGTGCTTTTCTATCATTTCTCCGCCCATGGCTGCGGACAGGGACGGCACAAGCACGGGGTCCAGACTGTGGTCGCTTATGCCGGTCTTTACGCCAAAAATCTGGGACAGGCTTTTTATCAGCCGCAGGTTGTATTCGCTTTCGGGAGCAGGGTAACTTGTAATGCAGTGGAGCAGGGTTACCTTGTGGATGCCTGTAATGGAAAGGGCGGCCTCAATATCTGCCAGTGTGGAAACTCCAGAGGATAGAATCAGGGGAGTGTCATTTGTTTTCCGCCAGTCGGCGACAGCCCTAAGCAGTGGAAAATGATTGAGTTCAGGCGAGGCGATTTTTATGGCATCGGGTTTGATTGCCGCAAGTTCAGCAAAACTTTTGAGCCCAAAGGGCGAACAGATAAACTGCATCTTTTTCTGGTGGGCATAGGAAAGACAGTCTGAAAAAAAATCTGCCGCCACTTCCACCTGCTTGAAGCGGTCGTAAAGTCGGACCTTTCCCGCGGGCAGGTCAACAGAGCCCGTATCAGGATGTAGGATTTCGTCTGCGTATACCCATTGCAGTTTTACGGCATCGGCTCCCGCATCGCTTGCTGCTTCAATCAGTGCCTTTGCTTTTGCGATGGAGCCGCCATGTGAAGTTCCGATTTCTGCTACAACAATCATTTTTTTCTTTTTCCTCGTTTATGATTATATACTATTTTAATGTTTTTGTGATATACTGACTGTATTATGTTAAAAGCCATTGTCAATCTTTTTAAGGCGCTCTGCGCTAACTCCAATCCCGGAGAAATCGCCCATGCCATGGCATGCGGTCTGCTTTTGGGCTTGATGCCGAAGAACAATCTGCTTTGGTATCTTGTGTTTGTCTTTATCTTCTTTATTCGTTTCAACAAAGCGGCATACCTCTTGATGATTCTGTTTGGGGCTGCGATTTCCCCCGCGCTGGATCCTTTGTTTGACCGCCTTGGCTATGCTTTTCTTACGATTCCCAGTCTCTCAGGATTTTTTGGCGATTTGATGGACATACCTTTTGTGGCCTTTACCAAGTTCAACAACAGCGTGGTGATGGGGTCTTTCCTTATCGGACTTGCCCTGTATATTCCCATGTGCCTGCTCGGACATCTTCTGGTGCGAGTGATTCGTAAGTATGCGGTTCCGGCATTGCGCAAGGCACCTGTATTCAAGACAATTGCAAATCTTCCCTTGATTGCAAAAATCGCAAGTGTGGCCAGGGGGTAATCACGATGGCAGATAAGAAAGTGGCAAAGACCGAAGAAAAGGCTGTGGCAAAAAAAACAAAAAAAGAGCCTAAAAAAGTGAGTGCAAAAAAACTGCCCGGGCTTCTGAAAAAAAAGTACACCCAGCAGCAGTTTGACAGGAAAATTCTCAAAAAACTCTACATTGAAGACGACATCGCATACGTACAGTCACTTTTTAAGAAAGTAAACGTAAAGGGAAAGGAAAAACTTGCCATTCCCATGGATACGGAACTGACCAAAAAAGAACTCAATCGGCTGAAAGTCATTGCAAAGTCAATCAAGAAGAACAAGGGGCGCGTTAAGGTCGGTTCCTTTGTTGCGGTGGCTGCGGTGATTGCTGCAGTGGGCATTACCGTGACGCTCTTTAAGAATCAGGTGGTTAAGTACGGAATTAAGAGCGCAATGCAGAATGTTTTTGCCGCCAAGTGTGACATTGATTCTGTGCGCGTGGAGATTTTTGGAGCCCAGCTTACGGTAAATCATTTGGCCCAGGCGAATAAAGATGAGCCGATGAAGAATATCTTTGAGTTTGAAAAACTTGACCTGAACTTCAATCTGGCTCAACTTTTGCGCGGTCGTTTTGATGCGGAGAACATTGAAATTTCAGGTGTTGCACTGGGAACGGAGCGAAAATCCAGCGGCGCACTGCCCGCAAAGGCTGTTAAGCAGAAGGTAGAGGAAGTAAAGGATGAAAGCGGCTTCTATTCTGCCCTTAAAGAAAAAAGCGGAACGGCACTTGATACGGCAAAAGACAATCTGACTGCCGCCTTCGCAGCCTACAATCCCCAGAATGTCGCTCAGGACATCAAGGAAAACTTTAAGACTGCGGAAAAGGCCAAGGAAGTGGAAGCCCAGGTACAGACAATTGTGGACTCATGGAAGGCAAAGCCTGCTGAAATTGAATCTCAGGTAAAGAGTTTCCAGTCATCAGCCCAGTCGCTCGCTTCCCTTAATGTGAACAACCTGAAGACCCCTGCACAGATTCAGGATGCTGTTTCCAAAGTGACCGCTGCATTGGAAAGCGGAAAAAAGGTCAAGGAAAATGTGGAGAATGTCAGCAATGCAATCAAGGGAGATGCGGACAAGGTAAAGCAGCTTTCTGATGAGCTGGCTAAGACTGTTGCCGAGGACAAGGCTTTGATTAGCGAAAAAATAGGCATGTATACTTCCTTTAATGGAGATACGGCAAAAGGCATTCTTTCCGGCTGTCTGGACAGCGTTGCCTATGAGACGCTGGGAAAATATTATCCCTATCTGAAACAGGCGATTGACTATGCCGGCGGCATGAAAAATGCAAATGCGGCTGACGGTGATTCAAAAGAAAAGGCTGACAAAAAGGCAAAGAAGGCAAAGAAAAAGACTGCTACCGGTCGTCTTGCTGGACGTGACGTGTATTGGAAGGCGGACAGAGTGCCGAAGTTTCTGATTGAGCACCTTGCGGCTTCTGGTCTGGGATTGGAGGCAACGGCAACCGATATTTCCAGCGACATGGATAAGCGCGGTGCCCCCATGGTGGCAAAAGGTTCCTATACTACGGAAAAGCAAGTGCATAGGGCGGGGTTGACCATCGACGCACGTACAGACTCGACGGCACCTCTGATTACAGGAAACTATAGCGGCAATAACTATCCCTTTACAATGGATATGACCAAGGCGGTTTCTGCTGACGGGGTTCCGTCTCTAGAGGGCATTACGACTATTACGGGTACCCTTACGGCTGATGCTGACTACAGTTTTGGCATTGACGGAAAACTTGGTATGAATCCAGTCAAATTGACCTCGGCGGCACTTCCCAACGAAACTGCTGACAAACTCTATCAAAGCGCAATTGCTTCGATTAAGGATTTGACTCTGGGAGCAAAGGTTGGATTTAGTCCGGTACATGGCCTTGACCTGAACATCACCAGTGACTTGGATAAAAAGCTGATGAATGCCATGCAGTCAATGGCTTCTACCATGATGGGTGAGGCGAGTGCAAAGGCTCTGGCAAAGGTTAAGGAAGAACAGGCAAAGATTGACGAAATGTCTGGCGGTGCAATGTCCAAAATCACTGAATTTACGGGCATCAATACGTCACTCAACAATGCAAGCAACAGCGTGAACAGTCTGAATGACCAGCTGGAGGCAAAGAAGAAGGAACTTGCCAATGCGCTCACCAATGCAGGAAAGGCAGCGGCGACGGATGCGGCAAAAAATGCACTGGGTGGCGGATTAAAGAAACTGTTCTAGTTGACACTATATTTTATTTTTTGGTATCATAAGGAACTATACTTTGATTTTATTTTTTAGGAGCATATAATGTCAGGACACAGTAAATGGTCTACCATTAAACACGCTAAGGGTATTGCAGATGCTAAGCGTGGACAGTTGTTTACAAAGTTTATCAAGGAAATTTCTATCGCTGCAAAGATGGGCGGTGGTGACCCGAATGCTAACCCGCGCTTGCGCACTGCTATTTTGAAGGCACGTGCCGCTTCCATGCCGAAAGACAACATCGAGCGCGCAATCAAAAAGGGAACTGGTGAAACTGGTGCTGCAAACTATGAAGAATTGGTGTACGAGGGATACGCAGCAGGTGGCGTTGCTGTTCTGGTTGAGGTTTTGACCGACAACAAGAACCGTGCGGCTGCAAACGTCCGCAACATCTTCAATAAGACTGGCGGAAACCTGGGTACATCTGGTTCCGTAAGCCGTATGTTCGAGCGCAAGGGCGTTATCGAGTACGATGCAGAAAAAGTAAGCGAAGATGAACTGATGGAAGTTGCTTTGGAAGCAGGTGCTGATGACATCGTAAACGAAGACGGTGTTATCACGGTAACTACTCAGCCGGGCAGTTTTGACGGAGTTCTTGAAGCACTGCAGGGCAAGGGCTACGAATCACTTTCTGCCGGCGTGAACATGGTTCCGATGGCATACAATGCTGTTGACAAGGAAACTGCTGCAAAAGTGCAGAAACTCCTTGACCGTCTGGAAGAAGATGAAGACGTTCAGAATGTCTATTCAACCGTAGAATATCCTGACGACTTCGATCCGGAAGCGTAAGCGAATAGGATTATCGGGCGTGTCCGATAGTGACATGACAGGAAAAGGCTCTGACTTTTTGGGTCAGGGCTTTTTTTGTTGGTGGACGAAGCTGAATGGCAGAGCATGAAAAAAAAGCGGATAATTGGCATTGACCCAGGACTTGCCCACACGGGATTTGGCATTGTGGATGCTGTCGGTCAGAGTAAGCGTCTGGTGAGTTACGGCATAATTGAAACATCACCAGACGATGAGCACGGAACGCGACTGCTCTCTATCTACAACCGTCTTGTGGCTGTGCTTGAGGAATTTAAGCCGGATGAGGCGAGCATGGAGACCCTGTATTTTGCCCGCAACGTCACCAGTGCCCTCAATGTGGCGGAGGCAAAAGGCGTGGTGACTCTGTGCCTTGCCCAATTTGCCATTCCGCTTTCAGTGTATACGCCCAATCAGATTAAAACCTCGGTGACGGGAAGCGGCAAGGCAGACAAGGAACTGGTGGAGCGGTATGTCAAGATACTCCTGAATCTGGAGACAGAACCGAAGCCTGACCATGCCGCAGATGCCCTTGCCGCCGCGATTACACATATCCATTCCACGAGGCTAGTCATATAGACCGTTCAGTACGCGGTAGACGATGTTGACTTTTTCCTTTTGGGCGGGGCTTAGGTCTACAGTTGCTTCGTCAATCAGTGTTTCAAGGCTGGAAAGACTTTCGTTCAATGCCGTTGCAAAGCCGCGGCTGACCTTGAACCAGTAGGTGCCCTTGCCGTCGGTATAGAGGCAGATAAAACCGTATTCGCGGCTTTTTGCCTTTGCCATGGTGACCCGAAGCACATAGTCCAGACTTGCAATCAGTTTTTGCGTGCCGTCATCTTTTCCCAGCTGTACGTTCATGCCCCGCGGCCAGTCTTTTTCGCCTAGGGGGAGCAGGTTCAGCGTTTTGGTCAGTTTGCAAATCAGTTCGACTTTTTCGCCAGCCAAAAGTTCGCCGCCTTTAAGCAGAATCTTTCCCTTTAGACCGCCAATCTGTGCAAGTCGGTTTTCATCGTGTTCGGCAAGCAGGGCGGATTTGAATGGCTCAAAGGGGAGCACGAGCATTTTCTTTCCCTTGGACTTTTGCAGTTCAAACTGACTTCCGCCAATGGTAACGATGTTTTCATCCTTGACTTTATGTGCCCGTCCGCCAAAATAGCCGTCATCACGCCCGACTGCTTCCTTTTGATTTCTAAATTCGCCGCCAGTGTATTCAAGGTTTCCTGTAAGGGAGCGGCCTCTTTTTCCCCGGGCGATGTTCAGCCTTTCCTCCAAATCGGGAGAAATGCGTTTTAAAAGCGTTCTGGTGAGGGGAGAGACGCTCATGGCGAACATTCGGCTGGTACGCACGATTTCTCCTGCCACAATAAAAAGCGGGTCGTTGCGGAACATGCTGCTTCCGGGGTGGATTGAAATATGGTCTGCGGTAAGGCTGCGGTAGTTTTCCCGTCCTTCACGCACGCAGACAAACTGAATCATGCCCGCCGCAATACAGCACAGGTAATCGTCCATGGAGCCGCCGCCAGTAATCGGAATGCCCAGTGCGGTAATTTCTTCTTCCAGCTGCTGCTTGATGTTTACGATTTCCAGCATGATTTTTTCGTCAAGGTAGTTGTTCTTGCAGAAACGCTCCTGATTTTTCATGCTGGTGTAGGTGCGGAAGAGGCGGACATAGGAGACAAAATCACCCTGGATGTCTCGGAAGGCGTGATGTGCCTTGCGGGCGTCCATTTCTTCTCCCGGAGGCAGTACAAAAGGAGAGGTGGTGCTTAAAAAAGCCGCCGCAATCAGGGCTTCGTCCAGAACTTCGGGGTAACGCATGATGCTTTCCACTAGGATGCGGCTTACGCGAGGTTCCAGGGGAAATTCGGTCATCATTTTTCCGATGGAAGAAAGGGTGCGGTCTTCGTTCAGCGCGCCCAGAAGGTTCAGGGTGTCGATGGCTCCTAAAATACCTTCCTGTCCCGGCGGCGAGATAAAGTCAAAGGACTCAAAATCAGTGATGCCCAGTTCCGCCATGCGTAGGACAACTTCGCTTAAATCCGTGCGGTAGATTTCTTCGGTAGTGTAGAGCTGGCGGCTTTCAAAATCGTCACGGCTGTAGAGGCGGTAGCAGGTGCCCGCACAGGTTCTTCCCGCCCGACCTCGCCGCTGGTTGCAACTGGCCTTGCTTACAGGTGCTTCTATCAGGCTGGAGGTGTAGGTACGGGGATTATAGAAATTCAGTTTTGCCAGCCCTGAATCAATGACCGTGGTTACGCCGTTAATCGTTACTGAGGTTTCCGCAATGTTTGTGGAGACGATGACTTTTTTCTTTCCGAAAGGCGCGTCATCAAATACCCGCTCCTGCTCCTCCTTTGGAAGACGACCATAGAGGGGGATGATGTGGATTTTGCTGTGGAAGGGGGCAAAGGTAAGGCGACGAACGCAGTCCCGTATGATTTTTTCTCCCGGAAGAAAAACCAAAATATCTCCCTCGTCCTTGTTGTCCAGTACACGGTCAATCGTTGTTTCAATCTTCCGTAAAATTGCCTCGCAGCCGCTTTCGGTGGTCGTGGTGATTTTCATGGCGGGCGGGTCGTAAATCATGGTGACGGGGAAAGTTACGGTGTCAATGGTCACAATGGGGCAGCCGTCAAAATAGGCACTGAAAGCCTCGGCATTCATGGTCGCGCTGGAGACAATCACCTTAAAGTCTTTCCGCTGGGCAAGGACACGTTTAAGTAAGCCCAGTACAAAGTCGATGTTCAGGCTCCGTTCATGGGCTTCGTCAACCATGACTACCGAGTATTTGCTGAGCCAGGGGTCAAGTTTCATCTCCTGCAGCAAGATGCCGTCTGTCATAATCTTGATTTTTGTACTTGCGTCAGTTTTGTCCTCAAAGCGCATCTTGTAGCCCACAAGACCGGGATAATTTGTCTTTAACTGCCGAGCGATAAATTCGCTGACGCTCAGGGCA
The DNA here is from genome assembly GCA_937885175.1 of uncultured Treponema sp. GTDB lineage: Bacteria > Spirochaetota > Spirochaetia > Treponematales > Treponemataceae > Treponema_D. Next base: position 11,507 of record CAKZZO010000128.1, on the reverse strand, counting down.
GCAATGCGGCGGGGCTGGGTGACGGCAATGACACCGTTTGCGGAGTAACCTGCCTCGTGCAGAATGACGGGAATCTGCGTGGTCTTTCCGCTGCCAGTGGGTGACTGCACGACAATTACCTGATGACTGGACAGGGTGTCCAAAATGCGCTGTTTCTGTTCATATACGGGGAGTTTTTCGTAATCTATTGCCATAGTGATTTTTCCTTCAGTTTATCCATGATTTTTTTTCGCTCAGCAAGGTAGTCTGCCCAAACGGAAAGCCCTGCCCGCTGGAGGGCGCGGGAAAGGTCATCATCCAAAAGCCGTACTACAAACTGCCATGCGGGCGTGATGTAGGTTGTGATGAAATGCGGTTCAAGGCTCTTTATGCTGAGGCTTGTATTTCCGCCTGCATCGGTGCGCTTGGCCAGGCTTACCTGCATCAAAAGTCCGTCACCAGTGTAATCACGCTCGGTGTCAGGCTTTTTGAACTGAGGATTTGTGCGCTGACCGCTGATTGTGTTTCCGTTTGCGTACATAATGAGACCGTTCCGTTTTCCGCCTGTCTGCTCATCATCTGCGCTCACCACTTCCCATTCTTTTACGACATGGGCGTGATTTGACCAAACGATGTCGGCGTGAGCCTCCTGAAAAAGGGCATGATAGAATTTTTTCTGATAGTCATGTACTTTTCTGATGTATTCGGGCTCATCGGCATGGACGCTGACGACAAAGACATCGCAAGGGTGTTCTTTCCGCAGTTTTTTAAGGTCGCTTATAATCTCCTCGCGCTCTTTTCCTTTGGACGGAATGTAGTCAATGTAGCCTGCGCTGTCCGGGGAATTCAGTATTTCCGTAAAGGCGACAAAAAGAATCGTCCAGCCTTTTTTTTCGACAATTTGATAGGTGAGGGCTGTGTTCGGTTTTTCCTTGATGCCGCATGCCCAGATATTTTTTTTGCTTTTAAAATAGTTGAGCGTTCCCCGCATTCCGGTCAGGCTCTGATCGTTGGTGTGGTTGTTGGCAAGGGAAAACACGTCAAAACCTGCATTGACCGCCGCATCTATGTAACTGCCATGCATGTTGAACTGGGGATAGGTGCTCCAGGGGAGTGAGTCCGCAACAGGGGCTTCAACGTTGGCAAAAGCAAGGTCTGCCGCAGAAACAAGAGGGGCAATATCGCTCCAGATTGCATCAAAGTGACCGAAATTATAGTTGACACTGTGGGCCATGATGTCTCCCGCAAAGAGCAGGGTAATGCGGGATTCGACTTCTTTTTTTTCTTGGGGCGGTGCGGCTTCTTCTACGGAGGAAATGACTGCCGTACTTCCGCAACTGACGAGCAGGACAAGGAGAGAAGTCTGGAGTATGCGGAAGACTGATGCTTTCATTATTCCAGTATACCCTAGTTTTGCCAGAAAGTACACATTGGAATAAAAAAAGAAAAGCCATCCGATTGTCGGACGGCTTGCAATGGCATTTTACACCTTGAACTGGTCAATCTGACTTCCGATGCGGTAAATCGTGCCGTTGATTGACGTTGCGATGTTCATCAGACTGTCGTCATCTTCCTCAATGTGCTTGACTTCTTCTGCCATGCGGGCGACCAAATCTTTAACGGCATCGGATGACTGACCCAAAGCGGTAACGTCTCCTACGATTCCCTTTCGTGCCGTGTCCACGCCATCAGAAGCAGTACGGACTTGTCCCGTGGCGTCATTCATGTAGCTTAATGCCTCGCCAATCTGCTTGCTTCCCTCGCTCTGCTCGTCCATGGCCAGTTTAATCTGGTGCACAAGGCTGCTCGTGCCCTGCAGTTTTTCCGCTACGGCACTGAATGCCCGGTCTGAAAGATTTGATGCGGTGACGACATTTGAAATGGAAGACAGAATCGCCTTCAACTGAGTGCCGATATTCTTTGACTGTGTTGAAGATGTTTCGGAAAGTTTGCGGATTTCGTCAGCAACAACGGCAAAGCCTTTTCCTGCCTCTCCCGCGTGCGCCGCTTCTATGGCGGCGTTCATGGCAAGCAGATTGGTCTGGTCTGCAATAGATGAGATGACCACATTTGCCTCATTCAGCATCTTTGACTGCTGCTCAATCTGCTGAATCTGCTCGTTCACTTCATGCTGACGCTGAATGCCGTTGCTTACGTCTCCCTGCAGAAGGTCAAATTCTCCCGCCATTTTTTCAACGGAGTGGGATACAGACTCGATGTTGCCAATCATTTCCGTAACGGCGGAGGAAGCCTGCTCAACGCCCTGCTCCTGTTTTAAGAGCATTTCCCGCAGCTGCTCAACTGCCCCTGAAATGTCTTCGACCGCATTCTGTGTGCTGCCGACTTTTTCATGCTGGTTTGAGATTTCGCCGTTTACTTCTTTGATGTTGGTCAGCATGAGGGATAGCATGGAGGCGTTGTTCTGAATCATGCCGCCTAAGCGTTCGCCGTAATCATGCAGTTCTCCCTTGGAAGCCTTTAGTTCAGTAACAATCTGCTGTAGTTTTCCGGTAAAATCATTAAAGCCTTTTACCAGATGACCGATTTCGTCCTGTGCAGATGATTCAAGCCGCTTGGTAAGGTCCGCGTCTCCGCTTGCAATGCCTTCGATTGCGGAACTTACACGGGAAAGGGGCCTGACTGAAAGGTTTACCACCACGAGACCCACTATAAAGGCGATAATCAGTGCCGTAATGCCGATGAAAATCATGGCGCGGAGCAGTTCTCCTACGCCGCTGTAGAAATCACTGTAGGGGGCAAGACAGACGGCACTCCAGTGGCTGCCGGGAATGGGCTGGTAGGCAACGGAAAATTTTTCTTTTGCAACCTCATCATAAAAAACTTCTGTTCCCGTTTCTCCTGCCTTGATTTTTGCCATAATGGGCTTGAAGCCTTCCGAGACAACTTCCTCCACCACGATGCCGTCCGCCACAAGCTGCTGATTCTCATGGGCCACGTATTTTCCGCTCAACTGGCTGATGACAAAGGGATGGGAATTTTTACCCACGCTGATTTGCGCCATGGTCTTGCACAATTCCGTGGCATCCACAACGACAGATGCGGAGCCGATGCGCCTTCCATTCTGGTCGTAGACCGGCGTACCGTAATATGAACTGAATTTACCCGTAACAGGACTAAAGTCAGGATCCTGCAGGGCCCTGTTTCCTTTCATTGCCTCTGAAACGTAGCGGCGGGTGTGCAGATCGCTCCATTTACCTGATGTGGCATAGCCGACACCGTCTGCGTTAAAAAAGCCCATGCCAAAGTAGTGCGGATTTCCGCCGGTGGTGGTGTTTGCCAGCAGCCATTTTTCCCTCATGTCCACATCAGGGTCTCGTATAATCGAAAGATTTGCCACGGTCTCAAGCATTTTAAACTCGCGTTCGTTAATCGTCTGAATTTCCGCCGCAACGGTGTGCACAAGGTCAAGGTTTCCTGTGTCCACGGCAGCGGTGAGTTCAGCAGATGACTTCCGATAACTGAAAAGCACGATTGCGGCGCTTGTCACAAAAATGAGCATAACCAGCGCCAGATTTATTTTTGTTTTTATTCCCAACGACATACAGTATCCTCCAAATTGTAGGTTGAAATTCTCTTTTTTTATTTGTCTGCTTTTTTAAAGGCTTTTTTAAGGTTTTTCAGCGTTTCCTCCGCAACAACCTGGTACATTTTTCGGGTAAGATTTTTCCGCAGTTCCGGCTCAAGTGCAGGCTTGTCGTCAGGCTGGCTTATGAACATGAAAACGCACAGGTGCACATCGTTTTTGCTCCGTTTCATCAGAAGGACGGCATCAGAATTGAATTTTAAGCCGTTGAGTCGGAACGAAGCCCCCCGCACTTTGTCGTAAATTTTCATGTGCTTCAATTCTTCGGGAAATACGCAGGCAAAGTGGCTGATGTTTACATCCAGCACGCGGGATTTGTACTTTTTGCCGTCAATGTCAAAATGAAAGTGGCTCTGGGCATCCATGTTTGCACGCACCAGCTGCCGCCGTCCCTTCGCCCCGTATTTTTCAAGGATTTTCAGCATCAGGTCAAAATTTTCGTGGTGATGCGCCTGCAGGGTGATGAACCCGCAGCGTACACCGATTGTTTCTTCGTAATACTGCCGCAAGATTTCATCTGCCTTAGGATTGCCTTTTGCATGAAGAACACCTATGAGAGCGTCATGGCTGTGCTTCCTGCATGTTTCGGCAATATAGGTCTTCCAGTTTTCAATGCCGTCAGCAGATGCGTCTATATTGAAAAACAGGATGGCATCAGGGTAATGCTTAATGATTGCCTCAACTTTCTTTCTGAGGGGGCAGATATAGTCATCGTCTATGATGTAGGTCTCGTATCCGCTGGCTAAAAACTCCTCAAGATAAGACTCTGGAATTAATGAAGCATCGGATGCAATGAAGAAAGTCTTTCGTCCGAAAATTTCCACATTTGATTCCATTCATATTCTCCTAAAACTCTCTCCCCTATATTGTATACCCATTCAGAAAAATTGTAAAATAAAAAAAACGCAATGCGAAATCTTTTTTTCGCCACTTTATTTTCTGCTGATTTTTACCGATAATTACACTACAATAGTATATTGAGAGTCATAGGGTGAAATTGAAGAATTTTCGATATGATATGCTGACAGTTTTTTTTCTCTTCGTTTCAAGCATTCTTTTTGCGGAGTCAGCGGTTGAAAAGCCCGCTAATGCCATTGAGATAAAAAAAGAAGCGCCTGTAAGCAATACGTCCGTGCTGGCTCATACCGGCATGCCCGTTCAGTCTGTTGCCTGGCGACCCGACGGGAAATATTTTGCCACAACATGGGATAATTCCGTTATTCTGTGGGATGCCGACTTGAACACCATTACTGCAATCTGGTCAGGTCACAAGGAGCCTGTGGTTTCAGGAAAATTCAGCGCAGACGGCCAATGGTTTTTGTCTGTCAGCGAAGATAATTCTCTTATCATCAGAAATCTAGATGAAAAAATTTCTGCAATAAAGATTGTAGGCGAGGGAGCCTACCCCATAAAAGATGCCGTATTTATGGACAACGGCTATTCGGTTATGGCACCTATTGACGGATTGAACACGACCCACTGTTTCCGCCTTGTAATGACCAATCAGTTTATCTTTAAGGGAATTACCACTTCTGTTTCCCCTGTTACGGCTCTTGACGTGAACCCGGAACTTTCCCGCCTGCTTTTGACTGCTTCCGATGGAACGGTGACACTCTTTAATCTGGATGACAGTATTGATTCAGAGCATCGCAAGCAGACTTTTCCCCGCTATGTTGATTCCCATATCGGTGCGATTTTCAGTCCGGACGGACAGTATTTTTTGAGCGCGGCTGACAAAACTTCTCTGGTTGTTTGTCCCGTCTATGGACAGGGGGCTTCCGTCATTCGTGATTCAGACATGCCCTTGAATGCCGCAGTTTTTAGCCCTGACGGTACAAAAGTTGCCGCTGCACTGCGAAACGGCATGATTAAGGTGTACGAAATCTCCACTGGAGAGGTGACCGATGCCTATAGCATTCTGGTTGAAGCCGGCGACGTGGTGGAATCTCTTGCCTTTAGTCCTGACGGAAATTCATTGGTTGCAGGAACAAAGCGGGGCTATATCTTCCGCTGGGGAACGACAGAAATTGCCCGCCGCGAGATTGTTCCGCCGGTACGTAAAACCTACGAGACAAGAGATTTGGATAAGCTTGCCGAAGTACTTGCTGACAAAACAGTGGTGCGCAACATCAAAACCGATGAAGAAGCCGTTGCTTCAGAAATCAGCAAGAAAACCGTTACGCTTCCCCGCAATACATTGAGTTTCTCGCTGACATACAATACCCTTGGTTCAGATCAGTATGTGGGTGCTTTTGGATTGACCGGCATTTACCGAAACTTTGCATTTTATCCGATTTACCTTGGCGGCGGTGGCGACTTGAGTGCCGGTATGCCCAGCAGCAATTTCCGCTATACCTATTCTGTGGACAATAAACCCTGGCTTTATTCTGCCGCTGTCTTTGGCTTGGCAGGTTTAAGCTATTATAATCCAACGGCCAACCTGCTTTTGTTCTCGGAACTCCATCTTGGCGGCAACTTGCGGGTCTTCTTTAACAATGACTTTACCTACTACAATGTAAGCACTCCTTCAGGAGCCATGCAGCTTGATATTCTTATGGGTGTTCAGTGGAACCATTTCCACGTCATTGCCGGCGGTACTTTTGACACGAATCTCGGCATGCTCTTTAAGGCTGGATTAGGTTTTACCGTTTACATCGGCTCAAAAGACCAGAAAAAAGACATTCCTGCATTCTAGGCTAAAATTTTAGAAAAGACAGGAAAGTTTGCCACGGCAAACTTCTGTGGCAATGACGGATTTTAATATACTTTGAGGGTCTTTTCGGATGAGAAATATTTGGTGTTGTTGTAAACGCCTGCAACTTGCACGGTGTAGGTTCCTTTAAGCGGTGTGGCAAAAGTGTAGTATTCGGTATCTGCGCTGGAAGTAGTATCGCCTTGTTCCGTGCCGTTTATGTATACGATGAAGCGTGTGAACAATGGGTTTTTGTTTTTGTCTATAGCGATGCGTACATACTTGCAGGCTGAGGAAGTGATGGTGGCTCCGTCTCCTGCCGTTGTAAATGAGCCGTCTTCTGTTGTACCATACGCAAGTGACAATCCGTCTGAGTCAAACTCAACTTCATAGTCTGTATCGGTTACGTTATACGCCGCAAAGACACTTGCGTTTGAAAAGCCTGTAATTTCCGTTACCGTTGAGCCGTTACGTGTCCAGCCTGTCCAGGGATTTTGGGTGCTGCCCAGATAGGCGATGGGGTAGCTCTGCTCTCCAGATGTGACGATTGCATTTGGTGTCGTCAGGGTAACGGGATTACCGTCGTATACGTAGTATTCCGTCATGATTTGAGATTGGAGCGTCAGTGCGGTGTCTGTTTGCCATGTTCCGTCTCCCAAGCCGTATGTAATGGCATAGGTGTTTATGCGTGCATAGGGTGAACTTGCCTCGACATCAAATCCTGTGAGTGCGCCATAGGAGGCATCGTTTGCAATGTCTGCGGATGTTGTTCTCTGAACTACATCAGAACGGCCGATACTGTTTACCGCAACTATGCTGAAGTCGTACAACATTCCTGTTTTGAGTTTGAGTACATATTCTGTACTGCCGTAGAGAATGTTTCCGCCTGCATAGCTAAAATCATCTCCGTTTACGAATGAGAGCGTTGCATAGTTTTCCCGATTGATGATTTTAATCGGTGTGCCTGTGCTTGCCGTGTTGTTGGCAAATTGGTGTATGGTGATTTCATAGTACTCTTCGTTCGTGGCATTGTCTTCCCAGCGAATGACTGCATTGTAGAAGTCACTAGAAAGAGAACTGTCCACACGATAGACTTTCAGGTTGCTTGGAGCCGCTGGCAATCTGTTGAGAATGTCTGGAATGGCAACGTTGCTTGCTGTTGTCAGTCCTGGCTGAATGTCCAGTATGTCGGTGTAGGTGCCGATTTTTGTGGAACTGCTTCGGAATTCAACGATGAGCAAGTAATAGCCGGCAGGAATGTTACCGCGCGTGAACTGGTATCCTGTCGTTGTCCAGGCTGCAAAGTCAGATGCGTTTGCTGTTTTTGAGAGTACGGTTGTGTAGATTGCTTCTGCAGAATCAGAATTACAGATGCTGAGATTAATCTGCGTGACGCTTTCAAATGCTGTTGCATTGGGGTAGGTGAATGTTAAATCGTATTCGCCCAATGTCTCGACATCGTAGGAAGAAAGCGTGAACGAGACTTCCGCATCGCCGTTTCGGGTGTCTGCCGTTGCATAGGCTCTGAGCACCTCGTTTGTTCCTTCTGAATCTGAATATGCGTGAAGGGTAAGGTTCCATAGCGTTTTGGGAACGCCTGATATTTTTCCTGTGCCGTTTGCTGCCAGCGTAAAGTTACTGTAAGAAAGCGGAAAGCCATCTATATCTTCGCCATCTATCGTGTATTTCTGTACGCTTCCGTATGAGTCGGGAGATAGTAAACGCGCACTTGACTGGTTGTCGGCATAGTTTGTGACAATAACATCAATAGACGGTCTTTCTGCTGCTTCCGGCTCGTTCAGTAATGGAGATGAACAGGCGGTAACAAACAGTCCCGCAAGCAGTGTACATAGTGCCAACAGAATATGCACTCTGTGCTTTGCGTGAGAATATTGCATTTTTTCTGAGCATGTAATTTTACAACTCATGTCATGCACCCGAATTGATGAAACCTAGCAAAAAACTTCCCGTAAAAAAGGCAAAGTCTAACCTCCCTCCATCCAACGGATGGCAGGGAGGAAAACTTTGTTACGATTTAGTTGGTAAGTGTGATGGTAAATCTAGACGATGCCTTGCGACCTGCAGCGGTAGTGCCGGTAACCATGATGGTGTTTGCAACACCGCTCGTCAGTATGTTCGTGGAGAAGTTTGCAAAGCTGAATGATGCTCCACCATTCTGAGAGTCAATCAGACGACCGTTCACGTACAGATCATACTTCTTGAAGATGTCATTTGAGGCAGAGGCAACGGTAACCGTTACGTACTGGGCGGCACTGCCACGGGCAATTGTGATGGTACCGTCTTTGCAGTCGTTGGTATTTGCCGTTGCATCGTTATCACCGTAGAAACAGGTGATGTTGCTGTCTGTAAGTGTGGGCAATGTTTCGATTGTCACGCCGGTAATGTTAACATCGGTTTCTGATGAACCGTACTGAGCCACAACGGTAATGTTCTTGTAGCCATTGATGTTGTATTCTACCGATGTGGAAACTCTACCGATATCTGTATTCCAGCCAGTCCACTCTGCATTTGCCTTTTTGAGAGAATTCCAGTTTTCTTCGTTAAGAAGCTTCAGATAGGTTGTGTCGTAGCTTAAAGGATTTGGTGAGGAGGCTGTTGTGTAAGCCACATAGTTCATTGCATAGATGTCATAAGTAACATACACGTCACCAGCAAAGGTGTCTGCAGAGGTTATCTTTAATTCGCCACCGTCAAGGCTGTACTTGGTCTGCACCAAGTTTACGTGCTTGTAGAAGTTAGGTGTGTTACCCTCGCTAGGGTCGTCATCAATGGCATAGCCTTTGCAGTCACCCTGAATGGCAGAAATTTTTGTCTGTGTGGCAGAAGCCGTACCGGCAAGATATGACAGGGATGGGGTGCTGTCTTTTGAACGGACAACAGAAACAGATGTACCAATCTGGTTCTTTGCACGGATTTGGAAGTCAAACATACGGCCAGTGGGTACGGTAAGAATCAGTTCCTCGCTTCCTGCATAGAGACTTCCGTCTTTCCAACCGATATTGAAGTCGTTATTGCTTGTTGTGAGGGTGAGAATGTCCGCAAAGTCATAGCGGGTACCATAGGCTGCATTAATAGTAGAGTCATTGTCATTTTCTGCATATGCGGTCCAGACATCACTTGTGTTGGTAAATTCGCGGACGATGAGTTCATAAGACTCTTCGTTTGTCGCCTGGTCTTTCCAGTAAAGGCGAACATTGTAGAAGTCTCCTGAGGGCTTGTATGCAGTGTTCAGCAGTTCCTGTGCGATAAGCGTTGAGGGGGCGGCTGGCAGGGTAGAGATGACATTACCGAAGATAAGTTCATCTGTTGTTGTCCGACCAGGTTCGATGACTAGTACGTCAGAAACATAGGCAAGGCTGGCACTTCCCTTGTAAATGCGTACACCAAAGATATATGAGCCCGCTGCAAGACCAGTACCAGTAACTGTTTTTCCATTTTTTGTATCATCACTGGAATCATAAACGATTTCGTCAGTGTTGGTGGTTACAGAAACCTCTGAGCCAACAGGTGCGCCTGTAGTACTGTCGTATACGCCGTATTTAAAGGTATAGTCAGTATTCCATGCACCGCCAGTATAACCGATGGTAATTTCATAGCCACCCGTGGTGTTTACATTGAATGAAGAAAGAACAAACGATACGCTTGATATGTCCGTTCCCGTCTTGAGCATACAGGTAGAAGTGCCCCTCAGAACTTCTGTGTATGGCTCTGATGCTCCCGTATAGGCATGGAGCGTAAATGTCCAGTCATCTACCAGCACGTTTTCAAGCTTGCCTTTTCCATCTCCGTCAAGCTCGATATCCTGCAGAGCAAGTTTTTGGCCAGAGAGAGATTCGCCTTCAATCTGATATTTGGTAATAGCAGAGCGTTCGAGTGTATCCGGAGCCATCAAAGCGTGGATATTGTTTGCATTTGTTACAGAAAGGTTGAGAGAGGTTGTTTCTGTACTGTCGCCGATGATTGCACCATTGTTGATGTTGCTGCAACCGACCAATGTTAGGACTGCGGCTGTACATACAGCGGCAATCGTCTTGATGTGTTTTACCATTGTTTACCTCCAATAGTAGTATAACAAAGTTTTTACTCCCCGGCATACGCCGGAAAGGTTTTACCATAATTAATAGACGTATAAGTCAGCGGTGTCTGAGTAGGTCAGACCCGTGTCCTTTTTTACCGTCAGCGTCAGTTTGTATGAGCTCCAACGCTTTAAGTCAGACTCAACGACATACAAGGTCAGGTTTTTTGAAGTTCCGATGATGGTTTCCTTACCTTCCTTGTCGCCGTTGGCATTTTCACCAAGTTTTACCTTCCATTCATAAGAGGCGGCACCTGCTGGAGCCGTCAGACACAGGGTAGACCTAAAGTAAATTGCATAGGTGTCCCGCAGCATGTTTTCGCCAGTGACATTATCAATTGTGTATGCCTCGGCGGTCTTTGTCTGGTAGGTATAACCGCCATTATAGTTGCTCAGCATATCGTCCATGGAGTTGGTGCAACCGCTTAAGAAAAACGCTGCGCCTAGCACAAACGACACGATGAGCAGGGGTTTCCTCACGTCTGCACCTCCTCAATCGACAATTTTCAGAGTTACCTCGAAAAACTGAAGTTTTTCGAGGTTCCCTTTACTAACAACTTTTTGAATTGATTTATAAGAAAAGAAAATAGGGTCTGCTAAAGTAACAAATCCATATTTTTCCAAGCACACCCTCCATTGTGTGTCATGCAAAAATAACCTGTTTACCCGCCCGTCTGTATATCCCAATTAAACAGTATAACACATATTCATCAAAAAGACAACTTTTTAGCCGCTATTTTGCGAATTTTCAGGGAAAATGTACTTTTGCCTACACTTTCCCCGCTAGAGTATCGGCAGAAAAATGACTGGACTTTAGAGAAATTTTCAGAAAATTTGTTTTTTTGCGGTGTGTGTGGAACACGTTTTGCCTGTCCTTACGTATTCCATAAATGATTTGAGCTTCTTGCACGCTATTGAGGCAGGTCTTGCTGTAACTGCCGGACTTCTTCGGCGGAGAGCCCCGTATACTTTGCAGCAAGTTCCACCGACAGGTTGTCCTGCAGCATCCGCCGTGCGTCTTCCAGTGCCCGCTTGCGCTCGCCCTGTTCAAGACCTTGTTGTACGCCCTGACGCTCGCCCCTGGTGTAGGCGTACTGCTCTCTGGAGATGCAGTCGTGGACGAAACGCTCGTAGCC
>CAKZZO010000127.1 GCA_937885175.1 uncultured Treponema sp. | reverse complement strand
TTTACCTGTGCCCTTTTTGTCTTACTTGTGAATGGATTATAATGCGTTTGCCCTGTTTTTTCTGTGGCACATTCGTTTTTTTTCTGCTAGAATATTTATTATGGAAGAAGATGATGTTCTTGCCGCATTAGATGAAGCGTATACTCCAAAAGATAGTACGGGCGAAATTTCTGAGCGCGCACAGGAATATCTTTCTGTCCTGAATCCAGAACAATATCAGGCGGTGGTGCACGAGGGCGGCTCCCTCTTGATTCTTGCAGGAGCGGGGAGCGGCAAGACGCGGGTAATCACTACAAAGATTGCCTATCTGATTGGCGAGAGGTATGTTGACCCGCGTTCGATTCTGGCGGTTACCTTTACTAAAAAGGCAGCCAAGGAAATGCATGAGCGGGCAGTGCTTTTGGAGCCTCGTGCAGAAAGTGCGCAAATCCGTACATTCCATTCTTTTGGCGCATGGTTTTTGCGTCTGCATGCAGAAGTGGCGGGGCTTGCCTCCAATTTTACAGTCTACGATGACGATGACATGTCTACGCTGGTGAGCAAGGCTGTACCCGGTCTGACTAAGCAGCAGGCAAACCGCTATGCCCACAAAATCGCCCTTGCAAAGGATTATTGTCTTTTGCCTGATAATCCCGCACTTTCCGACATTGACACTGATCCCCAGTTTCCTACAATTTATAGTCTTTACCAAAAACGTCTGCGGGAGACAGGAAATGTAGACTTTGGAGACTTGATTCTGCTTCCCATGCTGGTTTTGCGTGACAATGAGCAGATTCGCCACAGAATGCATCAGCGTTTTAGAATCATCATGGTGGACGAATATCAGGACACCAACGTGGCGCAGTTTCAGTTGCTGCAGGTATTGAGCGGCGTGCAGGAAGGAAATGATTCCTATGTGTGTGTGGTGGGCGATGATGACCAGTCCATTTACAAATTCCGTGGTGCTGAAGTAAAAAATATTTTGAATTTCCAGAAAGAATTTCCCCATACCACCCTTGTCCGTTTGGAGAGAAATTATCGTTCCAAGGCAGAAATCTTGCGGATTGCCGACAGCGTGGTAAAGAATAATAACGGCCGTCTGGGAAAAACGCTTATCGCTGAGCGGGGAGAAGGCAAAAAGCCAGTGCTTGCCTTTTTGCCCAATCAGGACGAAGAAACGCAGTTTTGTGCTGATTTGATAGAACTGACCCACAAAAAGGGCGTGCCTTACATGGATTGGGCGATACTGTACAGAACGAATGCACAGTCTCTAGGCTTTGAAAGTGAATTTTTGCATCGTAAGATTCCCTACACGGTGGTGGGTTCCCTCAAATTCTACGAGCGGGAGGAAATCAAGGATATTCTTGCCCTGCTTGCCCTAATTGCAAATCCTCGGGATGAAATTGCCTTCCGCCGCATTGTGAATAAGCCTGCGCGGGGCTTGGGCGAAACAAGTCAGGACAAAATCGTATTGGCGGCGCGGGAAAATGTACTGATGGATGCGATTCCCGCATCAAGTACGGAAATGACAGGTGAAGCGGGAGAATCCCATGCAGGGGGTGCTGACGGGGCGGCTTCTTCCAATCCGCAGGATTCTTACAATCTGATTGAAACCGCCCGCCAACTTGCTCCCTCATTTTCAAAGAAGGCACGGGAAGGCCTTACGCAGTTTGTGGAAATGATGGATGCCTTTGCGGAAAAACTTTCCGTGCCTGCCGTGCCCGCCGAAGTACAGGATAAACTTTCTGTTCTGGTGGAGGAAGTGGCGGAAAAATCAGGCTTAAAGGATTATCACGAAGGCAAGGACGAAGTGGCTGGCACGCAAAAAGTGGCGAACATGCAGGAACTTGCCAACAATGCGGTACTCTATCCCTGTACAATGGAAGGTCTTTTGGAATTTCTGGACAATATCGAACTTGACCGCACTCTTGCAAGCGATGAGGAAGAAAATCCTGACAGCGTAACGCTGATAACACTTCACAATACGAAAGGTCTGGAATTCAACCGTGTCATTATGACAGGCATGGAACTGGGCTTGTTTCCCCGACCAGAAAAAGTTGGCGAAGAACTGGAAGAAGAACGCCGCCTCTGCTATGTGGGCATTACACGGGCAAAAGATGAACTGTATCTGACCTCTTGTGCCATGCGTCGTATGTATGGGCGAATCGAATACATGCAAATCAGTCCTTTTCTGCGGGAAGTGGGGCAGGGAAATGTAAAAGTCATCGGTCACCGTCCCTATGGCTATCGGCTGGACGAAGATGGAGATGCAACGGCTCTGCATGGCGGTGATTTTGGGGCAAATGGGCTTTCTCACCCGACATTCAGCGATGACCCCCTTGCACAAAAATACTGCAAGGGAGCAAAAATCTACCATGATGATTACGGCTACGGCATTGTTTCAAACGTCAGGGTAAGCGATGACGGTGAATATGTGATAACGGTGCAGTTTGAAAACGGAGGGAAAAAGCAATTCATTCCAAAGTATCAGGAGCATTCCTTGATGGTAGTAAAGGATTAGGTTATGGTCTTTTTGATTTATGCAATGATTACGGCGGGTGTGGTGATTATGGTGACCAACATCTATCGCTATCTTCTTTTCATGCAAAGTCTGCGGGATGTGCTTTCTTCGGGGCGCGATAAGGACAGTTTCTGGAAAGTCCTTGCACTGTTGCTTTTGATATTCTTTCTCTGCGGCTATATTTTTATCGGCTTTTTTAGTCATCCTGACTTGATGATGGCGGGCGTGCTTTTTGGCGGCAGTATTTTTGTGGCAATCATGCTGACCCTGCTCTTTCATCTGGTACAGACGGTAAAGGAGAATAGCCTTGAAATGACCCAGACGCTGGTGGGAATGATTGAGGCTAGAGACCCGAATTTGAACGGACACAGCCGCTATGTGCAGAAGCTGACCATGACCTTTTACAAGTATTTGCCCGAAAGCCTGAAAAAAGGCATGAATCCTGTTTCTCTTGAATATGCGGCATTGATGCATGACGTGGGCAAACTGGGAATTCCTGAGCACGTACTGAACAAGCCCGGAAAACTTGATGACCAGGAATGGAAGTTGATGAGGGAACATCCGAGGTTGGGTGCAAAATTCATGGAGCCGCTAAAATCCTTTACCCATATCATTCCATGGATTCTGTATCACCATGAGCGTATTGACGGCATGGGCTACTATCAGTTGCCGGGCAGTCAGATTCCTCTGGCGGCGCGGATTATTTCCATTTGCGATACCTATTCTGCCATCACCATGCGGCGTTCCTACAAGGATGCCATGACGCATGAGGTTGCCATGCAGATTATCAACGAAGTGGCGGGAAGTCAGTTGGACGGGGAACTGGTGAAGATTTTTGACAGGATTCCTCGGGATGAAATTATCGCTTGCATACCTGATGTGCTTAAAGAGTAAAACGAGAAAAAGATGAAAAAGAATCTGTTTGTGGCGGGGCTTTTTCTGGTGCTTGAAGCCTGCCTGTCATTTGCCAAGCCTGTGGAAAAGGGCAGTTTTTTTGTGGAAGGCATGTCTCCTCAGGGAGCAGTGTCTGGAGCGGTCAAGTTTCCGTCAGTGCAGCTGGTCTTTTCTGAACCTGTAGTGCCGCTTGCAAAACTGGGAGAGCCGACTGACAAAAGCGATGCGGTAACGATTACGCCGCCCCTAAAAGGCATCTTCCGCTGGTATGGCACAAGCATACTGAGTTTTGACTGTAGCGATGAGTTGATTCCGCAAAAAATATACCGAGTACAGGTAAATCCCCGTTTAACTTCCCTGAATGGAAATCAGGTGAGCGGGGAACTTTCCTTTTCGTTTCATACAGAGCCTTTGCGCCTTCTTTCAGTAGAGCCAGGTTATCGTGAGCGCAGAGAGAAAAAAATCTATCTTGACAGTGATGACATCCTCCCCGAGTATGCAAAGCATATTGCCCTGCGCTTTTCCAATCCTGTAAACCCCGCTGTAGTGTCACGCTATCTGCATGTGCGGGGAAAAGTGGAGGGAGAAAAGAAGTGGATAGACTTTGGATTTTCCTCCAAAGCGATTGACGAAAAGACGCTTTTGCTTACCCTCAAAAAAGACATGCTGCACAATTGCAGCGTGAGCGTGGTGCTGGACGAGGGTGCCATGCCGGATGAAGGCTGTGTTTCAACTTCAGAAGAGCAGACGAGGACTTTTCACACCCTGCGTCCCATGACATTTCGGGGATCGGGCGGTACGGCAGACTTACATCTTTCCTTTAATCACCGCATTCGGGAAGGCAGTGAAGATGCTGTGTACGGGGCACTTACTTTTACGCCCGCCATGGACATTCCTCAAAAAGCAGTGGAAATTCGCGGAAATACGATTTTTGTGCACAATCTTCCCCTTTCCTACGGTGACAGGTATAGTGTTACCCTCAAAGGAGGGGTGGTCAGCGACATCTACGGTCAGGTCTACGAAAAAGATATTTCTGAGTCAATTACCGTGCCTGATGCGGACAGTTTTGCCTCCTTTAAAAATGGCGGATGCCTGGTGCTGGAAAGCCAGTTTGCTCCCCGCTATGCCTTTGAGTATCAGAATATTCTTGCGCCCTCATCCTATACGCTCTCTCCTGTCTGTGGCGTGTCAGATGATTATGCCTTGCCGCAGGCAAAGAGCGAAAGCCTTTCCGTGGAAGTGACAGAAAAAAATCGACGCGTAGTAAAATCAGTGGACTTGGGAGATTTTTTGGAGTCAGCAGGGGGAGAAAAGCGGGGTGCCGTTCGCTTTGAAAGCACCATTACCTATGACGGATACAGCCGCCGCAAGGAAAAGCCGGAGGTAAAAAACGATGCCCTCATTCAGGTGACGGATGTAGGCGTAACCATTCACCGTTCTGATGATGAGGCGGCGGTTTTGGTGACAAGCCTGAGGACGGGAAAACCGCTTGCGGATGCCCTTGTGCGCTTAGTTTACGTTGCCCCTGCAGAAGACGGCTATGGAAATCAAATTGCATCGCTAACGGCAGCCCTCACTGGAAAGGCACTGGTGCTTGCTTCTGGCAAAACGGATGCAGACGGTCTTTGCCTGCTCAAAGGTGATTTTTCCTCTCAGGATTTCCGCTACGGTGGTGGTCTCTACGCAGATGTGCGCACAAAAAATCGTGACGATCGGCTGGTACAGCAGCTGCCCCATATCTGGAAGAAGCCTGCCCCCCGTATGGTGACCTATATTTTTAGTGACCGTGGCTTGTATCGGCCCGGGGAGACGGTGACGGCAAAAATAATTGATCGCAGCCTGCGTTTGGGAAAATACCAGACCTATCAGGGAGCGTACGAAATTTCCTTTACCGATGGTTCTTGGCGGAATGCAAAGACCTTTGCCACGGTAACAGGAAAGTGCTCCGCAAATGGCTCTGCCTCCGCAACATGGAAGATTCCTGAGGACGCAAAGCCGGGCACCTATTACATTCGCTACAGGCGCAAGGGTGCAAAAGAGGAGGTCATGGAAGAGACTGCCAGTGAGCCATTTACCGTACAGTTTTTTGAGCGGCTCCGTTTTCAGGCCAAGGCAGAAATTGCGCCGCTGGTCTATGTGCGGGGCGACAGTCTTACTGCCACGGTACATGCCTCTTACCTTGGAGGAGGAGCGGTAACGGGTGCTGGTCTTCATGGCGACTGGACTCGCAGCGTGACGCGCTACACTCCCATAGGAGAAAGGCTTAGCGGCATGACATTCGGTCCATTGGAGTCGGATTTTTACTGGAATCAGCGGGAAGACGACGATGCTTTTCACCAGCAGGATGACAGCATTATTTCTGATGACGGCAGTGCGTATCTTTCCCTTGCCACAGGAAGCGAAAAAAAGCCAGGTGCGGCATATCTCTATGCATTGGAAGCCCAGGTGACTGACAGCGGAAATCAGCTCATAGCCAGCCGCGCACAGGCGATTGTGCATCCCGCTTCATTTTACATTGGGCTTAGCGACATGCAGGGACTACAGGGCTTTGCAAAAAAAGGCGAAAAAGTCCACTTCCTCTATACGCTTGCCGCTCCTGAGGGCGATTTTCCCCATGCTTCCTTGCTTCCCCCAAAAAAAGAAGTTTCCTATACGCTGAGCCGAAAAATATGGCAGGAAGTACCCTTTACCGATGAGTACGGCTATGAACAGCATCGCTGGGAAGAAAAGACTGTCGTGGAGGCAGAAGGAAAGATTGCCCTTCCTCAAAATGAAAAGCCCCTTTCAGTCAGTCTTACGCCAAGAGAAGGCGGACGATATCTTTTAACGCTTGCGGCTTTTGATGCTGCGGGACGAATGGCATGTACAGAACGCACTTTTTACGTAACCTCCTCTGATTTGTATCGACGGAATGATGCAGAAAGCCAGACCATTGACTTACAGGCGGATAAAGATGAGTACGAGGCGGAAGAAACTGCCCATCTTTTGCTTTCTTCCACCATTCCTGCGGGAACATATCTTATGACCATTGAGCGGGAAGGCCTTATAAGCGAAAAAGTCCTGCATCTTACCCAGCCAAGTGCAAGTCTTGACATCAGGGTGGAGGAAAAATTTGTGCCGTCAGTGTGGGTGTCCATTTCTTCCTTTACATCACGCAAGGAAGAACCCCCTCGTGACTACGACAGCCACAACAGCCATAAGCCCCAGTCTGTGCAGGGAAGCCTGATGCTTTCCGTCAGCAAAAAATCCCGCTCCTTTGCCATTTCTGTGGCGGCAGATAAAAAATCCTATCGTCCTGCAGAAAAGGTTTCCCTTGCCCTCACTGCCAGCAAAAATGGAAAGCCCGTGGAGGGTGCTGAATTGACGGTACTTGCGGTGGACAGGGGTGTGCTTGACCTTATCGGTTATCAGGTAAAGAATCCTCTTGATTTCTTCTATAATGGAGGGCTTTTTTCTTCAGGCGTGAACCGAACTGACTCCCGCATGAGCCTTATTGACCCAGTAACCTTTGGAACTTACACGACGGCGGCACGGGAAAGGCGGATGCTTTACTATGCCAACACTATGATGATGAAGACAGCCTCTGCTAACCGCGGAGAAAGTGGGCTGGAAGCCCCTATGATGATGGACATGGCAGTGGCAACAGAAGAAAGTGCTGAAGCTGCAACTGCTTTGGGGGCGAATGGGTCAGAAATGCCCCTGGTGCGTAAAGATTTCCGTGCCACCGCTGTCTTTATTCCAGCCGTCACCACCGATGCAAATGGACGCGCCCATGTGGATTTTACCTTGCCCGACAGCCTTACCGAATATCTGATAACGGTTATCGGCGCAAAGGACGATTGCTTTGCAAGCCAGACAGAAAGCCTTATGGTGGCAAATCCTATTTCCGTGCGGAATGTGCAAACCCGTCTCCTGCGACTGGGAGATGAGGGCGAAGCAGGTGTGGTCATTACCAACATTGGCGACTGTGACGAAATAGTGCAGGTTGACTTTGACCTGCTGAGCGGACTGGAAAAATGTGACTGGAAAGCCGGTGCAGATGATTTGCTCCGTCCGAGCGGCGAAGCCTCGATTGTCGGCTCCAAGCGGCTGAGCAAAAAAATCCCTTCTGGCGCAAGTGATGCGCTTATGTTCCGTCTGCGGGCAGAAAAGACTGGCTGGATTACCCTTGCATATACCGTTCACACAGGAAATTTTCATGAAGTGATTTACAAAGCCTTGGAAATAGAAAAGCCCTTTGTCTATGAAAATGTCACAAGCGTGGGAGAGATTCGTGCTGACGAGGAAGAAGCCCGGGAAAAAATAATCCTGCCTTCCAATGCGGACGAAGAGCGGGTAAGTCTTTTCCTGCAATTGGATTCTTCCCGCTTGGGCACTCTTTCCTCTGCGGTGGAGTATCTCTTTCATTATCCCTATGGTTGCTTGGAGCAGCGTTCGTCAGCCATCATGCCCCTTGTAGCATTTGGAAAGTACATCAAGACGTTCGGCTTGCAAAGCGAAGTGGCGGATCCTGTTCAGGTGGCAGCAAAAGAAATCGCCTCATGGGCAGATGTGCAAAAGGCAGACGGCGGTTTTCCCTACTGGAAAGACGGTCGGGAGAGCAGCCTTGCCGTTAGCCTCCGCATTGCAGAAATCATCGCGCTGGCAAAAGAAAAGTCTATCCCCCTGCCTGACAAACTGAGCGTGGAAAAACTTGCCGACTACATTCAGCATGAAATTGCCCAACTCAAAAAAGAAAACTGCTGGTATCCCTGTGCCTATGCAGACTACGTGCTTGCACGCTTGGGTAAAAAAGTTCCCCAATCTGAACTGGAAGCGATTATTGCAGAAAAAGTCGGCGTGAGTGAAAAAGCCTTTGCAGGACTTGCCGCCCTTGCCCTGGGAAATCGTGAACTTGCTCAAAAAGCCGCAGACAGCCTCAAAAACATGATGAGTCTTACCGCCCGTGGTGCAAGTTTTGAGACCGCTTCTCCTTGGGACTGCTGGTATTTTTATCGGGGAAATGCCGAACGCTATGCCCTTGCCCTTCATCTTTTTACCGCACTGAATGCAGAGGACAGGTACAATGGCCATCTGGTCTACGAACTCCTGCAAATGCAGCGGGCAGGAAAAGGTCGCTGGGAATCCACCGCCATGACAAGTCGAGTTCTCATCGCTCTGGACGCATACATTCGGACAAACAAGCTGGAGGAGACAGACTTTAGCGCAGAAATGCTTTTGGATGGAAAGTCCATGCTGGGCGGAAAGTTCAAGGGATTGGGAAGTCAGCCTGTAGAAGGCACAATGACAAACCTGCAGAAAGATTTTTCTACTGCAAGTCCGCTCCCCCTCGTCATTTCCAAAAAAGGCAGGGGAAATCTCTTCTACACAGTCTCCCTTTCCTACGCTCTGCCTGCCGAAGAACAAAAGGCTCGGGATGAAGGCATCTGTGTCTATACTGAAATTACCGATGCCCGCACAGGAAAAAAAGTGACAGAAAAGACACTTGCAAGCGGTACAATCTATCGCGCTACAGTGCATGTATCCACCACAAAAGAACGCAGTTTTGTGGCCGTCCGTGCACCCCTTCCCGCTGGCTGCGAAATCCTCAACGCTGCCTTCGTGACTACGGCAAGCCTTCCACCTGTAGCCAAGGCTGGGCAAGCAGAAAGAACAGGCTGGGCTGGACGCTGGCACAGTCGCTACAGCATGAGCCATCAGGATGTGTATGATGCGGAAATCCGCTCTTTCTGGGATTATCTTCCCATTGGCAGCCAGACTTTTACCTTCCTGTTCCGTGCCCAGCGCAAAGGTCTTTACCAAAGTCCTGGAGTGAGCGCGGAATGTATGTATGAGCCTGAAATTTTTGGACGCAGCACGGGAGCCTTGTGGCGCATAGAATGAGCATGTGACTCAGGGCAAACGCATTATAATCCATTCACAAGTAAGACAAAAAGGGCACAGGCG